>NZ_JBFODK010000020.1:0-191959 GCF_040908275.1 Aeromonas sp. R4-3
AAATGGTGCGCCCGAGAGGATTCGAACCTCTGACCACCTGGTTCGTAGCCAGGTACTCTATCCAGCTGAGCTACGGGCGCTCATAAATCGTTGATTTCACTTTAAATGGTGCGCCCGAGAGGATTCGAACCTCTGACCACCTGGTTCGTAGCCAGGTACTCTATCCAGCTGAGCTACGGGCGCCCTGATTTAAAGCGATAAAAAAAGCTTACTCAACAGTAAGCCTTTTCTAGCGTATCAACCTGCTGACGGCCGATACATGACTCATCATGAGTCGAATATGGTGCGCCCGAGAGGATTCGAACCTCTGACCACCTGGTTCGTAGCCAGGTACTCTATCCAGCTGAGCTACGGGCGCAAATGGCGGAGAAGGGGGGATTCGAACCCCCGATGCGGGTATAAGCCGCATACTCCCTTAGCAGGGGAGCGCCTTCAGCCTCTCGGCCACCTCTCCGTTTGCGGGGCTGATAATACTTCACAGGGATTTTTAGTCAAACACTTTTTTGGAGAAAACAGCGTGTTCGCTCAGCATTTGGTCAAAGCGTGGAATATTCAAGCAATATCGACACTTACCCCCTGCTTTCGGGCCCTGCAAGACGATTTGCAGGGCCCGGAAAAACAAAAGGCGACACCTGAGATGTCGCCTTGAAGCTGCCAATGGGATGGCTTAGAAATTCGGTTGGCCCGGTACTTTCTCGGCCTGTATCCGCATGTAGATCTCTTCGCGGTGTACGGAGACCTCTTTGGGTGCGTTCACACCGATACGAACCTGGTTACCCTTAACGCCCAGCACGGTGACAGTCACTTCGTCACCGATCATCAGGGTTTCCCCTACACGACGAGTCAAAATAAGCATTCGCTTGCTCCTGTATCCTGTTTTGTATTTATATCGATATGCGCCATTATCTTACAAAGATACCGATATGGTAAATGGTTGAAACTAAATCAATCAGGGATTGTTCCCCAAGGGCTGCTCATGAGGCTCATTATCCAGCCCGAACGCTGAGTGCAACGAACGCACGGCCAGCTCCAGGTACTTCTCGTCAATCACCACGGATATCTTGATTTCAGAAGTGGAGATCAACTGCATGTTGATCCCCTCCTCGCCCAATACCTTGAACATGGTGCGCGCGACCCCGGGATGATTCCACATGCCGACCCCGACGATGGAGACCTTGGCGATCTCCCCGTTGCCCTGCACGCAGGCTGCCCCCAACAGGGTGGCGGTCTCCTCCAGCAAGGCGCGAGCCCGGCGATAGTCATCGCGATTCACCGTGAAGGTGAAGTCGGCGGTGCCATCCCCCATGGTGTTCTGCACTATCATGTCGACATCTATGTTGGCGTCGCTGATCGGATTCAGGATCTGCGCGGCCACCGTCGGCCTGTCCGGCACACCCAGAATGGTCAGGCTGGCCTCGTTGCGATTGAACGCAATGCCGGATACCAGGGGTGCTTCCATTCTCTCACCTCCATATGTGATTAAGGTTCCCTCTCCGTCGACAAAACTCGACAGCACCCGCAGCGGTACGCGGTACTTGCCCGCGAATTCCACCGAACGGATCTGCAGCACCTTGGCCCCCAGACTCGCCATTTCCAGCATCTCCTCGAAGGTGATGGTGGAGAGGCGGCGTGCCTTGGGCTCGATGCGCGGATCCGTGGTATAGACCCCATCCACATCGGTAAAGATCTGGCATTCATCGGCCTTGATGGCCGCCGCCACGGCAACCGCCGTGGTGTCCGAACCACCTCGCCCCAGGGTGGTGATGGCGTTGTGTTCATCACGGCCCTGGAAGCCGGCGATCACCACCACCTTGCCCGCACCCAGCTCGGCCTGAACCTGCCCGGTGTCGATCTGGGTGATACGCGCCTTGCCATGGGCGGAATCGGTGTGGATACGAACCTGATCACCGGTCATTGAGACCGCAGGACAACCCCGTTTGTTCAACGCGATGGCCAGCAGCGCTATGGTGACCTGTTCACCGGTCGAGACCAGCACATCCATCTCGCGCCGGTTGGCATCCGGATCCAGCTGCTGGGCCATGCCCAGCAACCGGTTTGTTTCGCCCGACATGGCGGACACGACCACCACCACATCATGCCCCTGGGCGCGGCTCAGCTGAACACGATCAGCTACCGCCTCGATCCGCTCCAGCGTGCCGACCGAGGTGCCGCCGTACTTCTGTACATAGAGTGCCACAGATCACCTCGCCCGTTTACAGGCGCTCTTCCAGCCAGGAGTGAACGGATTGCAGGGCCGCCGGCACCGCATCAGGTTGGGTACCACCCGCCTGGGCCATGTCAGGACGACCACCGCCCTTGCCACCCACCTGCTGGGCCACCAGGTTGACCAGCTCGCCGGCCTTCACCTTGGCGGTCAGATCGCTGGTCACGCCGGCGATCAGGTTGACCTTGTCCTCGCTGCTGGTTGCCAGCAGTACGACACCGGACTTCATCCGGTTCTTCAGCTCGTCCAGCATGCCGCGAAGGGACTTGGGATCGGCCCCGTCCAGCGCCGCGATCAGCACCTTCTGGCCCTTGATCTCGATGACCTGGCTCAGCAGGTCGCTGCCAGCCTGAGCGGCCAGCTTGGCCTTGAGCTGCTCCAGCTCGCGCTCCATCATCCGGGACTTGTCCAACAGCTGGCGCACCTTGCTGCCGATGGAGAACTGGTCCCCTTTCACCAGGGCCGCAGCTTCTTCAAACTGCTCTGCCAGCTGGTGCATGAAATCGATGGCGCCCTTGCCGGTCACAGCTTCGATGCGGCGCACCCCGGCGGCAACACCGCTCTCGGCGATGATCTTGAAGAAGCCGATGTCACCGGTACGCTTGGCGTGAGTACCGCCACACAGCTCGGTGGAGTAATCACCCATGCGCACGACACGCACGTCGTCTTCGTACTTCTCGCCAAACAGCGCCATGGCGCCAGCGGATTTGGCCGCTTCCAGATCCATCACCTGGGTGACGACATCGTGGTTGGCACGGATCTGGGCGTTGACCAGCTCCTCGACTCGGCGAATGGTCGCCATGGTCAGGCCTTCGAAGTGGGAGAAGTCGAAGCGCATGCGCTCCGCCCCGACCAGGGAGCCCTTCTGGGTCACGTGATCACCCAGCGCCTGGCGCAGGGCCGCGTGCAGCAGGTGAGTGACAGAGTGGTTCAGAGCCACGGCCTGACGGCGCTCCCCGTCGACCACGGCTTCCACCTCGGCGCCCTTCTCCAGGGTACCCAGCTCCATATAGCCCTTGTGAATGATGGCATTGCCCGCATACTGGGTGTCGGTCACGGCGAAGATGCCGTCATCCACTTTCAGAATGCCGCTGTCGCCCACCTGGCCACCGGATTCGGCGTAGAAGGGGGTCTCGGCCAGCACGATCACCGCTTCTTCACCGGCGATCAGCCCACTCACTTCGACAGCATCCTTGTAGATGCCGACCACCTGAGTCGTTTGGCTCAGCTGCTTGTAACCGGTAAATGGGGTCTCGAAATCGAGTTTCAACACCTCGTTGTAGTTCACGCCGAAGCTGGAGGCCTCCTTCGCACGGGCGCGCTGCTTCTCCATCTCGGCCTTGAAGCCTTCCTCGTCGATACCGATCTCGCGCTCGCGGACCACGTCGGCGGTCAAGTCCGCCGGGAAGCCGTAGGTGTCATACAGCTTGAACACCACCTCGCCCGGGATGACCTTGGCATCGCCCAGGTTTGCCAGCACCTCTTCGAGCAGCAGCAGGCCCCTGTCCAGGGTACGGACGAACTGCTCTTCCTCGATGCGCAGCACGCGCTCGACCAGCGGCAGCTGGGCGATGAGTTCGGCAGCCACGTCCTTCATCTGCACCGCCAGCTCGGCGGCCAGCTTGTAGAAGAAGATCTCGGTGGCACCCAGCTTGCGACCGTGGCGCACGGCGCGGCGGATGATGCGACGCAGCACATAGCCACGGCCTTCGTTGGAGGGCATGACGCCGTCAGCCACCAGGAAGGCGCAGGAGCGGATATGGTCGGCGATGACGCGCAGGGACTGGTTGCTCAGATCCTCGGTGCCGACGATCTCGGCGGCCTTCTTGATCAGCGCCTGGAAGATGTCGATCTCGTAGTTGGAGTGCACGCCCTGCATGATGGCGGAGATACGCTCCAGGCCCATGCCGGTGTCCACGGACGGACGGGGCAGCGGCTCCATGGTGCCGTCAGCCTGACGGTTGAACTGCATGAAGACCACGTTCCAGATCTCGATGAAACGGTCGCCGTCTTCCTCCGGTGAGCCGGGAGGGCCACCCCAGAGGTGATCGCCGTGGTCGTAGAAGATCTCGGTGCAGGGGCCGCAGGGACCGGTATCACCCATCTGCCAGAAGTTATCTGAGGCAAAGGCGGCACCCTTGTTGTCGCCGATGCGCACTATGCGCTCGACCGGCACGCCGATCTCGTTTGCCCAGATGTTGAAAGCTTCGTCGTCCGTTTCATAGACGGTCACCAGCAGGCGCTCTTTGGGCAGCTTGAGGGTACCGGTCAGGAATTCCCAGGCAAAACGGATGGCGTCCTGCTTGAAGTAGTCACCGAAGCTGAAGTTGCCCAGCATCTCGAAGAAGGTGTGGTGACGAGCGGTATAGCCGACGTTTTCCAGGTCATTGTGCTTGCCGCCGGCCCGTACACAGCGCTGGGCCGTGGTCGCGCGGTTGTAGGCACGCTTCTCTGCGCCAAGGAACACGTCCTTGAACTGGTTCATCCCTGCGTTGGTGAACAGCAAGGTCGGATCGTTGTGCGGCACCAGCGAGCTGGAGGAGACAACCTGGTGCCCCTGGGAGCGGAAATACTCGAGAAACGCTGCGCGTAACTCTGACGTGGACATATACATGGAAAATCCTGCTTGATTCGGATACGGACTTTTAATCGCAATAATGTAAGTTTTCTGCGGGGTAAAGTAAAACGCGCGGGCCCGTCACGGGTGAAAAAGCCCCCAATGGACGGGGCAGCGGCAGGACGCCGTACAGGAGCAAGCCGAAAGGGGAGTCGGCTGGGTGGCGGATCATGGCGCCGCGGCCATCTGAAACAGGATAAAACAGGGAAAAGGCCCTCCCTTATCTGCACGCGTCGCAGGAACACGCCACGGCTCCATGGCCAGCACCGGCCCTTTATTCCTCCCCTTGCTGCAGTGCCGAGATGGCGTAACGCGCCTGATCCTGGGTAAAGCCCCGCCCAAGCAGGTACTTGAGCCATTTCATCCGCAGCTTGAAATCCCCCAGATCGGCGACTCTGGCACGCCGCTCCAGCAGGGCGAACGCCAGCTCGAACCAATCCAGCTCCGGCTGGTCGAATGCGGCGTCTATCTGCATATCGTCCAGCCCCTTGCGGCGCAGATCGAAGCGGATCTTGATGGGACCATGCCCCTTGGTCGCACCGGCCCGCACCGCCATGGCGCCGTAACGATCGTCATTGACCCAGTTGTAGCCGCGGCAATACTCGACAACCGCCTCGATCACCTCTTCATTGAAGCCCTGCAGCCGTAGCCGCTTGGCCAGCTCGGACTCGGCGCTCTCACGGCGAGCCAGACTGCGCATGGCAAAGGCGCGGGCGGCGGCAAACAGTTCTTCAAAGGAGAGTTCAACGGGTTCGGGGGAGGATTCATCGACCATAAATGACAAGGCCGGGTATTAACCCGGCCTTCCTTATTCCTTATTCCTTATTCGAACTCTTGTTCGCTTTCGTCTTCAAACTCTTCGGCGACCGCGGCCACCGGCTTCTCGACCGGTACGGCACCGGAGAGCAGCAGCTCACGCAGGCGGGCTTCCACCTCGGCGGCCATCACCTTGTTCTCGGCGAACAGCTTCATCACGTTGGCCTTGCCCTGACCTATCTTCTCGCCGTTGTAGCTGTACCAGGCACCGGCCTTGTCGATCAGCTTGTGCTTGACGCCCAGATCAACCAGCTCGCCCTCTTTGGAGATGCCGGCACCGTAGAAGATCTGGAACTCGGCCTGCTTGAAGGGCGGGGCCACCTTGTTCTTGACCACCTTGACGCGGGTCTCGTTACCGACCACTTCGTCGCCGTCCTTGATGGCGCCGATGCGACGGATATCCAGACGGACGGAGGCGTAGAACTTGAGCGCGTTACCACCAGTGGTGGTCTCGGGGCTACCGAACATGACGCCGATCTTCATCCGGATCTGGTTGATGAAGATACACAGGCAGTTGGCGTTCTTGATGTTGGCGGTCAGCTTGCGCAGGGCCTGGGACATCAGGCGGGCCTGCAGGCCGACGTGAGAGTCACCCATCTCGCCTTCGATTTCCGCTTTCGGCGTCAGGGCCGCCACAGAGTCGACGATGATGACGTCAACGGCGTTGGAGCGCACCAGCATGTCGCAGATCTCCAGCGCCTGTTCACCGGTATCCGGCTGGGAGATCAGCAGGTCGTCGACGTTGACGCCCAGCTTGGCAGCATAGATAGGATCGAGTGCGTGTTCCGCATCGACGAAGGCACAGGTCTTGCCTTTCTTCTGGGCTTCCGCGATCACCTGCAGGGTGAGGGTGGTTTTACCTGACGATTCCGGGCCGTAGATCTCGACGATACGACCGCACGGCAGACCGCCGATGCCCAGCGCCACGTCCAGGGAGAGGGAGCCGGTGGAGATGGCTTCGATATCCATGGTCTTGCTGTCGCCCAGACGCATGATGGAGCCTTTGCCAAACTGCTTTTCGATCTGGCCCAGCGCAGCCGCCAGTGCCTTCTGTTTGTTCTGATCCATGCCAATCTCCGCTGGGAATCGTGATGTAGAAGTGAAGTTGGGCTAAGTATACTGTTTATGCATACAGTATCAAGCCCAATTTATCTGAGCAGGGCCAGCAGTCCGGACAAGGCCTGCCTGACCGCCTGCTGGCGCACCTGATGGCGGTCGCCATCGAAGCGGGCGAGCAGGGATTGATGACGGCCCGTGCGATCCGCCCAGGCGAACCAGACGGTGCCGACCGGCTTGTCGTCACTGCCGCCACCGGGCCCGGCAATGCCGCTGATGGCGACGCAGATCCCCGCATCGGAACGGGCCAGGCCCCCTCTAGCCATCTCCAGCACCACGGCCTCGCTGACGGCGCCATGGCGCAGCAGGCTGTCGACGCTCACCCCCAGCATCTGCTGCTTGGCCTCGTTGGTGTAGGTGACAAAGCCGCGGTCGAACCAGCCTGAGCTGCCCGCAATATCCGTGATGGCCGTGGCAACGCCGCCCCCGGTACAGGACTCCGCCGTGGCTGCGAACCAGCCTCGTGCCTGCAATGCCTCGCCGAGCTCCCGGGATAAACGGTCGATCTCTGCCTCAAGCCCCATCATCATGCCCTCTCTGGCCCCTTGCGGGGGAAACATGGGGGTCATTATGCAGTCGCCCCGAATCGCGAGCAACCGACCCGGGGCCGGCTGCGTCAGCGACCGACCGGCATGGCCCTGCCGGACATTAGACGCAAGTGCGCCACAGCGGCAAGTCGCCAACGCTTAAGCTCCAGTACATGGGGGCTTCCTATAATCAGCAGGCACCGCCCTGTATGCGGTTTCTATCTTTTGGGATACTGGAGAAAGCAGATGAAGCATCAATTTAAAGTCGCCATGACTGCCCTGGCGATCTGTTTTGCCACCAACACCTTTGCCGCCGAGAGCGCCCCCGAGCTGCAGAGCGAAACCACCCTGGCGCAAGAGCTGAACCTCTCCACCGCACAGGTTGAGCAGATCAAGAGCCTGCGTGAGCAGGCGGCCAAGGAACTCGGTTCGGTCAAGCTCGACGCCATCGGTCAGGACGTCATCATCAACATGATCAAGACTGGCAAGTGGGACGAAGCCGCCGCCAAGAAGCAGTTGCAGACCATCAGCAACGTGCAGGCCGAGGCCCGCTACTACCGTGCCCATTACCTGTTCGAAGTCAGCAAGGTGCTGACCCCGGAGCAGAAAACCAAGCTGCACGAGATGCTCAGTGGCAACGAAGCCATGTATTGAGAGACGGCTCCCGTTTCTGTGACGCCAAATCCCCGCGCTGATGGCGGGGATCTTGCCCCTCCCCCCCCTCCACGCCTCGCACCCCCGCCCCTCTTCGCTTCTGATCCCGGTGACGGCCTGCCAACGCCACCCGGCCCCTGAAACCTCAGGACTGCCTTCCCCAAAGCGAGATAACCCCTCACCATCTCGGCCCGAGCATGTAGAATGGCCACCAGATTCAGACCCATTACGGCAGACGCTTGCCCGCAAGAGCACCTTCTGGAATAGAACATGACAGCACAGCACCAAGCCACCAGCGCCAACCTGAGCGCCCACACCCCCATGATGCAGCAGTATCTTGGCCTCAAGGCCGAGAACCCGGAGATCCTGCTGTTCTACCGGATGGGCGACTTCTACGAGCTGTTCTATGACGATGCCCGCAAGGCGTCCCAACTGCTCGACATCTCCCTGACCAAGCGCGGCCAGTCCGCGGGCAGCCCCATTCCCATGGCGGGCGTCCCCTATCACGCCATCGAGGGCTATCTGGCCAAGCTGGTGCAGCTCGGTGAATCCGCCGCCATCTGCGAGCAAGTGGGGGACCCCGCCACCAGCAAGGGGCCGGTGGAGCGCAAGGTCATTCGCATCATCACCCCGGGCACCGTCTCCGACGAGGCGCTGCTCAGCGAGCGACAGGACAACCTGATCGCCGCCGTCTACCACGATGGCCGCCGCTTCGGCTACGGCACCATGGACATAGGCTCAGGCCGCTTCTTCATCAACCAGTTCGACAAGGAAGAGACCCTGCTGGCGGAGCTGCAACGCACCAATCCTGCGGAGCTGCTCTACCCGGAATCCTTCGAGTTCCTGCGCCACGTCGAGGGTCGCCGCGGCCTGCGCCGCCGCCCGGAGTGGGAGTTTGAGCTCGGCACAGCCCGCAAGCTGCTCTGCCAGCAGTTCGGCACCCAGGATCTGGTGGGCTTTGGGGTCGAGCAGAGCGAGACAGCCCTCTGCGCCGCCGGCTGCCTGATGCAGTACGTGAAAGACACCCAGCGCACCGCCCTGCCTCACATCCGCAGCGTGCGCCTCGAGCAGCCCGATCATGCGGTCATCATGGATGCCGCCACCCGCCGCAATCTGGAGCTGACCCAGAACCTGGCGGGGGGCTATGAAAATACCCTGGCCGAGGTGCTGGACCGCACCGCCACCCCCATGGGCAGCCGGTTGCTCAAGCGCTGGATCCACCAGCCGATCCGCGATCGGGTGATCCTGAAGGGTCGCCAGAGCACCATCAAGGAGCTCATCGAGCAGAACCTCTATAACGAGCTGGGCAACCTGCTGCGTCAGGTGGGCGATGTGGAGCGGGTGCTGGCGCGCCTCGCCCTGCGCTCGGCCCGCCCGCGCGATCTCACCCGCCTGCGTCAGGCCTTCGCCCAGTTGCCCGAGTTGCAACGCCTGCTGGCCGGCAACGAGCACGAAGCGGTGCAGCAGCTGGCCGAGCGTGCCAGCACCTTCCCCGAGCTGCTCGACCTGTTGGAGCGCGCAGTGATGGAGGTACCGCCGGTGCTGATCCGCGATGGCGGCGTCATCCGTGACGGCTTCAATCAGGAGCTGGACGAGCTGCGGGATCTGGCCAACGGCGCTACCGCCAGCCTCGCCCGCATCGAGGAGCGAGAGAAGCTGCTGACCGGCATCAACACCCTCAAGGTGGGTTACAACAAGGTGCACGGCTTCTATATCGAGGTGAGCCGCGCCAACAGCCATCTGGTGCCGGCCCACTACATCCGCCGCCAGACCCTCAAGAACAACGAACGCTACATCATCGACGAGCTGAAGAAGTACGAGGACAAGGTACTCACCGCCCAGGCTCAGGCGCTGGCGCTGGAAAAACGCCTCTACGAGGAGCTGCTCGATGCCCTGCTGCCCCACCTTGGCGACCTGCAGGAGTCCGCCGCCGCGCTGGCGGAGCTGGACGTGCTGGCCAATCTGGCGGAGCGGGCCGAGACGCTGGACTATCGTTGTCCGACGCTCATCGATGAGGATCAGATCCTGATCGAGGCGGGCCGCCATCCGGTGGTGGAGCAGGTGATGAGCGATCCCTTTATCGCCAACCCCATCCGGCTTGAGCGGGAGCGGCGGATGCTGATCATCACAGGCCCCAACATGGGCGGTAAATCCACCTACATGCGCCAGACCGCGCTGATCGTGCTGCTGGCTCATATCGGCGCCTTCGTGCCCGCCGACAGCGCCCGCATCGGCCCCATCGACCGTATCTTCACCCGCATCGGGGCGTCTGACGATCTCGCCTCCGGCCGCTCCACCTTTATGGTGGAGATGACCGAGACCGCCAACATCCTCAACAACGCCACCGCCCGCAGTCTGGTGCTGATGGACGAGATTGGCCGCGGCACCAGCACCTACGATGGTCTCTCCCTGGCGTGGGCCTGTGCCGAACAGCTGGCGAGCAAGATTGGCGCTTACACCCTGTTCGCCACCCACTACTTCGAGCTGACCCGTCTGCCGGAGCTGATGAGCGGGCTGGCCAACGTCCATCTGGATGCGGTGGAGCACGGCGACACCATCGCCTTCATGCACGCGGTGCAGGAGGGGGCGGCCAGCCGCTCCTACGGTCTGCAAGTAGCGGCGCTGGCCGGGGTGCCGAAATCGGTGATCCATCAGGCCCGCCACAAGCTGGCAGAGCTCGAAAGCGCCACCCCGGTCGCAGCCGGTGAAAGCCGCCCGGCCCCGGTGAGCCTTGCCCCGCAGCCCCATCCGGTGGTGGAAGAGCTGGAAGCGGTGCGCCCGGACGAGCTGAGCCCCCGTCAGGCGCTGGACCTGCTCTATCGCCTCAAGCAGATGCTCTGACAGCTGCGCCGGAACACAGGCAATGAAAAAAAAGGGGAACCTCGCGGTTCCCCTTTTTTGCCTCAATGGCACTGGGCCATCAACCCGGACCTATGCGATCCAGCAGGCTCAGATTGACCGAGCCGGGATGGCGTTTGAGCTTCTGCCGGTATTCGAACTGGTGCTGACTCTCCTGCTTGAGCCCCTGCATCAGCGAATAGCACATGGCCAGCATGATCAGCGAGAAGGGCAGCGCGGCTATGATGCTGGCCGCTTGCAGGGCAGCCAGGCCGCCGGAAACCAGCAAGATGGCCGCCACCAACCCCTGACCCAGTCCCCAGATGGCGCGGTGCAGCACGGGGGGATCCTGATCGCCGATGGAGAGCAGGGTGGTGATGACCAGCGTGCCCGAGTCGCTGGAGGTGATGAAGTAGGTGCAAATGAGCAAGGTCAGCACCCCTTTCGCAATCCAGCCAAAGGTCTCCCAGTGCAGCAGCTCCACCGTCTTGTAGAGCGCCAGAGTCACGTCCTGATTGACTGCCGCCACCACGCCACCACCGCCGAACAGCTCCAGATGCATGGCGGTACCGCCGAACACAGTGAGCCAGAACATGCCGAGCAGGGAGGGCACCAGCAGCACGCCAAGCACGAACTCGCGAATGGTGCGCCCCTTGGAGATGCGGGCGATGAACATGCCGACGAAGGGGGCCCAGGCTATCCACCAGCCCCAGTAGAAGGCGGTCCAGCTCGATTGCCAGGCCGAGGTGCCGTTGGCCTCTGTGTTGGTCCAGAAGCTCAGTTTGACGATGTTTTGCAGGTAATCACCGATGTTCTGCACATAGGCGTTGAGGATATAGGTGGTTGGACCCAGCACCAGGAAGAGGGCGAGGATGAAGGCGCTGAGCCAGATGTTGAGCTCGGAGAGGATCTTCACCCCGCGCCCCACGCCTGAGATGGCCGACAGGGTGGCGATCAGGCTGATGCCGCCGATGAGCCAGAGCTGGCTGTGCTGGGAGACTTCCATGCCGAACATCTGGTTGAGGCCGGTGTTCATCTGGGAGACGCCAAGACCCAGGGAAGTGGCCACCCCGAACACTGTGCCGAACACCGCCAGCACGTCGGCGGCGTGGCCCCAGAAGCCGTAGATCCGCTCGCCGAGAATAGGGTAGAGCACGGAGCGAATGGCCAGCGGCAACTTGCGACGGTAGCTGAAGAAGGCCAGCGACAGGCCGACGATCACATAGATGGCCCAGGGGTGCAGACCCCAGTGGAAGAAGGTGAGGCGCATGGCGATCTGGGCCGCTTCCGGCGTCATCCCTTCGGTGACGAAGGGGTTGCCCTGCAGGTGATACATGGGCTCGGCTATGCTCCAGAACACCAGGCCTATGCCCATGCCGGCGCTGAACAACATGGAGAACCAGGCGAAGTAGCCGAACTCCGGTACCTGGTCGTCGTCGCCCAGTCGAATGCTGCCAAAACGGCTGAACATCAGGTAGACGGCGAAGAACAGGAACAGGGCAACCACCAGAATGTAGTACCACTTGAAGCCTGCAATGATGGTGTCCTTGGCGCCGGTGAACCAGGTTCCCGCGGTATCCGGGTCAAACACGCCAAACAACAGGAACAGGGTCACGACGGTGAGGGCCGTCATGGCCATGGTGGGATTGAGGCCTTTCAATAGCCCTTTGGTTGCTCTCATCGGGCCTCCTTAGTCATTGTTGAAAAAATCTTCACCCACGTGATCCCCCGCACCACCGATGGCGCGATAGACCAGTCGACCCGCCACCCGCTCGCGGTGATCCACCAGGGTGACCGAAGGCTGGCCGTTCACGGCGTGACGCTTGCCGAGGAAGATGGCCATGGGCACCCCCAGACTGGAGATCCCGCTGGTGATCCAGAGCCGGTTGAAGTCATAGGAGCCGCCGATGAACTCGAGCTGGGCCAGGCCATTGTCCAGACCGGCCAGGTAGAAGTTCATGGCACTCTCGTCGGGGAAGAGGTGCACCAGCACATAGGCGTAGCGCAATTCGTTCACCAACTCCTTTAGACTGAAAGAACCTGTGTCGCTGCAGGAGAGCGGCAGCTCACCATCGTAGTGATGCACCTGCAGGTTGTTGGGATCCTCGTCATAGGCGGGCTGATAACGCACGAAAGCCGAGGTATCTGGCAGTTCATAGCGGACCCTGACCACGCGAAGGTCGGCAACCAGGGACTTGATATCCAGGTCGTCATTCATTATGTCACTCCTCAAATATCGGGTTTAAATGCGGCAATTGTCCAATAACCTAACATAAAATTCATTAGAGCAGAAATGATTACACCAAAAACCATATTGACCTTGTTGGGGATTAGGCGGAGAATTTTGCGCCTCTCCACTGCCCTGCGATGACCCCGACTCCATGGAAAAACATGATGAAGTGCTGATTGCTCTGCGCCAGATCATCCGTGCCATCGACATGCACTCCAAACGCCTGATCAAGGAGGCCGGGCTGACGTCGCCGCAGCTCCTGCTGCTCAAGGGGATCAACGAGCTTGGCCAGATCTCCATGCGCCAGCTCGCCGATCACACCAACATGAGCCAGGCTACCGCGACCACCATCATGGACAGGCTAGAGAGCCGCCAGCTGGTGCAGCGCATCCGCAGCGAAACCGACAAGCGCAAGGTGCATGCGACACTGACTGACGCGGGTCGCGCCCTGCTCGCCCAGGCCCCCACCCCGCTGCAGGAGAGCTTCATCCAGCGCTTCCAGGCCCTGGAGAACTGGGAACAGGGACTGCTGCTCTCCTCCCTGCAACGGATCTCGGCCATGATGAATGCCGACGGCATAGACGCGGCTCCCGTGCTGAGCGTCAGACCGCTCACCGAAGAGCGCGCCTGAACAAAAGACGGCCATAAAAAAAGCTCCCGAATGGGAGCTTTTTTTATGGGAAGCATGCGGGGAGATCACTCTTCCAGGCTGATGCCTATGTTGGAGACGCCGCCCTGGGCCGCAAAGGTGCGGATGGCCAGGATGCGATCGCTGTCGCGCTCATGGGCGACCTGCTTGAGCAGTTCGACCTGGAACTCCAGTTCTGCCTCGATGTATTCGTGCTCGTAGAGCTCTTCGTCACTGAGATCCCGCTCTTCCAGCATCTCGATGAAACCGGCCACTGTACCGACCGAAGCGTGGCTGGCATCCATGGCTTCTTCCCCCACCCGGCAGATCACCGAGTTGTAGGCACAGCCCAGCGCCACACAGGCATCCAGCGCCGGGTAGGCCCCGTAGGATTCAAACTTGCCAGGCTCGGGAATATAGACCTCGAACGCCTCCAGGATGGCCCCCAGATTAACGCGGGATCCCTTCACGGTGAGGTAGTTCCACATCTGATCCAGCGCGTGGCGAAACGCCTTCGCATCCCCGAAACCGGCTGCCTGGGTAAACAGCACATAGTTGGGGTACATGCGCTCTGCCAGCGCCAGGGTGTAGACGGTCTGCTGCCAAGGCTGCAGCTCGGCCAGTCGCTTATAAAACTTGTCACCAAACACTGGAGTCGGATCCTTTGCAAAATGTGGGGCAGATTGTAGCCCACGAGGGGCGTGGCGAAAACGAAAAAGCGCCCTGGTCGACTATCTTGCCCGATCAACTGGGGTAAGATGAGGACAGACCCCTCCTCCGCCGTGCCGCAAACATGATAAGGAACAAGAGTATGAGCCAACGTACCCTGCTTCTGCTCAGCCAGGACAACAACCACTATGAGCGCCTGCTCAAGGCCGCCCGCCTTCCCCATTTGCACATACTGCGAGCCGACAACCAGAGCGATGCCGAGAAGATGATCGGTGATGCCCACATCCTGATGGCAGAACCGGCACGGGCCAGACCCCTGCTGGCCAAGGCCGACAGGCTGAGCTGGCTCCAGTCCACCTACGCCGGGGTCGACGTGCTGCTGGATGCCAGCTGCCGCCGCGACTACCTGCTCACCAATGTGCGCGGCATCTTCGGGCCGCTGATGAGCGAGTATGTGTTCGGCCACCTGCTCAACCTGTCGCGCCAGTTGCCGCTCTACCGCGAACAGCAGCAACAACGACTGTGGCAGAGCCATCCCTATCAGGGGCTCAAGGGACGCACCATGCTGATCCTGGGCACCGGCAGCATAGGCCAGCACATAGCCCACACCGCCAAGCACTTCGGCATGCGGGTGCTCGGCATCAGCCACAGTGGCAATGAGCGCGCCGGCTTCGATCAGGTGTATCAGCTGCCGACGCTGAACAAGATGCTGGCCCAGGCCGACGTCATCGTCAGCGTACTGCCGGCGACCCGCGAGACCCGCCATCTGTTCACCGCCGATCGCTTCAACCACTGCAAGCCGGGGGCCATCTTCTTCAACGTCGGCCGGGGCAATGCGGTCCATGAAGGGGATCTGCTGGCGGCATTGCGCGGCGGCAAGCTGGGCACTGCGGTGCTGGATGTGTTCGAGCAGGAGCCCCTGCCCGCCGACAGCCCGCTCTGGCATCAGCCCAATCTCATCATCACCCCCCACAACAGCGCCTACAGCTTCCCGGAAGATGTGGCCCAGATCTTCATCCGCAACTACATCCGCTTCATCGACGGCCAGCAACTCGATGGCCGCATCGACTTCGACAAGGGTTACTGAGCCCAACCACCAGCAAAAAGGCCCCGCCACATTGGCGGGGCCTTTTTTGTATCCGCAGAGAGGGGCTCAACCCGCCTCCATCTCCTTGCGATAGCTCTTCACCTTGGCAAGGAATTGGCGCTTGTCCTTGCCGGAGAGCGGCTCCGCCATCGGCAGCTTGACCTTCATGGGGTCCACCGGGCGGTTGTTGACTCGCACCTCATAGTGCAGATGGGCACCGGTAGAGCGGCCCGTGTTGCCGGAGAGCGCTATCTTGTCCCCCATCTTCACCTTCTGGCCGGGTTTGACCAGCAACTTGCTCAGGTGCAGATAGCGAGTCATCAGGGTGCGGCCGTGCTTTATCACCACATAGGTGCCCGCGAGGGGGTGGCGGGTCGCCTTGAGTACCACACCGTCACCGGTCGCCATCACGGGCGTCCCCACCGGCAGGGCAAAGTCAGTCCCCTCATGGGGGCGGACCTGGCCGGTAATGGGGTGGCGTCGGGCCGGGTTGAAGTTGGAGCTGACCCGATAGCGACTATGGGTCGGATACCGGCGGAAGCCGCGCTCCAGGCTGTTCGCCTGGCCGTCATAATAGTTGCCATCTTCCGACAGCCAGGCCGATACCGCCTTGCCCTGGCTGAACACTTCGACGCCCAGCAGTTGGGTGTTGCCCGTGCTCTTGCCCTCGACAGTCTCCTGTCTCACCAACACCTTGAACTTGTCGCCTCTTTGCAGATCCTTGGCGAAATTCAGGCGCCACTGGAACAGGTTGGCAATCTTCTGGATGTGGTTGGCCGGGATCCCCGCGTTGCGGGCGCTGACGTAGAAGCTGCCATTGATGACGCCGTCATAACTCTTCTGCTGCCACTGCACCTCTTCATTGAGCATGTTGGCGCTGTAAGTGTCGTCGGTACGCTCCAGCACCAGAGTCTGCTTGATGTTCAGGCGGATCTTCAGTTGCTGCAGTATGTTGTCCTGATCGATCAGCAACTCTATGGTCTGGCCAGGCTTGAGGCGGGCCAGATTGTTCTTGGCATCCGCATCCAGCACCTTGTAGAGGGTGGTGGTGGAGAGGCCGAGATTGTTGAAGATGGTGGTCAGGTTCTCGCCGTTGCGTACCCGGTAATCCTGCCACTGGGGCGTGGCATCGGCCGGAATGTCATCTTCCGGCGCCGCGGCTTCCACCAGTTCGTGATCCGGGATGTCGTTAAAATCCGTATTGTCTTCGTTGGTTGCCGTGCCAGTGGTGGCAATGGGCAACTCCAGACGCAATGGCCGCTCAAGGATGTCACCTGGAGCTGGCAATACGGCTACCGCTGACAGCGTCATGGCCGTGAGCAATAGCATGGCGTAAAAATGTTTGCGGGGAACCGGGGGTTCCCAATTGGCAGCCTGTGCTACCAAGGGACGGAGACGTTTCATCCGCTATCCTGTTATTAGATCTAAGGGTGGTAGTTGTGGGTCTGTTTTTATGATTTTTTATTATGAAAACCGAATATCTGGGTTTTAGACCTAAATACTTACAAAAAGTTCATCGCGATATGCACGAAACTCACATTTTATGCATAACCTTCCTGCATGGGCAGAAATGATCGCCTTTTTCAGCCATTTTTTTCTATTTTTAAGAACCAAGTCCGGTTGCGTTCACCCCCGGACCATCAGATGTTGCAAAAACATTTCCAGGGAGTGGGTATGTCATTGGCAAGATTGTTAAATGTAATCATTCTGATCCTGTTCACCATTGGTGCCATCCTGCTGCTCATGCTGGAGATCACCACGGTACGGCAGTCCATCCTCGATCAGATGTCGGCCAACCTGGAGACGGCCATCACGGCCCTGGGTCTGGTACTGCAAGGCACCCTGCTCAACGATGACAAGGTGCTGGCGGAAACCATAGTCAACGCCATGTTCGATGGCGGCTTCGTCAGCTCGGTCACGCTGCTGGATCCCGATGGCCAGTTGCTGTTCCAGAAAGTCTTCCACACGGCCCAGCAAAATATCCCCAGCTGGCTGCCGGCTGTCGTCCACATGCCACCTGTCAAGATCGAGCAGGAGCTCACAGATGGCTGGCGCATTCTGGGCACCCTCACCCTCGAGGGCCACGAGGGATACGCCTACCAACACCTCTGGAACGCCATCAGCCGCACCGGACTGGCACTGCTCGCGGGTCTGCTGGTATTCACTCTGGTGATCACCTGGGTGTGCGGCCGCCTGCTGCGCCCCCTCGAACAAGTCAGCCTGCAACTGGTGCAGATCCGCAAACGCCAGTTCAGCGGCAATCTGCCAACCCCATGGCTTCGCGAGTTGCAGGAGGTCGTGGTCTCCATCAACCAGCTGGTCTCCGAGCGCAAGCGGGATCTGCTGCAGCAAAGGCTCAAGATCACCCAGCTCGGCAAACATGACAGCCTGCAGGCCCATCAGAAACTCGCGGGGTTGACCGACATCGCCAACGGCATGTATCTGCAACACTTTTTCTCCACTCAGGGAAACATCCGCCTCTATAGCCGGTTACTGCCCCAGACCCCACCAACCACGGACAGCTCGCCGGATGAGATCCGGGCGCTGCTCAACGACTGGCTGACTCAGAAGACGGAAGGGCTACAGCTCCCCCTCAGCCTGCTCAATCATCCTGACTGGGCACAGTTCGCCTCCTCCCTGGCCAGCGCCAGGGGCAAGACCCTGGACTGGCGCTGGGATCTGGCCAGCTTCCCTCCCCTGGCCGAGGAGCGCCTGGGGGCGCTTCAGGCTCAGGGGGTCGAGATGGCATTCAGCAATGTGCCCATGAACAACGACAACCTGACAAAGCTAGACCCCATCAAGCCGGTCTTCATCAGCTGCCAGCTGACCCAGGTCCCCCTCTACTGGAACCTGCTTTCCCAGTGTCTGCATGCCTCCGGCTATACCCTGCTGGCAGAAGCCGGCGACATCAACGACACGGATACCCTGCGCAGTTGGGGCATCGATGGCTATGCCAGCCAGGAGGCATCATGAGAATCCCTATCCTATTGCTTGCCCTGTTGTGGCAGCCCGGCTCGCATGCGGTGTCCATGACCATAGGCACGGGGGGAGAACAGGGTATCTATTACCAGGTCATCAAGGAGTTCTGTCGACTGGCTCACAAGAGCGACCCCACACTGCAATGCAAACCCCAGGCCAGTTCGGGCTCCATCGAGAATCTGCGGCAGTTGCAAGCCGCAGAGATCCCCTACGCCCTCGTCCAGTCTGACTGGCTCTATCAGGCCAGCCAGGGCACGGGACCCTTCGCCAAGCAACCCCAGCCCGAATTGAGAACCCTCTTTGCCACCCATGCTGAGCCTTTCACCATAGTGGTGCGGGCCGATGGCGACATCACCACCCTGGAGCAACTCAAGCTGGCCCCCATCGGCATGGGACTCAAGAGCTCGGGCACTCGCCAGACGGCGATGGCACTGTTCAACGTCTTGGGGGCAAAGGAACAGGATCTCGATCTGAAGAGCGTGGCCAATCTGTCCGAAGCCTTGTGCAGCAAACAGATCGATGCCTATGGGTTGGTGATGGGGCACCCGAACCGCATCGTGCTGGAGACATCCAAACGCTGCGCCATCCGTTTCATGGCCATCGAGGGCACGACCCGGGATCAACTACTGCAAGGCGTCAAATACTACCAGCGCAGCCAGGTACCGGCCCGCATCTATCCCGGCAACCTGAAAGCCACCCCCACCTTTGCCATCGCCGCCACCCTGGTGACCAATGCCGCCACGCCGGATGAAGACGCCTATCGCCTGACCAAGGCCATGCTGAGCCAGCAGACCAGTTTCAACGAGCAGACCTATGGCTATGCCAACCTGTTCCACAAGGCGCGCAACAAGATTGGTCCTGTGCTGAACGCCCCGCAACATCCGGGGGCGGCAAGGTATTTCGAGGAGTTGAAGGCCGCAGGCAAGCTATAGCTGGCGGCGAGGGGCACGCAGATGTTCGCTGGAGAAGCGGCTCTGCATCGACTTCCATTGGGTCAGGCGATCGGCACTCCCGGCCAGGGTCCCCTCACGGCGTGACTTCATGACCCAGATGCTCTTGGCATCGAAGCTGTACACGGGTTGCAGGTCATTGCGCTTGCTGCCGGGCAGGATGCGACCATTGATGTTGTCCAGCACCAGAGGGTCGGACTTGGTCGTCGGGAAATAGAGCGTCACCATGTGAAACTGGTTGTAGCGGATCGCCTTCACATAGGCCAGCCGCAGTTTCTTCTCGTCGACGCCGAGCTCCATCAGGGTGTAGTACTTGGAGATGCTGTAATCCTCACAGTCACCCCCTCTGGCCCCGATGAATTCCAGCGGATTGGCCCAGTAGTCCTCGTCCCCCCAAAGCCTGGGATCCTCGCTGTAGGTCAGATTGTTGAAGTAGTTATTGACCAGTTCCAGCTTCTGCTGATCCGTGGTGCCCGCTCTGGGCGCGAGCAGGCGTGAAAAGGCCTCGGCGCGCTGGATAGCCCTGGCGCCATAGACTTCCTGCATTTTTGCCTTCAGCTCGGGGCTGGCAATGTGCTCGGACAGGCGGGAGGCCTGCACGCTGGCACAGAGCAGTGCCAGGGTGCAGATGGGGACAAGCAATAATTTCATAACTGACGCTCCATATCAGACGCTGGAGGTCAGTATAGTTGGCCGCGGCCGCCCCATAGGGCGAGTCTGGGATGACTCAGCGGCACTGGGCGAAGGCGTCTGCCAGCTGTTGCATGAAGTGCGGATAAGCATCAGCACCAAGCGGCACCTGCTCACCCACTTCATCCAGCAGCAACACCTTGGCGCCTGTGTTGCGGGCGACCGATTCGATCACCGCAGGCGAGAATTGCGGCTCGGCATAGATGCAGCTCGCCTGCTTCTCTTCAAGCGCCTTGCGGATCTCCACCAGTGTCTTGGCGCCGGGGCGACGCTCCGGGCTCACGGTGAAGTGGCCCTTGGAGCTCATGCCGTAGTGACGCTCCCAGTAACCATAGGCCTCGTGAAACACGAAATAGCCCTTCTGGTTCACCGCCTTCATCTGTTCGGCGATCACCTTGTCCTTGGCGTCCACCTTGGCATCGAATGCGGCAAGGTTGGCGGCATAACGGGCCTGATTGGCTGGATCCTGCTTGCCAAGCTCGGTCGCGATCGCCTTGGCAATCACCTTGGCCTGGGTCGGCCCCAGCCAGATATGGGGATCAACCCCCTCGTGGTGATGCCCCTCATGACCTTCATCGCGGTCATCATGCCCATGGGCGGCGTGATCATGGTCGTGGTCGTCATGATGAACGGGATCCTGGCTGCCCTGAGTCGCGTAGTTGAACAGCGGCATCCCCGGAACCTGGGTCAGGGTCAGCTTGTGGGGATGATCGGCCAGCGGCTTGGCCATGAAACCTTCCAGCTCGGGGCCGACCCACACCACCAGATCGGCGTCATTGATGCTGCGAATATCGGAAGGGCGCAGGGAGAAGTCGTGGGGAGAGGCACCGGTTGGCAGCAAGACTTTGGGCTCGCTCACGCCATCCGTGATGGCCGCCGCGATAAAACCAAGGGGTTTGATGGTGGTCAGCACCTCGAGGGCGCGGACAGGCAGACTCACTGCCAGCAGCGCAGTGATCAGAGTAAGAATTCGCATAGAGGTCTCGTCAGGGAGTGAGTGTGTGATAATATAACAAACCAACGTCGCTGTTATATTATAACTCTCACAGGCTGTAAACCCCGGAGCTGTCATGACCCAACTGGTGGAGCTGAAAGAGGTCTGTCTGTCATTTGACGGACGGTCCGTGCTCGACAAGGTCTCCTTTACCCTGAACAAAGGCAAAATCACCACGCTAGTCGGCCCCAACGGGGCGGGCAAGAGCACCCTGAGCAAGCTGGTACTGGGCCTGCTCAACCCGGACTCCGGCAAGATCATTCGTCGTCGCGATCTGCGGGTCGGCTATGTTCCCCAGCGCCTCTATCTGGATCCCACCCTGCCGCTGACGGTGCGCCGCTTCCTGCAGCTCGGCAAGAACAGCCGCCTCTCCATCGAGGAAGCGCTGGAGCGGGTCGGCGCCCAGGAGCTGCTGGACAACCGGATGCAGAAACTCTCCGGCGGCGAGATGCAGCGAGTGCTGCTGGCCCGTGCCCTGCTGGTCAAGCCCGAGCTGCTGGTGCTGGACGAACCGGTCCAGGGGGTGGATATCACGGGCCAGATCGAGCTTTACGCCCTGATCGGCCAGCTGGCGGCCGAGTTCAACTGCGCCGTGCTGATGGTCTCCCACGATCTGCACCTGGTGATGGCCAGCACCCACGAGGTGATCTGCCTCAATCGCCACATCTGCTGCCACGGCGAGCCGGAGAGCGTGGCGCGCCACCCCGAATTTGCCCGCCTGTTTGGACGCCCGGAGCGGGAGGTGCTGGCGGTCTATACCCACCATCATCACTGCGACGGCGAACACCATCATCATGAGCCGCAGGTCCCCGTCATCCGCCTGCCGTCTCGCAATCCATAAGCGCAGTTAAGGACATTCAAGTGGACAGCTTTCTGTTATATGCCCTCGCGGCCGGCCTCGGCATCGCCCTGCTGGCCGGGCCTCTCGGCAGCTTCGTGGTGTGGCGCAAGATGGCCTACTTCGGCGACACCCTCTCCCACGCCTGTCTGTTCGGCATAGCGCTGGGCATACTGCTGCAGGTGGATCTCACCCTGGCGGTGGTAGTCTGCTGCCTCGCCATGGCCATGCTGCTGGTGATCATGAGCCGCAACCAGCAGGTGGCGACCGACACCCTGCTCGGCATCCTGGCCCACAGCGCCCTCTCCCTTGGCCTGGTCACCTTGAGCTTCATGGACAATGTACGGGTGGATCTGATGGCCTACCTGTTCGGCGACCTGCTCTCGGTGCAGCCCATGGACCTGCTCTGGATCTACGGCGGCGGCGCCCTGGTGCTGCTCACCCTGTGGCGGCTGTGGGATCCCCTGCTCTCCATGACCATCTCGGAGGAGCTGGCGCGGGTGGAAGGGGTGCGGGTCGACGTGCTGCGCTGCGTGCTGATGCTGCTGATAGGCCTGGTGATCGCCGTGGCCATGAAGTTTGTCGGGGCGCTGATCATCACATCCTTGCTGATCATTCCCGCCGCCACCGCCCGCCGCTTCAGCCAGACGCCGGAGCAGATGGCCGGCTTCGCGGCCCTGATCGGCTGTCTCGCCGTGCTGGGGGGCCTGACCCTCTCCTGGTACCAGGACACCCCCGCAGGCCCCTCGGTCGTGGTCTGCGCCACCAGCCTCTTTATCCTGAGTCAGTTCAAGAAAGCCTGAGCCTGGAGTGGCCTGATCCTAGTTATCAGGCCACTCCGAATCTCGGCCCCTCGTTCATCCCCTGCCCTTTGTTTATCCTGAGCCGGCAGCCCACCGGCTAGAGCGGCATGCTCTGGCGCGTCTCCATCATCAGCCATTGGCGCAGCCGGCTGATGGCGGGCTCATGGGCCCGGGATCGCTTGCAGGTGAAGTAGAAGGCATCCCCCGTCTCCAGCTGGTGCACCGGCAAGGCCACCAGCTGGGGATCGTCCGGTCGCAGCATGTAGTCGTTCACAAATGCCACCCCCTGATCCCAGGCCGCCGCCTCCATCGCCAGCAGCACATGACTGAAGTGGTGCATCCGCGCCTCGTCCGGAATGACCAGCCCCCCCGCCTTGGCCCAGCGCTGCCAATCCTCCCCCCGCGCCTTGTAGATGGACTGCACCGAGAGCAGCGGCAACTGCCAGATGGCGGCAGGCCACTCTCCCTCCACCTGCTGCAACAGGCGACGGCTGCAGACCGGAAAGAGCCGCTCCCGATAGATGAGATCGTGGCAATAGCCGCGCCCGTGGGGGGAGACGGTAATGAAGCAATCCGCCACCCGATCGGAGAGTTCGGGATCTTCCGCCACCATCTCGAGGCTCAGATCCAGCTCGGGGTAGAGCTGGCGCAGCCCGGCCAGCCTGGGGATCAGCCACTTCACCGCGAACGAGCTGTAGACCGCGAGCCGCAGCCGCATCTCGCCGCCACCGCGCAGCTGTTCGCTGCTCTGGGCTATCTGGCCGAGCCCGGCGGAGATCCCCTCGAAATAGCTCTCCCCCTGGGCGGTCAGTGACAGCAGGCGCCCCTGGCGCAGCAGCAGCCGCTCCCCCAGAAAGTCCTCCAGCAGGCGGATCTGGTGGCTGACCGCGCTCTGGCTGACATTGAGCTCCAGGGCCGCACGGGAGAAGCTGAGCAGGCGGGCAACCGCCTCGAAGTATTGAACGGCGCGCAGGGGAGGTAGCTTCATTATCCAAAATTCTCATGGATGGTGATTTTTTATCATTTTACTGGATAACGGGCGTCAGACTACCCTTCCCTCATCTAACGTGGGAGGTGGTATGAACGCAGTCGGGATTGGCATCCTCTATCTGGTGCTGGGCAACATGGTGGCGGTCTTCTCCGATGCGCTGGTCAAGGTGCTGGAGCCGAGCCAGCCGGTGTTCCAGTTCGTCTTCTTCCGCCAGCTCTCCGCCGCCCTCCTGCTGGCACCCTGGCTGCTCTGGTCCTGGCGCCGCAACCCGCCGGTGGCCATCAAGTGGCACCTGCTGCGGGCCCACATCTGGGCGATCGGCGTCTGCCTGATGGTGGTCGCCCTCACCCGCTTGCCGCTGGCTACCGCCAATGCCCTCTTCTATGCGGCCCCGCTGCTGATGGTGCCGCTCGCGGTCTGGCTGGCAGGGGAAGCGCTGTCGCGCCAGAAGGTGCTGACGGCCCTGGTGGGTTTCATCGGTGTGCTGATAGTGCTGCGCCCGACCGAGGTGAACTGGGCCGCCCTGGCGGCGCTCGGAGTGGCGCTCTCCATGGCGGTCAACAACCTGCTGATCAAGCGGATCCCCCTCCAGCAGCCCATAGCCCAGACCCTGTTCTTCACCAACGTGCTGAGCATGCCGATCATACTGGCGCTGGCCTGGTGGGAAGGGGGAGCCTGGCAGTGGCAGATGTGGTGGCCCGCCTTCGGCTCCTCGGCGCTGATCATGGTCTATGCGGGCTTGTGCGTGGTGGCCTATCGCAAGGCGGAGGCGAGCAAGATCGCCTCGGCGGAGTACACGGGCCTGCTGATGGCGGTCGCCATCGGGGTCTGGTTGTTCGACGAGCAACCGGGTCTGCCGCTGCTGCTGGGGTGCCTGTGCATCATACTGCCGCTGGTCGCCATGGCGCGCGGCAAGTCAAAACCGCTGGCCGAGCCGGCGGTCTGAATCAGAGCAGCAAGGGGGCAACCCTCTGCTGCAGATGGGGGATCACCTCCTGCTCGAACCAGGGATTCTTCTTGAGCCAGAAGGTGTTGCGGGGGGAAGGGTGCGGCAGCGGCAACCAGGCCGGGCCATAGTCAGCCCAGTTGCGCACCGTCTCGGTAAGCGAATCCTTGCCCGCCTCCCGCAGATAGTGGCGCTGGGCATACTGGCCGATCAGCAGGGTCAGCTCTATGTTGGGCAACAGCATCAGCACCTTGTCGTGCCAGGTGGGTGCGCACTCGGGTCTGGGCGGTAGATCCCCCGACTTGCCCTTGCCGGGGTAGCAGAGCCCCATCGGCATGATGGCGATGCGGGACTCGTCGTAGAAGGTGGCTTTGTCCACCCCGAGCCAGTGACGCAGCCGATCGCCGGAGGGATCATCCCAGGGGATGCCGCTGGCATGGACGCGGGTACCGGGCGCCTGACCGATGATCAGCAGGCGAGCACGCTCGCTGCCGCGGATCACCGGCCTGGGCCCCAGCGGCAGGTAGGCCTCGCACAGGCGGCAGGCCCGGATCTGTTCAAACAGCAGGTCGAGTCGGTTCATGGCCTGATGGTAACAGAGTTTCCGGCAGGATCCCGCTTGTGGAACCGGCGGCAGATACTTATCATGCGGCCACATTTGTTTAATTTAATAAACGGAAAGCGATGAAGAACTGGCTGGGCCCCGGCAGTGCGGCCCTCTCCTTCGTGCTCTGGGGCATGCTGCCCCTCTATTACCAGTTCATGCCCGAGATCAACATGTGGGAGCTGCTCTCCCACCGGGTACTCTGGTCTGTCATCCTGCTGGGCGGCCTCTTCCTGCTGCTCGGGGTGCGGGTCCCATGGGCACGCCTGCGCAGCGAGCCCCGCCAGCTTGGCCTCATCCTGCTGGCGGGCCCCGTCATGTCCATCAGCTGGTGCATGTTCACCTGGTGCCTGACCACAGGCCAGGTGCTGGCCACCAGCCTCGCCTTCTTCATGACGCCGCTGTTCAACATCGCCTTCGCCGTGCTCTTCCTCAAGGAGCGGCTCACCCCCCAGAAACATCTGGCGGTCGCCCTGGCCCTGGCGGGGCTGGCCTACATGCTGTTCTCCTACGGCGAACTGCCCTGGTTCTCCCTGATCATGGGGGCCAACTTCGCCTTCTACGGCCTCATCAAGAAGAAGGTGCGCCACGATGCCGGTGTCAGCCTCTATCTCGAGTCCCTGGCCCAGCTTCCCGTCGCCCTGCTGATCCTCGCCTGGCTGGGGCTGCACGGCATAAGCCAGTTCATGGCCGGTGACTGGGCCGACAAGCTGCTGTTGATGGGCACAGCCCCCGCGACCCTGCTGCCGGTGGGGCTGTTCTGCTACGCAGTGGCACGCACCCGCATGAGCACTGTTGGGCTGCTGCAATACATAGAGCCGAGCCTCGCCTTCCTGCTCGCCATCTTCTGGTTTGGCGAGATCCCGGATCCGGTGAAATCGGTGGGCTTCGCCTTCGTCTGGGCCGGCCTGCTGGTGAGCCTGCTGCCCCTGCACCTGCTCAGGCGCGGCGGGGTCGAATGGCGCAAAACATGAGCATGACCATCGCGGCCGATACACCGTCCCCCCGCTGGTTTATCTATCTGGTACGCACCGGCGCGGGCTCGCTCTATGCGGGGATCAGCACGGATCCCGAGCGGCGCCTGCGCCAGCACCAGAGCGGCAAGGGCGCCCGTGCCCTGCGTGGCAAGGGGCCGCTGACCCTGGTGTGGCACCAGGGGGTGGCAGACAAGGGCGAGGCGCTGCGCCTCGAGTATCGCCTCAAGCAGCAGAGCAAGGCATTCAAGGAGCGCCTGGTACTCGACCCCGAACTCTGGCACGACTGGAGCCGGCCCTGGCTGAGCGCCGCCGCAGCCCCCATCAATCCGTCCCCCTGAACCAGCCGCCATAAAAAAGGCCACCCAAAAGGGTGGCCGTAAAGGGTCAGGGAGGTTTAACGGTAGGTGTTCGACTGCTTGCGCCTGTGGCTGAGCAACCAGCACACCGCCAGCACCAGCAGCAACCAGGGCGCCAGCTTGATGATGAGGGCAAACATGCCGGCCAGGGCGCCAAACAGCACGAAGACCCCGCTCACCAGCAGCATGGCCAGCACGGTAAAACCGGTCAGCGCCATGGTCACCAGCACCAGCATCAAGACGATAAATTCCAGCATGTTGTGCTCCTCACAGGCTTGCAGTGGCCGGCGGTTCTGATCCGGGGATCAATCCAGCCAGCGTTTCAATTCACGACGGGGCGGCATGACAAGCACCGCCAGCAGATAGAGGGCCAGGGCCAGGGGCGGCATCAGGATAAGCGCCAGCAAGGCCAGCACCCGCACCGTCACCCTCGAGATCCCAAGCCCGTTGGCCAGACCGGCACAGACCCCGGTCAGCTTGCGATGGGCCAGATCTTTGGGCCAGGGGCTCATGGTTATGCCTCCGCCTTCCGGCTTTTCAGGCGAGCCAGCTCGCGCTCAATCTCATCGTTCAACTCCAGCTCGCGGAACTGGGCCTCCAGCGAGGGATTCTGCCCCAGGGTAGCCGCCTCCAGCTGGGCTTCCAGCTGATCGACCCGGCCCTGAAAGCCGTCGAAGCGGGCCATCAGCTCATGCATGCGCTGGTTGTCCACCTGGGCGCGGGCACGGATCCGGCTGTGGGCAGTCTGTTCGCGCAGGGTCAGCATCTTCTGCTTCTCGCGGGCCTCGGTCAGCTTGGTCGCCAGCCGCTCGCTGTCGGCGGTGAGCTGGGCCAGCACCTCGGCTACCCGGGCCTTGTCCTGCTCCAGTTGCTCGCACTTCTTGACCTCGGCCAGCTTCTCCGTGAGGGCGGCACGGGCCAGATCCTCACGTCCCTTCTGGATGGCGAGCTCAGCCTTGGCAGACCACTCCTGGATCTGGTGGCGCAGCGCCTGCTGATGGCGCTCCAGCTGTTTCTGTTCGGCGATGACGCGGGCAGCCTGGGTTCTCATCTCTATCTGCACCTGCTCCATCTCTTCGATCATCAGACGCAGCATCTTTTCCGGCTCTTCACTCTTGTCGAGCAGGCTGTGCAGGTTGGCATTGATCACGTCAGTCAGGCGGCTGAATACGCTCATGGTCTGGCTCCTTGTTCATGGGGATGGCTATCTCTTCCCATGGCATTACAAGAGCCGTGCCAAGATAATTTATTGTTGCTTTACAGATAGATGGAGATTCGACGTTGCCATCTCAAGGCCATGAGTTGGTAAAAATGGCCAACATGGTGGTGATTTTAACCAATAAAAAAGGGAGCCGGCGGCTCCCTTCATGCAGTTGGGCTCAGACATCAGGCGGCCGGGCGATGGCCCAGCTTGCCATCCAGCTCCGCCAGCTTGGCTTCCATCTTGGCCCGGCAGGTATCCGACAGATCGCGGATGCCGGCGGCGCCGTGCTCCTTGCTGCACAGGGGGGGCAGCATCTCCAGCAGCACCTCGCCGTTGTCCCAGCGGTTCAGGTCAACCTGACCGAAGTAGCTGGAGCAGACGATGGGCACCACGGGCACTTCGGCCTGGACGGCGGTGTGGAAGGCGCCGGCCTTGAACGGCAGCAGACCGCGGCCCTGGGAGCGGGTCCCTTCCGGGAACATCCAGATGGAGGTGCCGTGATGCTTGATGCGATCCACCACCTGGCCTATGGTGCCGATGGCGCGGGAGCGGTTGGATCTGTCGATCAGCACGTTGCCGGAGAGCCAGAAGATGAGGCCGAAGAAGGGCAGCCACAGCAGGCTCTTCTTGCCCACCGCCACCACGCCGGGGCGCACGGCACCGGTCACGGTGAAGATGTCGAAGTTGCTCTGGTGATTGCAGACATAGACGGCAGGCCCCGCCGACTTGACCTCGTCCGGAATGGTGACCCGGACCTTGAGCCCGATGAGCGGGCAGACGGCATGGTACATGCGGGCGAAAACATAGACGTTGTTGGGGTGGCGCGGACGCACCAGACAGAGCAACAGACCAAACACGAACCAGAAGATGAGCAGCAGGGTAAGCAGCAGCACACGGGCAAGTTTGAGCATCGAACACCTCGGAATTTGACTCGGCGCAGTATACTGGTCCCCCTTTTAGCGAACAAGCGTTCGCCAGACAGAACCGACCACCCCAGATGGAGCATGTGGTCGCATCGAATCCCGCTGGCTTGCTCACGCCACCATTGATCGATAGGATATGCCCCATTCAACAGGGTAGGACGAGCATGATTTTGCGACAACGCGTGGCGACAAGACTCCTGCTGCTGGTCTGCATCCTGGTGCTCAACTGTGCGGCCCAGCCGCTGGCCAGGCTGGCACAGCTCGACCAGGCCCTGAGCTGCCAGATGCTCCCCCTCTCCTCGTCCAGCGCCGATGCAAACGAGGGGCAAGCCGCGACGCCCCAGCCCAGCAGTTGCCAGCTCAACGGCAAGTGGCTCAGTGCCGCCAATCTGCTCTGCGCCGAGCAGATCTTCTTTGCCATCGCCTTCGTGATTGCCCTGCTGGCGCCCCTGTCGCGCCGCGCCCCTGCGCTTCCTCCTCCCATCAACATCTCGCCTCCCGAACGGCGACTGCACCTCACCCTCTGCGTCTGGCGGGAATGAGTCTGCGGCGGTTTTCTCCACCCTGACTTTCATTTTCAAGAGACAAACACATGTCAAACATCATCAAGACCGCCCTGTTGCTGAGCGGTCTGCTGTGGCAATCCATGGGGTTGGCCAGCGACACCGGCTGGCTCACCAGCCCCCAGAACGATCACGCCAAGGTGCGGCTGCAAGCCGACACCCGGGATCCCGCCGCCCCCCGGGTGCTACTCAACCTGCAGCTTGAATCCGGCTGGAAAACCTATTGGCAGAACCCGGGGGAAGGCGGCATAGCCCCCGAGATCCTCTGGGATGAGCCCCAGCCCGCGGCGCAGTGGCACTGGCCAGTGCCCAGAAGGTTCGACGTCAGCGGCATCTCGACCCAGGGCTACCAGGGGGACGTCAGCCTGCCCATCAGCCTCACCCGCAGCGGCGGCGAGGCACTGACGGGCACCCTGCGCCTCTCGACCTGCAGCAACGTCTGCATCCTGACCGACTACCCCTTCACCCTGGTGCTGGACGGCGCTGCCCCTGAGGGGTTCGACCTTGCCTATGCGAAGGCGATGAGCACCCAGCCGCAGGCCATGCCGGACACTGTGACCCTAAAGGCGGGCTACCGGCAGAACCAGCTGCAGCTGACCGCAGACAACCACCAGGGCTGGCAGGATCCCCAGGTGTTTCTCCACCGCCTGGAGGGGGCCGAGTTTGGCGAGCCCAGCCTGGAGGTGCAGGGCAACACCCTGATCGCCCGCATTCCGGTCAGCGATGGCTGGCAGGGGGATGCCCCCGATATCCGTCATCAGCCACTCGGGTTGGTACTGGCGAGCGGCGAGCAGGCCTGGCAGAGCGAGGTCCGCATAGGTGAACCCCTGACCCTGCCGAGCGGCGGCCAGTCGCTGCTCTGGCTGCTGGGAGCCGCGCTGCTGGGGGGGCTCATCCTCAACCTGATGCCCTGCGTGCTGCCAGTGCTGGCCCTCAAGCTGGGATCCGTGCTGCAACTCGAGAGCCGGGAGCGCCGCCCGGTGCGCCTGCAATTCCTGGCGGCCAGTGCCGGCATCCTGGTCTCCTTCTGGGCGCTGGCGCTGATGAGCACCCTGCTGCGCGCCACCCAGGGGGCCGTCGGCTGGGGCATACAGTTCCAGAGCGTCTGGTTTATCGGCTTCATGGTGGTGGTGACGGCGCTGTTCTGCGCCAATCTGCTGGGGCTGTTCGAGCTGCGGCTGCCGAGCAAGCTCAATACCCGCCTGGCCACCAGCGGCGGCCAGGGCCTGGGGGGTCACTTCCTGCAGGGCTGCTTTGCCACCCTGCTGGCCACCCCCTGCTCCGCGCCCTTCCTCGGCACTGCGGTCGCCTTTGCCCTCGGGGCGCCGCTGGGTCAGCTCTGGCTCATCTTTACCGCGCTGGGTGTGGGCATGAGCCTGCCCTGGCTGCTCATCGCTGCCGTCCCCCGCCTGGCGCTCTGGCTGCCGAAGCCGGGCCGCTGGATGGGGCGCCTGCGCACCCTGCTCGGCCTGATGATGCTGGGCTCCAGCCTCTGGCTGCTCAGTCTGCTCGGCAATCACATAGGCCCCTTCTGGATGCTGATCCTGATGGCGCTGATGCTGGTCGCCCTGCTGCTGGCCGTGGTGTGGCGCCACGGCATACGCGCGCTGACCCTGGGGCTGGCACTGGGCTGCCTGCTGGGCGGGGCCCTGCTGCTCGGTGGCGCCTTCACCCTGGACGGCAAGCCCCAGCAGGACAGGGTCGACTGGCAGCCGCTCTCTGAGCAGGCCATAGCGCTGGCGCTGGCCCAGAACAAGCGAGTCTTCGTCGATGTGACCGCCGACTGGTGCATCACCTGCAAAGCCAACAAATTCAACGTACTGCTGCGAGATGACGTGCAGCAGGCCCTGAGCGCCCCCGATGTGGTGGCCCTGCGCGGGGACTGGAGCCGCCCCTCCGACAGCATCGCCAGCTTCCTGCGCCAACGCGGCAGCGTGGCCATTCCTTTCAACCAGATCTACGGGCCCGGCCTGACGGATGGCGAGATCCTCTCCCCCCTGCTGGACCGATCGACCCTGCTTGCCACCCTGGCGCAAGCCGGTATTGCCCCCTCTCAAGGAGAAACCAAATGAAACCGACCCTGCTCGCCCTGACCCTGCTGGGCACACTCTTGACCCCGTCCCTGCACGCCGCCCCCTTCACCCCGGAGCAGGAGGCCCGCATCAAGGAGCTCATCCGCGAGACCCTGGTCCAGAATCCGAAGATCCTGGATGAGGCGGCCGAATCCTGGGAGAAACAGAACGCCGCCGCTCAGGCGGCCCAGCTCGGCGACTTCATCAAGGGCAACAAAGATGTGCTGTTCAACAGCGCCACCAGCCCGCGCCTGGGGGCCAAGAACCCCAAGCTGACCCTGGTGCTCTTCACCGACTACAACTGCCCCTACTGCAAGCAGTTCGATCCAGCGGTAGCCAAGCTGCTCAAGGCCTATCCGAACGATCTGGGGCTGGTGATCAAGCTGCTGCCGTTCAAGGGACAGACCTCCGCCAAGGCGGCCCAGTACAGCCTGACCCTGTGGCAGCAGGATCCGGCCCGCTTCCTCGCCCTGCACGACAAGCTGATGAGCAAGCAGGGCATGCTGACCGAGGCGGACATCAACAAGGCGCTGGCGGCCACCGGCAATGTGGCGCTCAAGCCTGAGGGCAAGGCCACAGAGGAGCTGCGCAATAGCCTGCGCATCGGCACCCTGCTTGGGGTGCAGGGCACACCGGCGACGCTTATCGGCAACCAGCTGGTGCCGGGCGCGCTTCCCTATGAACAGCTCGAGCAGCTCGTGAAAACTGAACTGGCGAAACTGGGGTAACCAATGACCGAGACAGTCACCCCCAGACCCCGCTGGCGACGCTGGGGCAAGGAGGCGCTCTGGCTGCTGCTGTTTGCCCTGGTCATCACGACCCTGATGGATCTGTGGCGTAGCCCGGCGCTGCCGGAGGGGAGCCCGCTGCCTGTGCTGACCCTGCAAGATGGCACCCAGGCCGACCTGCAGGCCATGAGCCGGGACAGGCCGCTGCTGGTCTACTACTGGGCCAGCTGGTGCGCCGTCTGCCGCTTCACTACCCCGACGGTGGAGCAGCTCTGGCAAGAGGGCGGTAACCTGCTGACGGTGGCGCTGCGCTCCGGCGACGACGCCAGGTTGCAACAGGGCATGGCCAGGAAGGGGCTGACCTTCCCCACCCACAACGATGAGCAGGGGGCGCTCGCCGCCCGCTGGCAGGTGAGCGTCACCCCCAGCTTCCTCATCATCAAGGAGGGCAAGGTGGTGAGCAGCACCACGGGCTGGAGCAGTCGCTGGGGCTTGCAGCTGCGGCTGCTGTGGGCCAGCTGGCTGGCTTGAGCCCCCTCACAATGAGCAGAGCCCGGTATGACTACCGGGCTCTTTTTTTATCTGAAGGCCGAACTTGCTGACTCGCCCCCTATTGCGCCGGTGACATGGCCCCCTGCCCGATCCGGGCCTTGACGCTGGCCCGCTCGGCCTCGTCGATCACGCCGTCAGCGTTCTTGTCCAGACGGGTGAAGAGGCTCTCATGGCGCTGGATGAACTGCGCCTTGGTCGTATCCTGCATCGGCCTCATGTTGCCCATCTTGCCCGGCATGGCCTTGCCCGATTGCTTCATCGCCTCTTGCATTTTGGCCATGGCGACCTCTTTCTCGGCAACCGACAGGGTGCCATCACCGTTGCTGTCTTGCCGGGCGAAGCGCTGCTCGGCTCTCTCCATAAACTGGGCCTTGGTGACATCCCCCTTGAGCAGCACCAGCGGCTCATCGAGGCTCTCATCGGCGGCGATGGCGAGGCCGCCCAGCAGCACCAGAGGCAGAAGATAAAGTTTGAACATGGCGGTTAATTCCTTTTGGTGGCCGCGATCTTGTCGAGGCCTGATGAGGATCGCCAGGGCAGGTCCCTTGTCACATGCACGTCCGGCGATTTGGTACCGGCATGGGCGCACTGTCGCCCGTCACGGATACCCTCTGTCAGTGTAGTCCCCATGCAGGGGCCCCACGCCAGACGGGCTGGCAAGCCGCTTAATGACGACCGGGCTCCCCGTTCGCCCCGGGTCGCTGCCATATCGCGTCCTATTCATGGCGGTGGCCGGTGGTTTCCGTTAAAATGACGGGTTTTTACCGTGCCTGGTTCCCCAAGCCCCATCAGGCGCCAGCATTGTGACTCTGATGATGCCAGTGATGCAGGATCTGCCATGAACAACTACTTTCGGGTGCTGGGCGTCAAGTCCAACGCCAGCGAAAACGACATCAAGAAAGCCTATCGACGGCTGTCTAACCAGTACCACCCCGACAAGCTGCTCGGGGCGACGGATGAAGAGCGAGAGCAGGCAGCCCTCAAGCTGCATCAGGTGAAGAAGGCATACGAGGTGCTTTCCGATCCCAAGGCGAGAGCCGCTTTTATCAAAGATTTCAACAACGTCATCGTGACCGATCCCGCTGCTGCCATGCAGGAGATGTGGGACCAATTCTACCCCTGAGGGCGCTATGCAAAAAAAATGGGACCAGGCTCGACTCAAGGCGCTGCAAAGTGATGCCAGCGAGAACATCGAATCCTACCGGGATCAGGATCAGCCCAAGGCACTCGAGCAGTTCACCGGCAAGATGAAGGCCTTGCTGCTGGCCGACATCAGCATGCTGGAGTTCATGCCCGAATACCTGCCGCTGGCCCTCTATGGCCGGGTGCAGTTCCCGCCCAAGGCGAAGCCGCAGTGGGCCAGGTGGCTCGCCGACGGCGTACAACCCTCATGGGACGAGTTCAAGGTGTCGGTGGCCTTCAACAACGCCGATCTGCCGCTGGTCAAGGCGGTACGAGCCCAGAGCGAAGATCAGCTGATCGAAGCCTGCGCCGTGCTCTACCTGCTGGACAACCCCCTGCCCCGCGGTGGCCGTCGTGCCGATGACGACTACGAGTTGCGCGACGACGAAGATGACGACGGGGAAGATGCCGACGCCGACTATCATGGCGGTGATGGCGAAGAAGACGATCAGGACATGTACGACGAAGTGCGTTTCTAATTTGAGGCAAAGCATGAACAGTCTGATAGAAATTACCGCCATCGAGATCAAAGAGCTGGCCGTGGTCGAGCCCAAACAGGCCAGCGAAAAGTTCGAGCTGATCGCCAAGACGATGTCCGACGAGCAACTGGCCGAAGTCATTGAAAAAATTGATATCGTCACCCTGACCCAGATCAACGGCCAGCACGACATCTCCTTCCCGTCCATCATCTCCGAGCTGATGACCCCGGAGCGGATCCGCGACATCGTCTGCCAGCAGCCTCTCTACTGGGAGGAGGCCATCAAGAACAATGCCGAGGAGCTGCAACAGCACACCTTCGACTTCCTCAACTACCTGATCCGCACCCAGGACAGCGAGGCCAAACAGCGCGAGATCCTGGAGTGCATCGCCGAGGATCCCGCCGGTCTCTTCTACCTCGCCATCCCCTTCATCGAGTTCTATCGTGGCGATCGCTACGAGGATGAAGAGGGCTATAGCGATGGCCTGCACGCCGAAGAGGAAGATCTCGAGGAGTCCCTCGCCTACAGCGAGCGCCAGCAGAGCGAGGATGCCCACGACTACCCGCTGGATGATCCGAGAAGCCTCTTGATGCTGATCCGCGAGCAGGCTCCCGAGGTGGAGAAAGCCATCAAGTCGCTGCTGCGCAGTGAGAACGCCACCTGGGAGGGGATCATCAACAAGTTCGCCAACGAGCTGGTGATGCAGGCCAAGGAGAAGAACCAGGTCAGCGACGAGTACGACGAAGTGGACGACATGTTCAGCTTCCTGGATTGAGGAGAGCCCTATGCAACTAGTCATCCGCGAGGCCAACGAAGGCCCCTTCCTCACCCAGGTGCTGCGCTTTGGCGCCGAGCGTGAACTCCTGAGCGCCCAGCAACTTGCCGCCATCAAGGGCAAGGCGGTGCTGATGAGCCTGAAATTCGCCGACAAGTACTACAACAAGTACAAGATGCACCTGCTGGAGCAGGCCGCCCACGACGTCATCGGCGTGGTGAGCTTGGGATTGCAGGAGCTCTCCGGGCGCGACACGGCCCGGGCCCTGGCCCTGCTGCAGGCGCCGGAAGGCCCCATCAAGCCGTTCCAGAAGGGCTGGTCCATGCTGATCTCCGTCAGCCCCAGGCAGACCGGCAACAGCCTCTATGGGGACGTGGATGCCAGGCTGCTGGACAAGATCTCCAGCCCTCCCGATGTGGAGGAGTGGCAAGGGTGGCAGGAGTACGAGAAGGCACTGACCGAGCACAACAAGGTCCGCCTGATGGGGCTCATCGATCAGCACTTCTTCGCCTGCGAGAGCGATCACCCCACCATGGAAGACAAGCTGGCCGAGGCCCTGCTCTACCGCATCCTCTGTGGCAAGGGCAGCGGCGCCGCCCCCCTCAAGGTGAAACAGGATCTCAAGCGCCGGCTGGCGCGGGAGATTGAGCTCGACGAGGCCTGGTACGACACCGCGCATCTGACCACCCAGCTTGCCCTCATGCTCGCCGAGCTGCCCGCCGACATGGCCGCATCCCTGCGCCAGGAGCTGAGCCCGGGCTTCGTGCCCAACCTGCTGCACACCCTGGGGTTTGTGCGCCAGTACCAGCAGCAGCAAAGGGAGAACGCCTCGCCGGAGAAGCTCGACAACTTCGAGATGCGCGCCGGCCTCAGGCACCCCCTGCTCGGTTGGCCCCTCTACCACGACTTCTAGGGCGCTTGTCTGCCTTGAGAACTTGTCCCCCAACGCCCGGCTCGCCGGGCGTTGTCATCTCTGCGCTCCCACAAACAGGCGCCGCCAATAAAAAGTGTCCCTATAAGCGCTAGCGTACAGACGCCCCTGCCGGGGTGAGGGAAGATGGCCCCATCACGAACAGGCGCAGGTCGCGCCGACCGATATACGGCCCCCTGGCGCGTCATCCCCTGCGCCCTGGCGTCCCCTGAACCAACCACTATCCGGGCTGATGCGTCGGGGTCCGGGTCGGGATCGGCAACCCCACCGGGATGGCTTGCCGCATACCCCAGGCGCATTGCACAACATCAAGAGGTAACCCCATGAACAAGCTCCATGGTTTGACACGAGGGGCGGTGGCAATGGCCCTGCTGATTGGGCTGGCAGCCTGCTCCGGCATGTCGCAACAGGGCAAGAGTACCGCCGTGGGTGCCGGCATAGGTGCCGTCGGCGGCGCCGTACTGACCGGAGGCAGCGCGGCCGGCACCATAGGTGGTGCCGTCGTCGGTGGCGTCATCGGCCACGAGATCAAGAAATAGGTCTCCCCCTCCCTTCTCATCCAGCGCCCGATCCGTCGGGCGCTGTTCTGCCTGAACTCATGACCCCCAATGCCGGCCGGGTGGCGCCAACTACCTCCTCAGCGTCATTGGCCCACATTTTGTCGGGGATATAATGGCCCCCTCATACCGACCGCAGGGGAGCGCCGTGAGCAGAAAGCCCGACAGGATCACCGCCATGCAGCAGATCATCGATGCCGTGAAGCAAGAATTCCCGCTCTATCAGCCAGATACCTTCAAATGCGGGCCCGACAACAGCTGCATCGGCTGCCCCAAGAAGCTGATGGAGCTGGTGGATACGGATCTCTGCTACTGGCAATATCAGATCCAGCGCGGCATTGCGCCCAGCTTCGACGAGCTCAACCGCTTCGGCAAGATGTGCAAGAACATCCGCCGGGCGCTGGTGCGCAGCGGCCGCATCCCCGCCTGATGCTTTGCACCCGCATCTGATAAGGTGTGACCGACAGGCCCGGATCGGGCACTAGCGAGAAGGAGACCAAGATGACCCAGGAGCGGATCCAGACCCGATATAAGCTGGCGGGCCCCTTTGCCACTCAGGCCGAGTTGGAGCAGGCCATAGCCGGGGCAATAGAGCACCACAAGCAGGACTTCTTCCCCCTGCTGGAGCGGCTGGTGGACGTGGGGGACACCAGAGTCAACCTGAGCCAGCAGAACCCGCTGCGGGTGCTTGGCATAGCGCTCGACGCCGCAGACGCCACGGGCACGGCCCAGCTCAACTACGAGTCCAACTTCGCCGAGAGCTGCCTCATCATCAACGAATATGACCAGCACCAGACCAGCGTGCCTTTTCGCCTGGAAGGGAACGAGCTTGTCTTCGACCTTGAGCTACCCATCGCCTGGAATTTCAATAATTAATACTTCGGCGGTGCGATTCACCTTGTTTATTGCGCCCTGCCGGCTCTTGAGCACTGATAAGGACATTAGATGCATATTCACCAGGCAACCTCCGTTGATATCGACGATCTCACCCTCTTGTTTGATGCCTATCGCCAATTTTATGGACAAGAACCGGCGCCCATGGCCGCAGCCGCCTTCATTGCCGAACGTCTTGCCAAAAGTGAGTCTGTTATCTTTCTGGCTCGCAGTGAGACGGGTGAAGCCATTGGCTTTGCTCAGCTTTATCCCGCCTTCTCATCCGTTGCGATGAAGCGGATGTGGTATCTCAACGATCTGTTTGTCGCAGCATCGGCCCGCCAGCAAGGAGTCGCGAGAGCCTTGCTAAAACAGGTGGCGACCTTTGCCAGGGAGACGGACGCACTGACGGTCAAACTGGCCACAGCCGTATCCAATCTGCCCGCAAAAGCCCTCTACGAATCGGAGGGATATCAAAAGGTTGTCGCCTTTGATCACTATACCCAGCGGGTTTAGCGAGCAGGGTTGAGCGACGCAGCCTCATCGGCCATGGCGCTGCTCCCGTCGCCACAGGCAAAGAGGGGGAAAAGATTGGGTGTCCGCAGCATAGTAGCTGCCAGGAAGGCAGGTGCTCCGCAATAACAGCTTGATGGTCGATCGTTAAATAAAGAGGCTGACGTGGCCACTCAGCCGCTCCACTTGGTGTAGGGTTGTCTCCATGCCAACTGAATGAACTATCGGGGGTCAGCATGGGTGAGCACCAATCAGCAGCAAGGCCGGAATTGAATGACGGTGATTGCTATGGCTTCGAGCGCAACAGTGCCGGGGACTTCCCCTTCTATCGCCAGTCCCCAAATGCCTTGTCTGGCCGCAGCTGGGTGCTGATCCTGCTGGGAGTGGTGCTGGGTTTTACCGTGCTGACGGCGCACATAGGGTTTTATAAAACCACGGTGGGCGGCTTTGTCCCCGCCATCCTGTTTCCTCTCATCCCCCTGGCCGTGCTCGCCATGGTGGCGGGGAAGGCATGGCGATCGCTGTTTCGAACGCCGACGGGGCGGGATGTCCTCTTGATGCTGGCGATTGCCGGCGTCAACATCCTGGTCTCGGTCGCCGTTGCCTTGGTACTGCAGCACCTGTTCAAGATGAGTGAAAACCCGGTCAACGCCATGCTGGCGGAGGCCTCCAATACGGCGCGCATCCTCTTTTATATAAAAACGGCGCCCCAGCTCTTTGGCGAGGAGGTGGTCTCCATACTGCCTTTTCTGGCCATCCTCTGGTTTTGTCACACCAAGCTCAGCCTGAGCCGCAAACGAGCGCTGCTCACCGCCTGGCTCTGCACCGCCCTTATCTTCGGGGCCATGCACCTGCCCACTTATGACTGGAATTTTCTGCAATGTTTTCTGGTGATCGGCACGGCCCGCATAGTGCTGCTCAGTGGCTACATCATCACCAAAAATATCTGGGTATCGACCGGCGCACACATCATCAATGACTGGCTGCTGTTTACCGTCATGGTGCTGCTGCGTGGTGGCCAGGCCGGCATATAAGACCAACAACAGGCCGGGGCATGATCACAGGAAAGGAGCCTTGCTGGCTCCTTTTTCCATTGCCCATAGAAAAGGCGAGGCCCTTGCCTCGCCTTTGCCTGCATCGGATGGGCATCAGGTGAGATAGTAACGCCACGACCTGCTCGGCTCTGCATAGCCGACCCGGATGCAGAAGGGCGCAAGCTCGTGATTGGCCTGCTCCAGGCTGAGGGTCTGGTGGGCATCCTGCTGACACCACTGCACGAACTCGTCGCTGTTGAAGCTGTAGTGATCCCCGTGAAAGGCCCCGTGGGCCTCGATAAGCCCTATGGCTTGCTCCGTTTCCATGTCTGGCCTCCTGGCACTGTGCTGTTCCCTTCAAGGTTAGCGAGCAGAGGCGACTTGCGGGGCCTAATCGGCCATATCCTTGACCTGTGGCAATAGGCAAAGAGGGAGGAAAGGGAGGGTTGCCAGCAGGACAGTGGCCGCCGATCTTCACGAACGTCTGATTACGCTGCGCTAATCAAACCTGCGGCCCGATGCCCTTCCAATGAAAAATTTAATCGTCTAAAAATTCACTATCTGGAATCACGGCCAAATTGGCCAGTTTGATAAAACTCGGCATTCGTGGGTCATAAAATTTATACACCCCCTTCGCTAGCCTCTTCAAAATCGTCTCTTTATCATCTGAGACAATTTTTTTCAAAAAATTATTAAACCAGCCTTGATTTTTTTCTTGTCCATATATTTTCATATAAGCATGTCGTAATTCAGACGCAGTGAACTCATCTTTATTTATCATGCTGGCAGAAATCAATATATTTACAAATTCTTTAGTGTTTGATGAGCGTACAACCTCATTATACTTTGTTCTCAGTGTACCTTCTGCATCACCCATAGCATCATCTGTAGCATCTTTTATATGGGGCACATCGATCTTTTTTCTATCATTAGTAATAGCGACCTCTGCTGATTTAAGCGCCAATAGATGCGTAAAATGCGCATAACCAGAGCTAATACTTCTAATCCGCGCGATAGCTTTTGGCGTAAACTCTAAACCTATTTTATCTGCTCCCGATAAAATTATTTCGTCAATCTCTGATGCGGACATTTTCGGTAATCTTGTTTCTTTTAAACATCGCTGAACTGATGGATGACCATGTGTTAATTCTGTAGCGGTTTCAGCGATACCTACTATTAAAAATTTTAACTGAGAACCTTCATCACTTAGTTGCTTTACTAATTCTGCTATCTTCCATTTTTCCTCCTCATCAATTACATCGATCTCATCAAGTAAGAAAATGACTGATAGACCTTTAATTTTCTCCGCAACCCAACTTGGTGATATCGCTCGTCCTTTAGCTCCATTAGATACTGTCTTATCTACAGTTTTACTTTGTATACCCGCAGAAGCACACGGAATTTTTACTGTGGCATTTCCGCCCTCCTCTTTTTGAAATTCTATTTTATCAACAAAGAGGTCACATCCGACTTTTTGTAAGAGTGATTCCACAATAGTTTCAAACTTATCGTGACTATCGCATCTCTTTTTTAGTAGTTCACGACTCATCATTCGAGAAAGCACATCACAAACAATATTAGCCAAAGAGCTTTTCCCAACACCTCGATCACCAAAAAGAACTGAGTGCTGCCCTGGTGTATTGAGTTGTTGGACTATATTACCAATTTCTTTTTTTCGACCAAAAAATAGACTGTTAGTTGTAATTGGTTGATAAGGCGTGTAAATGTTTCTCACCCCTGAGTCTATTATCTTCTGTTCCCCTGTAAAATCAAACATCCCAATCTCCCGAAAAACACTGTTAACATAACGTCAAATTCATTGGCATATTAATTTAAAAAGGCGCGAATATTTCACGCCCTTTTCCCTTACCCTTCCTGATTTTCCTCGGCGACCGGCTCTGCACCAGCGGCGGGTTCAATCTCGATGCGATCGACCCGCTGCAAACCACGGGGCAGCTTGGCGCCACGGCGGCCGCGCTCGCCACGGTAGTAGTCGAGATCAGAGGGTTTGAGGGTCAGCTTGCGCTTGCCGGCAAACAGGGTGACATATTGCCCCTGCGGTATGATGGCGGCCATCACCATAAACTCCTCCCGCGCCTTGACGCGAGCGGATGGGATGCTGATCAGCTTGTTGCCCTTGCCCTTGCCGAGCACCGGCAGGGTGCTGAGCGGGAACAGCAACATGCGCCCCTCGTTGGAGATGGCCATGCAGAGATCGGTCTCTGGCGAGCCAATCTTCTGGGGTGCCATCACCAGGCCCCCTTCCGGCACCGTCAGCAGCGCCTTGCCGTTCTTGTTCTTGCCAATCAGGTCGTCATATTTGCAGACGAAGCCGTAACCGGCGTCGCTGGCGATGAGATAAGGCTCGCCCTCATTGCCCATCACCAGATGGCGTACCTCTTCCCCCGCCCCCAGGGCAAAGCGGCCGGTGAGCGGCTCCCCCTGACTGCGGGCGGAAGGCAGGGTGTGCGCCTCCAGGGAATAGGTGCGGCCCAGGCTGGAGAGGAAGACTGCCTGCTGGTTGCTGCGCCCGCAGGCGTGGGCCAGATAGCCATCCCCCGCCTTGTAGGAGAGGCCGGCCACGTCTACGTCGTGGCCCTTGGCAGCCCGTACCCAGCCCTTGTCGGACAGAATGACGGTCACCGGCTCGCTCGGGGTCAGTTCCTTCTCGGTCAGGGCCACGGCTGTGGCGCGCTCCACCAGCGGGGTGCGGCGATCGTCGCCGTACTTCTCGGCATCCGCCAGCAGCTCTTTCTTGAGCAGGGTGTTGAGGCGACGCTCGGAGCCCAGGATCAGTTCGAGCTTGTCGCGCTCCTCGGCCAGCTCTTCTTGCTCGGCGCGCAGCTTGAACTCTTCGAGCTTGGCCAGATGGCGCAGTTTGAGCTCGAGGATGGCCTCGGCCTGGGTCTCGCTGATGTTGAAGCGCTCCACCATCACCTTGCCCGGCTCATCCTCGGTGCGGATGATCTCGATCACCTCGTCGATGTTGAGGTAGGCGACCAGCAAGCCTTCGAGGATGTGCAGGCGCGCCAGCACCTTGTCGAGACGATATTGCAGACGGCGACGCACGGTCTCGCGACGGAAGACGATCCACTCGGAGAGGATCATCTTGAGGGTCTTCACCTGGGGTCTGTTGTCCAGCCCCAGGATGTTGAGGTTGACGCGATAGTTCTTCTCCAGATCCGTGGTGGCGAACAGGTGGGCCATCAGCCCCTCCACGTCCACCCGGTTGGAGCGGGGGATGATCACCAGACGGGTCGGGTTCTCGTGATCCGACTCGTCCCTCAGGTCGGTGACCATGGGCAGCTTCTTGGCCACCATCTGGGCGGCGATCTGCTCCATGATCTTGGCGCCTGAGGCCTGATGGGGCAGCGCCGTGATGACGATGTCGCCATCCTCCTCGCTCCACACCGCCCGCTGCTTGATGGAGCCCTTGCCGGTCTCGTAGATTTTGCGGATGTCATCGCGCGGGGTGATGATCTCGGCATTGGTCGGGTAGTCCGGCCCCTGAATATGCGTCATCAGCACATCCAGCCCCGCATTGGGGTTGTCCAGCAGCTCGGCACAGGCAAGAGCCACTTCCCGCGCGTTGTGGGGCGGAATGTCGGTCGCCATCCCCACCGCTATGCCGGTCACCCCGTTGAGCAGTATGTGAGGCAGGCGGGCGGGCAGCACCACGGGTTCCTTCATGGTGCCGTCGAAGTTCGGCGTCCACTCCACGGTGCCCTGGCCGAGCTCGGAGAGCAGCAGCTCGGAGAAGCGCGACAGCCGCGCCTCGGTGTAACGCATGGCGGCGAAGGATTTGGGATCGTCCGGCGCACCCCAGTTGCCCTGACCGTCCACCAGCGGGTAGCGGTAGGAGAAGGGCTGGGCCATCAGCACCATGGCTTCATAACAGGCGCTGTCGCCGTGGGGATGGTACTTACCCAGCACGTCACCCACGGTACGGGCCGACTTCTTGTGCTTGGAGAGCGCGGAGAGCCCCAGCTCGCTCATGGCGTAGATGATGCGCCGCTGCACGGGCTTGAGGCCATCGCCGATATGGGGCAAAGCCCGATCCATGATGACGTACATGGAGTAGTTCAAGTAAGCCTGTTCGGTGAAGGCGCGCATGGGCTGGCGCTCGACCCCGTCCAGACTGAGCTCGATAGCATCACTCATAAGGTTGTTCTCTTGCTAGGGTGCGCCACTGGGCGGCGCACCTGAAAGTCGGGTCGGCTGATGACAGAGGCCATTGGCTTAGATGATCGCAAGGTTGCCCTTCTCCTCAAGCCACTCGCGGCGATCCGGGGCACGCTTCTTGGCCAGCAGCATGTCCATCAGCTGCAGGGTCTCGTCCCCCTCCTCCAGCTCGCCCATAGTGAGCTGCACCAGCCGGCGGGTGTTGGGATCCATGGTGGTTTCCCGCAGCTGTTTCGGGTTCATCTCACCCAGCCCCTTGAATCGGGTCACCATCACCTTGCCCTTCTTCTTCTCGGCCTCGACCCGTTGCAGCACGCCGTTCTTCTCGTCCTCGTCGAGGGCATAGAAGACCTCCTTGCCGATGTCGATCCGGTAGAGCGGCGGCATGGCCACATAGACGTGGCCCTTGTTGACCAGGGTTCTGAAATGCTTAACAAAGAGTGCGCAGAGCAGGGTGGCGATATGCAGACCGTCCGAGTCCGCATCCGCCAGTATGCACACCTTGCCGTAGCGCAGGCCGGAGAGATCCTCGGAATCGGGATCCAGGCCTATGGCCACAGAGATGTCGTGCACTTCCTGGGAGGCGAGCACCTGACCGGCCTCCACCTCCCAGGTGTTCAGGATCTTGCCGCGCAGGGGCATGATGGCCTGGAATTCACGGTCCCGCGCCTGCTTGGCACTGCCGCCCGCGGAGTCACCCTCCACCAGGAAGAGTTCCCCCTGCATGGGGTCGGCGCAGTTGCAGTCGGTGAGTTTGCCGGGCAGGGCCGGGCCTTGGGTTATCTTCTTGCGCACCACAGTCTTGGCGGCGCGCATCCGGCGCTGGGCGCTGCTGATGCAGATCTCGGCGATCTGCTCCGCCAGCTCGGTGTTGCTGTTCAGGTAGAGGCTGAAGGCATCCTTCACCACCCCGGACACGAAGGCCGAGCTCTGGCGGGACGACAGCCGCTCCTTGGTCTGACCGGCGAACTGGGGATCCTGCATCTTGACCGAGAGGATGTAGGCGCAGCGATCCCAGATGTCTTCCGGCGTGAGCTTGACCCCGCGCGGCAACAGGTTGCGGAACTCGCAGAACTCGCGCATGGCGTCGAGCAGGCCCTGACGCAGGCCATTGACGTGGGTGCCGCCGAGCGCCGTGGGGATCAGGTTCACATAGGATTCGGCGAGGCACTCGCCCCCCTCCGGCAACCAGCACAGGGCCCAGTCCACCGCAGACTGCTCGGTGCTGAAGGCGCCGACGAAGGGCTGCTCCGGCAGGCAGGTGAACTGTTTGACCGCATCAACGAGGTAATCCTTGAGGCCATCTTCGTAGCACCACTCCAGCTTGATGCCGGTGTTCTTGTCGAGGAACTTGATGGTGAGGCCGGGGCAGAGCACGGCCTTGGCCTTGAGCAGATGCTCGAGCTTGGAGACCGAGAAGCGCGGCGAGTCGAAATAGCGAGCCTCTGGCCAGAAGCGCACCCGGGTGCCTGTGTTGCGGCGCCCGCAGGTGCCTGTGATGGTGAGCTCCTGCACTTTCTCGCCACGTTCGAAGGCGATGTCATAGACCTGACCGTCGCGACGCACCGTCACCTCGACCCGATCGGAAAGGGCATTCACCACAGAGATGCCCACCCCGTGCAGACCGCCGGAGAACTGGTAGTTCTTGTTGGAGAACTTGCCCCCCGCGTGCAGCTTGCAGAGGATCAGCTCCACACCGGAAACGCCCTCTTCCGGGTGAATGTCGACCGGCATGCCACGGCCGTCATCGACAACCTCGAGGGACTGATCTTCATACAGGGTCACCTCCAGGGTGCGGGCATGGCCCGCCAGCGCCTCATCGACGCTGTTGTCGATGACCTCCTGGCCGAGGTGATTGGGCCTGGTGGTGTCTGTGTACATGCCGGGGCGGCGACGCACCGGTTCGAGGCCATTGAGGACCTCAATGGCATCCGCATTGTATTGAGTGGACATGGAGGGCCTTGCGAATTGACGTTTGGAGGGAATCTTACTCGCTGGGAGGGTCTTGGACAAATAGGGCGGTGGCAAAGGGTGATCCAGAGAGGCTATGGCCCCGCGGGATCAGGCGGGCGCCAGGGCCATGGGCTGCGCCTGCCACAAGGGCAAGAGGGAGCAGACGGTGCCAGGGCCATGGGCTGCACCTGCAACAAGGACGAGAGGGATCAGGCGGGCGCCAGGGCCGAAGGCTGCGCCTGCAACAAGGACGAGAGGGATCAGGCGGGCGCCAGGGCCATGGGTTGCGCCTGCAACAAGGACGAGAGGGATCAGGCGGGCGCCAGGGCCGAGGGCGGCGCCTGCAACAGGGGGGATAGGGAGCAATGGAGTCGCCACACCAGGCCCGCAAGCTCTCGGGCCGAGGGTTCGGGGTGATCGGCCAGGCCGAGGCTGATGCGATCCAGCTCGGCCAGGGTCTGATGGAGGGAGCCATGTTGCACCCCCTGCTCGGTGAGGATCCCCTCCAGACAGCGCACGCAGGCGTCCCGCACCAGATAGAGTGCCGGCTCCCTGCCCCGCCACTGGCGCAACTGCCAGACGATGTGGCTGCAGTTGAGCAGCACCACGCCCCAGCGCAGCACCCAGAGCCGGGCGCTCTGATCCTGCCCCTGACCGAGCTGGCTGATGCAGTGATAGATGAGGGATTCAAACTGGCTCTCGCTCTGCCGGGGCCTGGCGGCCAGCTGATCGATGAAGTGGCGACGCAGGGAGCGGATGAGGCGGCGGCTCTTGCGCCTGTCCGAGCTGGGCCTGAGGATCTGGAACGCCAGTCCCGCCACCATGACCCCCAGCACCTTGCCGATGCTGTCGTTGACGAAGGCTTGATAGTCGTAGCTCGGCGGGTTGGTGATGGCGAGGAAGGAGCCGAGCAGCACTATGAGCTGGCCCCAGAGCGCCGACGACGAGGGGCGCTGCAACTTGATCAGCTGCATGGTGATGAGCGCCGGGAACAGCAGGGCGCAGAACAGCCAGAAGTCGTCGATGCGGATCATCAGGCCGAACTTGACCGCGAAGCAGACCAGGCTCAGCAGCAGGATGGCCTGCAGCATGGTCTGGGTTCCCTTGGTCGGCGCCGGGGTGGCCGAATAGAGCACGCAGCAGATGGACAGCAGGGTCAGGGCCGAGGCGCCCGACTCCCACTGGGTGTTGATCCAGAAGGCGCAGCCCAGCAGCACGCAGAGGAAGGTGCGACCGCCGTTGTAGGCCGCCTCGACGCTGTCGTTGTAACGGGTGAGCGAGCTGTGGCGCGGCGGCGTGGGCCACTCCTGGCCGTCATAGGGCGCCAGCCGGCCGAGCCAGCGCTGGCACTCCAGATAGCTCCAGCAGAAATGGCGCAGGCGCAGCCAGAAGGTGCGGCGGCGAAAATCGCTGCCCGACTCGGCCACGAAGGGAGCCAGCAGGCGGGCGATGCGGTATTTGTCGCAATCGGGCTCGCCCAGCGCGCGGATCACCGAGGTCAGCAGGGGGGTCAGTCCGTCCGGCGGCTGCGGCCAGTGTTGCAGCATGCGGCGCACCCCGGAGATCAGGCTGACCATCCGCAGCTGGCGGTGCAGCAGGAAGTTGAGCAGCCGATTGTGGCGGCGCAGCCGGTGGTGACTCCACACCGCCTGAATGCGCAGCACGTTCATGGTGAGGATCTGGCCGATGATTCCCTCGTGGGCACCGCGCACATCGGCCCCCGCCTCCCCCAGCCAGAGCAACTGGGCGTGCTCCCGCAGCCGGGCCTGACTCTTGCCAAGGGACGCCAGCAGTGTCTCTCCATCCGAGAGGCTCGGCAGAATCATCATCATCAGACCGCCGCAGAGGATGCCCACTATCACCTCGCTCACCCTGGCCTGGGCGATGTCGAAGATGTGCTCTGTCTCGGTCACGTTGACGCAGGAGAAGGCGATGATGGCCGCAGTGTAGCCCGCCAGGGCAAAGGCGTAGGAGACGTTGTTCTGATAGTGGTTGGAGATGTAGGTGCAAAGGCCGAGCCAGAGCGCGATAAGGAAGCTGAACAGCCAGGGATCGCTGATGCCAAGACCGGTGATCATCACGGCCGCCATGGCGCCGATGAGGCTGCCCACTACCCGCCCCAGGCTCTTGCTGATGACGCCGCCGACGGTGGGAAAGCTTACCACGGCGGCCGAGGTCATGGCCCAGTAGGGGGCATCCAGTTGCAGCACGAAGGCCAGCCAGAGCGACAGGCACATGGCCAGGCTGTTGCGCAGGGCATAGCGCCACTGGCCCTCATTGGCCTGACCCCAGGGTGTCTGGCGCCAGCGTCCCCGGCCTGCCACCCTATTCCCCTATGGTGATGGTGCAGGTGGTGCCCGCGATCAGGGCAAGCTCGGGCGGCACATCCAGCAGACGGATCCGCACCGGCACCCGCTGGGCCAGCCGCACCCAGGGCACGTTAGGCTTGACGTCGAGCAGCAGCCCCTGGCTCCCCTCCAGGCTCTGATCGTGAATGGCGCGCCCTATGCTCTCCACCTCCCCCTTGAGCGCCTGCTCCCCGCTGTAGAGCACCATGCGCGCCGGCTTGCCCGGCGCTATGTGCCTGAGCTTGGTCTCTTCGAAATAGCCCTGCACGTAGAAGGAGTGGATATCGACCAAAGCCACCAGGGGCACCCCGGCGCTGGCGTAGTTGCCGACCCTGGCCTGCAGGTTGGTGATGTAACCGTCGCTGGCGGCGTGTACCTCGGTTCGCGCGAGCGACCATCTGGCCTGCTCCAGATTGGCCTGGGCCACCTGATAGGCCGCCTTCATCGCCTGGGCATTGAGCCTGGACTCGTCGACCGCCTCGGCGGAGATGACGGTGCGGGACAGTCCCTGGCGACGCCTGGCCTCGTGCTCCGCCTTGTCGAGATCCGATTTCGCCTTGGCCAGCGCCGCGTTGGCGTTGTCCAGGGCAATCCGGTAGGGCACGGGATCCAGGCTGAACAGGGTCTCCCCCTTCTTCACCAGCTGGTTGTCCTTGATCCAGATGCTGACTATCTTGCCCGACACCTCGGGGGTGATGCTGACCAGCTCGGCCCGCACTTTGCCATCCCGGGTCCAGGGGCCCTGCATGTAGTAGTTCCACAACCACCAGAGCGACACCAGCGCCAGGGCGCACACCAGCAGGGTGGAGAAGTATTTGAGGGTTGCCAGGGGAGATTTAGCCATGTAGCAGTATCCAGAGTGCGCCACTGACGGCGAGGATAAACAGGGAGAGATCCATCAGAAGAGGGTGCCAGACGTCCCCGCCGTAGAGCCAGTCTCTCAGCAGGTGGTGCACCGGCAACCAGCCGAGCAGGCCGAGCAGCACCGCCTTGAACAGGGGGGGAAAGTAGAGCGAGGCCCCCAGGATCAGATCCGGCAGCGCTGAAGCAGTCGTCACGGGCAGGCTCCCGGTTGGCAAGAGGAGGAGAATGGCCCGCCAGAGCGCAGGCTGACCAAGGTTAACACAGCCATTTCGGCGGCTACAGAAGCAGATGACACCATGCCGTCACCTCTGTCAGTCAAACAGGGTATGACGCCGTCCCTGCCGCACATGGTCGTGAAGGCAGCGCAGCTGGGACTCCACCACCCGGTGACGGGAGAGCGGAGGCAGGGCGTCGATGGGGAAATAGGCCGCGCCTAGGGTCTCGTCAGTCTCGGTGAGCAGCACTCCCCCCGTCACCTCGCACAGGAAGAAGGCCTTGTGGGCATGGGGCAGTTGCGGGGGATGGGGGTGTTTGAGCTTGTCGAACAGGGCCAGCAGTTGCACGGCGCGGCACTCAAGGCCCGTCTCTTCAACAACCTCGCGCACCACTGCGCCCGCTGGCGAGTCGCCTATGTCGCACCAGCCCCCAGGCAGAGTCCAGAGTCCGTCGCTGCGCTCCTGCACCAGCAGCAGCCGGCCCGCGTCATCCCGGATCAGCGCCCGCACATCCAGCTTGGGGGTGGGATAACCGCTGTCCAGAGCAATCCAGTGGGCGATGGCCTCGTGATCCAGCTCGCTCTGGCTGGCGATAAGCGTGGCAGCCGCGTTTCGCAGCGCCTCGAAGCGGGCGATATCGAAGGGATCTTGGGAGTAGGTGAGCCCGGCCTGGGCCGTGGCCAGCACCTGTTCCAGAAAGGCGGCCAACGGCGGTTGCACGGCTAGAGCCCGAGGAAGCGCACTATCTGGGCAGGATAGCGCTCGAAGCCGACGAAGGCGTGGTTGCCGCCGCACTCCAGGGAGAGGCGGGCAAACTCGTATTCCCTCAATGCCTTGCGATAGTCGAGCACCTCATCCTCCTGCTGTTGCAGGATCCAGAGCCGCTCGGGGGCGCTCACCGGCACCGCCAGCGCCCGCAGCTCGTCCATGTGGGTCGGCAGCAGCTCGTAGCGCTCGTCGGTATAGGGATTGACCTGGTGCCCCAGGTAGTCGCAGAGCAGTTCATGGGGGCGCACCGCCGGATTGATCAGCGCCGCGCGGCAGCCATGCAGCTCGCTCACCCGGGTCGCCATAAAGCCGCCGAGGGAGCTGCCCACGGCACCTAGCCTGAGGCGGCCATCATGGCGAGCCCTGGCCTCGGCAATGACGGCTTCGATGGCTTCCCAGGCCGCCGCCGGGGTATTGGGCTGGGTCGGGATAAGCACTTCGATGTCGGGCCTGTGCTCGGCCACCCAGGCAGCCATCTGCTGCGCCTTGGCCGAGCCGGGCGATGAGTTGAAACCGTGCAGATAGAGCAGAACCGGGGTCATGATGGCGGACTCCTCAATACCCGGTGGCGTTGGGGTCGGGCACGAACTGCCCCACCGGCAACCGCCACACCTGGCTGGAAATGCGGCCATCCGGATGCAGGGTGAGATAACGCCAGCCCGGGCCGGACTCGTCCAGGGCGAAACCGTCGGAGAGCGGCTTGAACTGGATGCAGGTGGAGGGGCTGGCGATCAGCCTCACCCCCTGGTGCACCTCGTCAAACTCCTGATGCACATGGCCGAACAAGATGGTCTTCTGCTGGGGATGGCGGGCCAGCACGGCGAAGAGATCATCGGCATTCTTGAGATTGTGCTGATCCAGCCAGGCGCAACCCACCGGTACCGCCTGATGGTGCAGGGCGATGAGGGCGTGGCGCTCGGGATGCTGACGCAAGGCGCTGTCCAGCGCCGCCAGCTGGTGATCCCCGAGCACCCCATGGGGTTTGCCGCGCACCTGGGTATCGAGCAGGATCACCTGCCAGTGGTCTCCCACCAGCTGCTTGGCTTCGCTGATCCCGGCGGCGTGGAGGTACTCCGTCATCAGGGGGCCGTCATCGTGGTTGCCGGGCAACCAGTAGATGGGGCGCGCCAGCGGGGCCATCATGGAGGCGAACCGCTGATAGGATTCCGGGCTGTGATCCTGGGACAGATCCCCGGTGGCGAGGATCAGATCGAACGGATGGGCGTTGGCCTGCACCTGCTCCAGCACGGCAGCCAGGCTCTCTGCGGTTCGCACGGCCAGCAGTCGTCCCTCTGCACTGGCGAAGAGATGGGTATCGGTAATCTGTAACAGGCGCACACTGCCGTCCGGCGCCTGAGGTAGCTCTGTTTCCAAAATCACGCTTCTTTTTTATGGGTTCGACTAGAGGATGTTGATCAGGCTGGTGCCATGTTTGAGACAAAATCTTAGCCAATCGGCCAAGAATAGATTTACCTGCTCTTTTTCATCCCTGTGGTGCATTTTTTTATTGGGATAATCATAACGTGGTTGCAACATTGAAATCTGTTGCGCCGCACACACTTCCGCCATCCGCACATCGTGATACAAACGAATCTCTATACGAGCCTGCAAGTAGCTCGGCAACTCGGGATTGTGCTGGGCCAGGATCACCTGACTGGTGAAGCGGCTCTCTTCGCTGACGGTGAGCTGGAACTGCAGGCCGTTGCCCACCTGATAACGGCGCACCGCCCCCACGCTACCGCCGGGGGGCAGCAGCTTCATCAAGGCCATGTAGTTGACCTCGCAGGTGCGCTGCAAGGACATCAGATCAGGCACATAACGTTTCATCGGGCTCTGGACTAATGGCATATCGCAACTCCATCAATCAGGATCCATGGACGATTGACCTCGCAGACAGGAGGCACATGGCGCCTGACGTGCACGAGCACCACCTCAGCGCCCCGCCAGCCAGCGGGCCTGCAGCTCGCCATGATTGAGGGCCAACCATTGCAGGGCGATGACGGAGGCGGCATTGTCGATGCGCCCCTCCTTGAGCCAGGCGTAGGCCTGCTCGCGGCTCACCACATGGACCCGGATGTCTTCACCCTCTTCCGCCAGACCGTGGATCCCCGCCGCCTGGCTGGCATCCACCTCCCCCACATAGACCTCGATACGCTCTGTGCTGCCACCCGGGCTCACCAGGTAGCTGATGGCATGCTCGCAGCGACCCACCTCGATGCCCGCCTCTTCCACCGCCTCGCGGCGCACCACGGCTTCTGCTGTCTCCCCTTCATCTATGATGCCGGCCACCAGCTCCAGCAGCCAGGGAGTGGGGCTGGTCTCGATGGCTCCGATGCGGAACTGCTCCACCAGCACTATCTGGTCGCGCACGGGATCATAAGGCAGCAGCGCGGCCGCATGGCCCCGCTCGAACAGCTCGCGGACTATGGGCTCATTCCAGCCACCGGCAAATAACCTGTGTTGCAGGCGATAGACGTTCACTTTGAAAAAGCCGTTGTATCCAGATGATTTATCGATGATTTTCACATCATCACCGGAATAGTGACTGGTTTGAGGCAAGGCTTGCTGTGACATACGAGACTCCTACCAGCTTGACTTGGCTTGGTTTGACCATAATATTCGGGGGCATGAATGAACATTCATTCACTCGCTCTCGCCGACGATGAGGGATGGATTTTAGCAGCCACAGGACATTTGGCTAGGCGCGTGGCCGAGAAAACTCGCCCTGACTCTTGACGTTTCTGTCGCTGGAAAAGAGACAGTTCGCAATGAAATCTGCTTGTAGTAGAGTGGTTAAGCTGAAATCAAGCTTGGTCGGTGACAATCCCCTCCTTCATCCAGCGGACAGCTTTGGGTTGATAAATAAGGTTAAAACTATCATATGAAAAGAACACTCTTGTCAGTCATGGTGATGCTGGGTGTGAGCAGTGCCGCTCATGCCGAAAACCTGCTCGAAATCTACCAGCAAGCCCAGATCAAGGATACCCAGCTGCTGGAATCCAAGGCCAAGCGGGACCAAGCCTTCGAGAAGATCAACGAATCCCGCGCCGCTCTCTTGCCACAGATCAATCTGGGCGCCGGCCTGAACTACCTGCAGAACAAGGACGATACCCAGACCAACAGCGGTGCCAGCGGCAGCGTCACCCTGGATCAGTCCGTCTATCGTCGCAGCAACTGGGTCAACCTGGACCTGACCGAGAAGAGCGCCACCCAGTCCGACGTGGCCTACAACCTCGAGTACCAGAACCTGATGCTGCGTACCGCTCAGGCCTATTTCGACGTGCTCAAGGCGATGGATACCCTGGAGTTCGTCCGTGCCAACAAGACCGCGGTAGAGCGTCAGCTGGAACAGACCCAGCAGCGCTTCGAAGTGGGCCTGACCGCCATCACGGACGTGCATGAGGCCGAGGCCGAGCGCGATCAGGCGCTGGCAGACGAGATCAATGCCGAGAACACCCTGGACAACAGCTACGAGAGCCTGCGCGAGCTGACCGGCATCGATCATCGCCAGCTGGACGTGCTCAACACCGAGCGTTTCGCCCCGCAGAAGACCCCGTTCAACTCCGACAAGTGGCTGGAGCTGGCCCTGGACAAGAACCTTGAGCTGCACAGCGCCCGCATCGGCAAGGACATCGCCAAGGAGCAGATCGATCTGGCCAAGACGGGCCATGAGCCGACCCTGGATCTGGGCGCCGGCCTCACCGCCGGTTACAACGACTACAAGGACGAGATCCGCAACCCCGAGAGCAACAGCAATCAGGGCAACATCGGTCTGAACTTCAACCTGCCGCTCTACACCGGGGGCGCCACCACCTCCCAGGTCAAGCAGGCCCAGTTCAACTACGTGGCCGCCAGCGAGCAGCTGGAGCGCAGCTTCCGCTCGGTACAGAGCACAGTGCGTTCTTCCTATAACAACGTGAACGCCAGCATCGGCTCGGTGCGCGCCTACAGCCAGTCCGTCATCTCCGCCGACAGCGCCCTGAAGGCGACCGAGGCCGGTTATGAAGTGGGTACCCGGACCATAGTCGACGTGCTGGACTCCACCCGCAAGCTCTACCAGGCCAAGCAGAAACTCTCCGAGGCCCGTTACAACTACATCCTCAGCATCCTCTCCCTCAAGCAGGCCGCCGGCATACTGGAGCAGAAGGATCTGGAAGACGTGAACCAGGGCCTGATGCCCGCCGCCCAGGTCACCAAGAAGTCCTGAGCCGGATTCACGGCATGAAAAAAGGCGACCTTATGGTCGCCTTTTTGCTGCCTGCTTGCCGCTCGCCAGAGGCGAGTGGTCAGGCACATCCGGCCGAGGCCGGAGGTGCTCAGCCGCGTTCGCGTATGGTCTTGATGATCTCGCTGGTGGAGCAGCCGTCCTCGAAGTTAAGCACCCGCACCTCGCCACCGTTGGCGGTCACTTCGGCATAGCCGGCGATCTCTTCGGGCTTGTAGTCGCCCCCCTTGACCAAGAGGTCTGGCAGGATCTCGGCGATCAGTCGCTGGGGCGTGTCCTCACCGAAGGGCACCACCCAATCCACGGCACCCAGGGCCGCCAGCACCGTCATGCGGCGCTCTGTGGGGTTGACCGGACGGCCCGGCCCCTTGAGGCGGCGCACGGACTCATCGGTGTTGACCGCGACTATCAGGCGATCCCCCAGCTTGCCCGCATTGGCCAGGTAGGAGACGTGGCCAGCATGCAGGATATCGAAGCAGCCGTTGGTCATCACCACCTTCTCGCCGCGCAGGCGGGCGGCCTGTACGGCAACCTTGAGCTGGGCCTCGGACATGACGCCAAAGCCGGTCTCCTGCTCGGTGTAGAGGGCGTTGGCCAGCTCCACCGGGCTCACTGTGGAGGTACCCAGCTTGCCCACCACTATGCCGGCGGCTGTGTTGGCCAGGGCACAGGCCTCGTCCAGGCTCATACCGGCGGCAAGCGATGTCGCCAGGGTGGAGATGACGGTATCGCCGGCACCGGTGACGTCATAGACTTCGTGAGCCTGGGCCGGCAGGTGCAGCTCGGGCTGCCCTTCGCGGATCAGGGTCATGCCGTTCTCGGAACGGGTCACCAGCAGGGCGTCCAGCTCGAAGCGCTTGACCAGCTCCAGCCCCTTGGCGACCAGCTCCTCTTCGCTCTTCACCTTGCCCACCACGGCCTCGAACTCGGACATGTTGGGGGTCAGCAGGGTGGCGCCGCGATACTTCTCGAAATCCGTCCCCTTGGGATCCACCAGCACAGGGATGCCGGCGGCACGGGCGCGGGCAATCATGCCAGGCACGTCGTTCAAGGCGCCCTTGCCGTAGTCGGAGAGGATCATCACGTCGGCCCCTGGCAGCGCCTGCTCAACCTTGCCCATCAACAGGCTGGCGTCCACGTCGTGGAAGGCCTCTTCGAAATCGAGGCGCAGTAGTTGCTGGTTGCGGGACAGCACCCGCAGCTTGGTGATGGTCGGGTAGTCGGTCAGACGAACGAAATCACAGGCGACCTTGACCCCTGCCATCTGGCCGGCCAGGGCATCGGCGGCCTCATCCTGACCGGTCAGCCCCAGCAACACGGCCTGGGCACCCAGGGCGGCGGAGTTCAGGGCCACGTTGGCGGCGCCACCCGGGCGCTCTTCGATGTGCTCGACCTTGACCACGGGCACCGGCGCCTCGGGGGAGATGCGGCCGGTGGGGCCATGCCAATAGCGATCCAACATGACATCGCCAACGACCAGAACGCGGGCTTTCTCAAACTCGGGCAGGGTGATTTTCATCTGTATCGGCTCTCAAACCTGAAAATTTCAGCGGCCGATTTTATCACACTCTTTTCCGGGACGTGAAAAAAGCACAGCCATGCCCGCCACGGCGCCCCCGTCTGACCCCTCTGACCAGGTGATGGCGATTCGCACCCACCCCCATTTTTCGGATAGAATCCCCAGATTGCGAGTGACAGCCTATCCAGGGGCTCCGATCCCCCCGTGTCGGCTGGGCTCCCTCCCTTGCCTTTGTGAACAAGAGACTCTTCATGGCCAACGAACATGCCCCCCGCCTCGAACCCCGTCTGTTCCATCCCCGTTACTGGGGCAGCTGGTTCGGTCTGTGCCTGCTCTGGCTGCTGGTACTGCTGCCCTGGCGCAGCCAGATGTGGCTGGGTCGCCAGCTCGGCACCCTGGCCCGCAAGGTATTGAAATCCCGCGTCAAGATTGCCCGTCGCAACCTGGAGCTGGCGATGCCCGAGCTCAGTCGGGATCAGCGGGAAACCCTGCTCAAACAGAACTTCGAGAGCGTGGGTTGCGCCATCTTCGAGGTGGGCATGGCCTGGTTCTGGCCAGACTGGCGGATGCGCCGCCTGATGAAGGTGGAAGGGGAAGAGCATGTCATCGACGCCATCGAAAAGGGTCAGGGCATGCTGCTACTCTCCTGCCACTTCCTGACGCTGGAGCTCAACGCCCGTTGCTTCGGCCTGGTGCGGCCCGGGGTCGGCGTCTATCGTCCCAACACCAATCCGGTGCTGGAGTACGCCCAGTATCACGGTCGCTGCGCCTCCAACAAGTACCTGGTGGATCGCATGGATGTGAAGGGGATGATCAAGGCGCTGCGCAACGGCGACGCCCTCTGGTATGCGCCTGATCACGACTACGGCAGCCACGCCAGCGTCTTCGTGCCCTACTTCGCGGTGGAGCAGGCGGCCACCATCACGGGCACCGCCACCCTGGCCAGGGTCAAGAACACAGTCACCCTGCCCTGCTACAACATCCGTACCCAGGAGGGCTACACCCTGTACATAGGGGCGCCGCTGGAAGGCTACCCGAGCGGCGACGACCTGGTCGATGCCGCCCGCGCCAACCGCGAGATTGAGGCCGCCGTGCGCAAGGCCCCGGAGCAGTACATGTGGCTGCATCGCCGCTTCAAGACCCGTCCCAACCCGGACGACGCGGGTTTCTACTAAGGCCCCTTCCCAATGAAAAAGCCCTCGCATGCGAGGGCTTTTTTACGGGTCTGCGACCGCGCCTGAATTACTGGCGGATCAGGCGGTAGATGGCGTAGCCGGGATGCTTGGCGTCGTCCATCGGCAGGGTGGACTTGTACTCAAGATCCGCACCGGCCAGGGCCTTGGCCTCATCGCTCGGCGAGGAGTAGAGCCGCACGTCAACCCCCACTGGCAGCGCCTTCATGTGCCAGTTGTTGTTGGCCGCCGGGCTGAAGCCCGCCGGATTGGCAGCAGACTGGGACTTGAGGTACTGGGCGATGATCTCCCGCGTCTCGAAGGGATCTTCATGGACTATGTTGCTGCCATCTATGCCCGGGAAGTGACCGCCGCCGCTGGCGCGATAGTTGTTGGTCACCACGTAGAACTTCTGTGCCGGATCCACCGGCTGGCCGTTGAAGGTGAGGCCGCTGATGCGCTGACCGTCGCTCACCTTGAGCCCCTCCTTGCTGTAACGGGCTGGCTGGGTGATGTCCACCTCGTAGCTCACACCGTCGATCACGTCGAAGTTGTAGGTGGGGAAGCTTTCGTTCACCAGCCACTGCACCTCTGTCTTGCCGGTGTCTATCTGGTTGAACTGGCCGGCGCTCATCTCCAGCCACTCCTTGACGGTGGCCCCGTTCACCTCGACCACCTGCAGGGTGTTCGGATAGATGTAGAGATCGGAGACGTTGCGCAAGGAGATGTCCCCCTGGGCCACATAGGTGAAGTCATTGATGCCGTTGCGCCCGCCGCGGAAGGGGGCCGCCACCGACAGGATCGGGTAGGGCTCCTTGAGCAGACCGTCTCGTTGCAGCTGCTCGGCGTGCTGACGCTGGGCATCGCTCACCAGTTGCACCGAAGGGTCGTCCTGCACCAGGGCGAAGAAGCTGTGAATGGGAGAGGTGATCTTGCCCAGCGGCTCGTCCAGCCACTGGTTGGTGGCGTCATGATCCGCCTGCACCAGATCCACCACCCGCTGATCCACGGCGCTGCCTTCGCTTGAATCTATTTTGCGCAGGCTGGCCTGGCTCTGCTTCACCTGCCACTTGCCATCCACCTGCTCCAGCTTGAGGTCTATGATGCCGAGGTGGTTGCCCCAGTAGCCGGGCATCACGGTCGGAATGCCACTCAGAGTGCCGGCCTTGTTGTCCACCTCGGGCAGGTCCGGGAAGTCACCGGGGAAGTTCTTGTGGGCGTGACCCAGCATCAGGGCATCTATCCCCTTCACCTTGGCCAGGTGCCAGGCGGAGTTCTCCATCATGGCCTCGTAGCTGTTGGCATTGATGCCGGTGTGGGCCACCACCACCACCAGATCGGCACCCTTGGCGCGCAGCTCGGGCACATAGTGGTTGGCGGTCTCGACCATGTCGGCCACCACCACCTTGCCTTCCAGATGGCGCTTGTCCCACTGCAGCACCTGGGGCGGCGTCAGGCCCAGGATGCCGACCCTGACGGTCTGTGACTGGCCCTTGTCATCGGTCACCTGGCGCTCCAGCAGCAGATAAGGGGTGAACTTGTTGCCGCTCCAGTCAATCTGTCCCTTGGCGTCGCGCTTGAAGGCGCCCGCCTCGAACACGTTGGCGTTCACATAGGGAAACTCGGCCCCCGCCAGCACCTTGCCGAGGTAATCCAGGCCGTAGTTGAACTCGTGGTTGCCGAGGTTGCCCGCGTCATACCCCAGCTCGTTCATCGCCTTGAACACAGGGTGGGCCTGCTTCTCGAGGTAACCGGCACCGGACTGCTCGAAGATATAGTCCGCCAGCGGCGTGCCCTGGATCAGGTCACCGTTGTCGAGCAGCAGGTTGTTGGGGTTTTCGGCGCGGGCAGCGCGGATCAGCAGGGCGGTGCGGGAGAGGCCGAACTTGCGGTCTTCCTTGTTCTGGTAGTAGTCATACCCCAGCACGTTGGAGTGGATGTCGGAGGTCTGGATCAGGCGCAGGGAGACTGTCCCCGGCTGCGCCTTGCTGTCATTTTCATTGCTGCAGGCGGTCAGCAGCACGATGGCGGCGATTGCCCCCAGCTTCATGGAGTTATTCACTGTCTTTTCCCTTTTATTATGAGTAACGCTTTACCAGCGCCGGGAATTTAACAGACGAATATGTCAGCAGATGACACCGAGACTCATTTTTATGAAGCCCGGCACAAAAATAGCCTTATGAGGCCAGCAGAGCCCCGCTGGCCAGCTTGACTGCCAGCACCAGCATTATGATACCGACAACCATATCAATGACTTGCTGCACCCTGCTCCGGGCAAGCCAGGGAGAAAGCGCCGCCGCCCCGAAGGCCAGCCCATAGAACCACACCAGAGAAGCCAGCATGGCACCTGCGGCGAAGGCGGGCCGCAGATCCTCGGCAAACTGGCTGCCGAAGGAGCCGAGCAGCATCAGGGTATCCAGATAGACGTGGGGGTTGAGCAGGGTCACCCCCAGCGTCATGGCCAGCACGCTCTTGACCCCCATCAGCTGGGGAGAGTCCGCCAGGGCCGCCCCCTGCCCGCGCCAGGCACTGCGCAAGGAGCGCACCCCGAACCAGCCGAGGAACAGCACGCCGCCCCAGGTCAGCAGCGCCAGGCCGATGGGGCTGGCCGCCAGCAGGTTGGCACCGCCAAACACCCCTATGCCGATCAGCACGAGATCGCACAGACAGCAGAGGGTCGCCGTCAGCAGATGGTGGTTGCGGTGAATGCCCCGGCTCAGCACGAAGGCATTCTGGGCACCTATGGGGATGATCATGGCAAGGCCGAGGGTAAAGCCCTGCAGTGTGGTCGCAAACATGGACAAACCTTTGTGTGGGAGATCTGGGGGCACTATAAGGGGAGGCGTGGAATCAGAGAAATTCATTCATTTTCTGATGCATTCAAAAAACTGATAAGGCGGGGCGAAAAACGACATCTGGCAGGCTGTCAATTGCAGGATCTGACAATTGTGGCCCCGGAGGCCCGCCCCGAGAATCGCCAAAGTGACGGGATCGGCTTGGGACACTGGGTGATGGCGACAGAGGAGATGCCGAGCGACAGGGCAGCGTCGCCAGGCCGGCATTCACTGCAACAGTCTGGGGAAGTTGGTGACCACCACCTGCTCCAGATTCGGCAGCAAGATACCGCTGCTGACCCCCTTGGCGATGGCCTGGTAGCGATTCATCGACCCCGTTTTGCGGGTGACCTGGTTGAGGTGGTAGTTCACGGTGCGCTCGGTGATCCCGAGGATGCAGGCGATCTCCCCCGATGTCTTCCCTTCGCTGGCCCAGAACAGGCACTCGGTCTCCCTGTCCGTCAGGGCCTCCTGGGGATCCTCCTCCCTCATGCTTTTGCGCACTATCCGGATCGCCGCCTCGAAGATGTAGTTGGACATCCAGGAGAGGATGGGCGAGGACTCCAGCAACAGATCACTGGATGCCCGTTCCCGGGTGATGAACGACAGTATGCCGTTCTCCCCCGTCGCCCCGTGCAGCGGAAACGAGATGCCGTTGCGCAAGCCGAACTCCGCCGCCAGCCCCATCACGTCCATGCTCCCCTCTTGCAGGAAGCGCGCCTTCTCGTCCAGCCGGTTCCAGTAGATGGGCAGGGTCTGTGTGCGGGCGAGCTGGATGATGGGATCGCAGGCCAGCATGTTGTTCACCGTGTAGGCCTGCACCCAGGAGTCCGGGCACTGGTTGAACAACACCACCTTGGGCCTTTGCATCGACATGGGCAGGATGAGCGCAAATCGATAGTAGTCGTAGCCCATGCCCAGGGTGAAGCGGCCGATCAGCTCGGCCAGCCGGTTTCCATCCGTTACCAGCGTGAAATGTTCCAGATACTCAAGCAGTTGGTCGCGTGTCATAGGCTAGCCTCCCCTGGCCAAGGCCTTGGATTATAGCGCCTAACCATGAAATGGAGAGACATGAATGCTTGTTTTCAAAGGAAAATTGAAAGAACACCCCAGATGGGAGGTCGAAAACGAGCTTTATCGCTTTCGCAAGCGCGTCTTCTCCGATCGGCTCGGTTGGGACGTGGAATCCCACCGGGGTCTGGAGCGGGACAGCTTCGACAAACCCGATACCCACTGGGTGCTGATTGAAGATGAAGAGGGTCTGTGCGGCTGCATCAGGCCGCTCAGCTGCGCCCAGGACTACATGCTGCCCAGCATCTTTCCCGGTGCCCTCGCCGGCGAGCGGCCTCCGCGCGGCGCCGATGTCTGGGAGCTGACCCGGCTTGCCATCGATGCCGGCCGCGCACCCGCGCTCGACAACGGCATCAGCGAGCTGACCTGCGTCATCTTCCGCGAGGTTTATGCCTTCGCCAGGGAACAGGGGATCCGGGAGCTGGTCGCCGTGGTCAGCCTGCCGGTGGAGCGCATCTTCCGCCGCCTCGGCCTGCCCATAGAGCGGCTCGGTCACCGTCAGGCGGTGGATCTGGGGGCCGTGCGCGGGGTCGGGATCCGCTTCCAACTGGACGAGCGCTTCGAGCGCGCCGTCAACCGTCCCCTGCGGGGGGAGTACGTCCCGGCCGGAGAGCTGCTCGGCATGAGCTGACCCCATAAAAAAGTCCCAGGCTGACACCCGGGACCAAAACTCTCGCTATGGCCCGTTTCCACCCCATGCAAAAACGGACCAAATGAGTATCTTATGAATCTCACTTTGTCGCTACTGTCACATCTCACAGTGACAGCCCGGGATGCCCCCACGCAGTGCCCGCCGCCGGGCCAGGTTGTTCTCCCTCCGTCACTCCAGTAGCATCCTTGCTCAATCCCCTTCTCTGATAAGGAATGCTGATGAAGACGCTGGACTACAAGCTGCTGCTGGCACTGGATGCCGTGATGCAGGAACAGAACTTCGAGCGCGCCGCCCAGCGTCTACACATCACCCAGTCCGCCATCTCCCAGCGCATCAAGCAGTTGGAGCAGCAGTTTGCCGAACCGCTGATCATCCGCAGCCAGCCCCTGCAGGCCACGGCCCTCGGGCAGAAGCTGCTGGCCCACTACCGTCAGGTACGCCAGCTGGAGCTGGAGCTGGCGGGCGAACTCTCCCCCGCCGAGCCCCAGGCGCCGATCCGGGTCAGCATAGCCGTCAACGCCGACAGCCTGGCCACCTGGTTTCTGCCCGCCCTGGCCCCCCTGCTGGAGCAGCACCCCATAGAGCTGAACCTGCTCGTGGATGACGAGAGCCGCACCCTCGACAAGGTGCGCGAGGGCCAGGCGTTCGGCGCCGTCAGCCTGCAGCCGCAGGCCCTGGCCGGTTGCTGCGTCGACGAGCTCGGCGAGATGCGCTACCTGCTGACCGCCAGCCCCGCCTTCGTCGCCCGCCACTTCCCCCGCGGGCTCACCCCGGCGGCACTGGCCAAGGCACCGGCGGTCGCCTTCGATCAGCGCGACGACATGCACGTCAGCTTCATGGCCCGTCACTTCGCCCTGGCCCCCGGCGGCTACCCCTGCCACACGGTGCGCTCGTCGGAGGCCTTCGTCGCCATGGCCGAGCAGGGGCTGGCCTGCTGTCTCATCCCCGAGTTGCAGATCCGCCAGCAGCTCGCACAGGGGCTGCTGCTCGATCTCAGCCCGGATCTCCACCTGGTCGAGCGCCTTTACTGGCACCGCTGGGTGCTGGAGCGGGGGCTGCACAAGCAGATCTCATTGCGCCTGATCGAGCAGGGTCGCCGGGCACTGCAACCCCGCTGAGCGGGCCATTCACCTTGGCTTTGGAGGGGTAAAAACGTATAGTGCTGGGCGATCCTTCATCAGGTCTCCACCCAGGTTTTCCACTTCAGGTTCCTCACTTATGTTCCAAGACAATCCGCTGCTGGCCCAGCTCAAGCAACAAATCCGCGAAAACATCCCCAAGAAAGAGGGTGTTATTCGCGCCTCCGATCGGGGCTTCGGCTTCCTGGAGGTCGATGAGAAGACCAGCTATTTCGTGCCGCCTCCCTACATGAAGAAGGTGATGCACGGTGACCGGGTGAGCGCCCTGATCCGTACCGAGAAAGAGAAGGAAGTGGCCGAGCCGGATGCCCTGCTGGAGCAGGCCGTGGTCCGCTTCGTCGGCCGCGTCAAGATGTTCCGCGACCGCCTCAACGTGGTGCCTGATCACCCCCTCATCAAGGACGCCATCAAGGCCCGCGCCAAGAAGGGTCTGGACGAGAAGTCCTTCAAGGAAGGGGACTGGGTGGTGGCGACCCTCAAGCGTCACGCCCTGGTGGATGGCAACTTCTCCGCCGAGATAACCCAGCTCATCGCCGACAAGGACGATCACAACGTGCCCTGGTGGGTAGTGCTGGCGCGCCACAACCTGGCCCAGATCGAGCCGGCGGACCTGCCCGAGTGGAACGTCATCGAAGAGGAAGAGCTGCCCCGTCGCGATCTGACCCAGGTGCCCTTCTTCACCATAGATGGCGCCAAGACCAAGGACATGGATGACGCCCTCTCCATCCGCAAACTGGACAACGGCTGGGAGCTGCTGGTCGCCATCGCCGATCCGACCGCCTACGTGGCCGAAGGCAGCGAGCTGGACCAGGAAGCCGCCAAGCGCGCCTTCACCGTCTACATGCCGGGCCGCAATGTGCCCATGATACCGCGCACCCTCTCCGACGAGCTCTGCTCCCTGAAAGAGGGCGAGGAGCGCAACACCCTGTGCGCACGTCTGCTGATCGCCGAGGATGGCCTGCTGCTGGAAGAGACCGAATTCTTCGCCGCCCGCATCGTCTCCCACGCTCGTCTGAACTATGACGACGTCTCCGACTGGGCCGAGCACGGGAAGGCGCTGGACATAGACGCCGGCGTCCTGGCCCAGCTGCCGCTGATGAAAGCCATGACGGAGGCGCGTATCAAGTGGCGTACCGAGCACGCCCTGGTGTTCCCGGACCGTCCCGACTACGACTTCGAGCTGGGTGAGAACGGCGCCGTGCTGGCCATCCATGTGGAGCCGCGCCGCATCGCCAACCGGATGATCGAAGAGTCGATGATAGCCGCCAACATCTGCGCCGGTCGCGTGCTGGGCAAGAGCGTCGGCTACGGCATCTTCAACGTCCACACAGGGTTCGATGAAGAGTCCCTCGACGGCGCCATCGACCTGCTGAAAAGTGCCGAGGCCCCGTTCGAGAAGGAAGAGATCGCCAGCCTGACCGGCTTCTGCGCCCTGCGCCGCTGGATCGACAGCCTGGACACCCGCTGGCTGGACGGCAAGATCCGCCGCTTCCAGAGCTATGCCCTGATGTCCGCCGAGCCGGGTGCCCACTACGGCCTGGGGCTGGATGCCTACGCCACCTGGACCTCCCCGATCCGCAAGTACGGCGATATGGTCAACCATCGTCTGCTCAAGGCCGTCATCGCCGGCAAGACCCCGGGTGAGCGCCCGAGCCAGGAGCTCACCGAGCACCTGACCGAGTGCCGCCGCCTGCACCGCAGGGTGGAGCGCGACATCGGCGACTGGCTCTATGTCCGTTACCTCCAGGCCGCCGCCGGTACCGATCAGGTGTTCAACGCCGAGATCATCGATGTGATGCGGGCCGGCCTCAAGCTGCGTCTGCAGGAGAACGGCGCCGTGGTCTTCATGCCCGCCCGCCATATCCTGGACAACAAGGACAGGCTGGAGTGCAACTGGGACAACGGTCGCGTCTACCTGGACAAGACCGAAGTGGTCTATGAGCTTGGCCAGATCATCGAGGTGAAGCTGAGCGAGGCGGTGGAAGAGACCCGCTCCCTCATCGCCAAACCGGCGGTGGCCCTGGTGCCGGGTCCGGCACCGGAAGCACCGGCGGCCGAGAACACAGCAAGCGAGAGCAGCGAGGCGGCGGCCGACGCGGCCCCCAAGGCGGAATAAGCCCCGCTCCCCAGCATGCCAAGAGCCCGCAATATTGCGGGCTTTTTTTATGGGCGCGGCAACCTGGGCAGAAGCGTCAGGGGGTGTGGATGGGCTGGGTCGGCCTGTGCTTGTGGCTGTGCAGACACTCCCATTTTTCGCAGCGGGTATTGGCAGGCGTCGCCAGGGAGGCCCATCAGGGCCTGCCAAAGGAGGCGGGACAGCGCCCAAGTGGCCGAAAGCGCGGGGAGCAAAACTGAAAGTGGGTTACAAAACCACTGATTCATTGATTAGTAGTCGATGATGATGCGAGATCCATCGTCGCCATCCTCTGAATTGCCGTCACCAGGCATGCTCCAATTGGCTACAAATGAAAGATTTGTGATAGCAATCACATTGACATGGGGTTTGCGCAAACGACAAAGGGTGATCCGAGTCACATTAAAAAGCCGTTCATGACGAGAAAGATCGAAATGTAGCCAAACTACAGCGCCTGAATGTGATCGATATCACCATGAAGGGAGGGGGGAGGTCGGGGTATTTGAGAGCTGGGTCACAAGACACCCCGTTTTCAGCCTAATTTGATCACAAGCTGGTAGATTGAAGTTGCTTAGACGACAGGGATGGGGGTTCGGCAAAACCCGTCATCCCGACTACCACTTTCAATCACACAGGCTTAAAACGGGGTCCCGACATGTTATCACCGGATACCAAAGTCAAGATACAGAATTTTGGACGCTTCCTGTCCAATATGGTCATGCCCAACATAGGCGCCTTCATCGCCTGGGGCTTCATTACCGCACTCTTCATCCCCACCGGCTGGCTGCCAAACGAAATCTTGGCCAAGCTGGTCGGCCCCATGATCACCTACCTGCTGCCCCTGCTGATTGGCTATACCGGCGGCAAGCTGATCGGGGGGGAGCGGGGTGCCGTGGTCGGTGCCATCACCACCATGGGCGTCATAGTGGGGACCGACATTCCCATGTTCATGGGCGCCATGATGGTCGGCCCGCTGGGTGGCTGGGCCATCAAGCGCTTCGACAAGGCGATGGAAGGTCGGGTCAAGAGCGGCTTCGAGATGCTGGTCAACAACTTCTCCGCCGGCATCATCGGCATGTTGTGCGCCATCCTCGCCTTCTTCGTCATAGGTCCCTTCGTCAAGGTGCTCTCCGGCGCCCTGGCCGGTGGCGTCGACTTCCTGGTCGCCCACGGTCTGCTGCCGCTGACTTCCATCTTCGTCGAACCGGCCAAGATCCTCTTCCTCAACAACGCCATCAACCACGGCATCTTCTCGCCGCTGGGGATCCAGCAGGCCACAGAGCAGGGTCGCTCCATCTTCTTCCTGATCGAAGCGAACCCGGGTCCGGGTCTGGGGGTGCTGCTGGCATACATGGTGTTCGGCCGTGGCGCCGCCAAGCAGTCCGCTGCCGGTGCCTCCATCATTCACTTCTTCGGTGGCATCCACGAGATCTACTTCCCCTACGTGCTGATGAACCCGCGCCTCATTCTGGCGGTGATCGCCGGTGGCATGACAGGGGTCTTCACCCTGACCCTGTTCAACGCCGGTCTGGTCTCCCCGGCCTCCCCGGGCTCCATCTTCGCCGTGCTCTTGATGACGCCGAAAGCCTCCCTCATCGGGGTGCTGCTCTCCATCATCGCCTCCGCCACCGTCTCCTTCCTGGTCGCCGCCGTGTTCGTCCGTGCCCAGCAGCCGGAAGCCGACGAGGCCGATGCCCTGGGTGAAGCCACCCGCAAGATGAAGAGCATGAAGGGTGCCAAACCCGAGACCACTGCGGCCAAGAAGCCGGGTGCCGAGCTGACTGCGGTGCGCAATATAGTGGTCGCCTGCGATGCTGGCATGGGCTCCAGCGCCATGGGCGCCGGCCTGCTGCGCAAGCGGGTGCAGGCCGCCGGGCTCAACATCAGCGTGACCAACCGCGCCATCGATCAGCTCGACGATCAGGTGGACTGGGTCATCACCCACAAGGATCTGACCGAGCGGGCCCGCCGCCACGCGCCCCACGCTCACCATATCTCCCTCTCCAACTTCCTCGACAACGCCCTCTATCAGGAGCTGGTGCAGAACCTCAGCCTGGCCAGGGCCGCCAACGACGACGTGGCCAACCCGCAACTGCTGGTGGCGGCCAACGACGACAGCTACGAGCCGCAGGCCGCCGAGGTCTTCACCCTGAGCCTCCAGGACGTGCACCTGGGCCTCAAGGCTGACAACAAGGAGGCCGCCATCCGGGCTGCCGGCAAGCTGCTGGCGGAGCGGGGCTATGTGGCGCCCGACTACGTCAACGCCATGCTGGAGCGCGAGCTGCTGGTCTCCACCTACCTCGGCGAGTCCATCGCCGTCCCTCACGGCACCATAGCCGCCAAGGAGCACGTGAAGCGTACCGGCATCGTCATCTGCCAGTACCCGGCCGGAGTCGCCTTTGGCGAAGCCGCCGACGAGGTGGCCCGCCTGGTGATCGGCATCGCCGCCCGCAATGACGAACACATGCAGGTCATAACCCGCCTGACCAATGCACTGGATGAACCCGGTCTCATCGACCGGCTGGCCAGCACCCAGGATCCCCAGGAGTTCCTGGATCTGCTGGGGGCCGAACAGGCTGCCTAATCGTCCTTCATCGTCTTTGGTTGTAGAGGTTAATATCATGAAAACATTGCATTTTGGTGCCGGCAACATAGGCCGTGGCTTCATCGGAAAACTGCTGGCGGACGCCAGCCATCAGGTCACCTTCGCCGACGTCAACGAGACCCTGATCGATCAGCTCAACCACCGCCAGGAGTACAAGGTGCACGTGGTGGGCACGGATCAGAAGCTGGACGTGGTGCGCAACGTGGCCGCCGTCAGCTCGGCCGGGCACGAGGTAATAGCCCGTATCATCACCGCCGATCTGGTGACCACTGCGGTGGGCCCCAACATACTGGACAAGATAGCCAGCACCCTGGCCAAGGGGCTGCAGGCCCGCTTCGATGCCGGCAACCTGACCCCGCTGAACGTCATCGCCTGCGAGAACATGGTGCGCGGCACCAGCCACCTCAAGCAGGAGGTACTCAAGTACCTGCCGGTCGCGTATCATGCCACCCTCGACAACTGCGTCGGCTTCGTCGACTCGGCGGTGGATCGCATAGTCCCCCCGGCCGCGGCCAACGACGATCCGCTGGAAGTGACGGTGGAGAGTTTCAGCGAGTGGATAGTCGACCAGACCCAGTTCAAGGGGGCGTTGCCCCAGGTGGCGGGCATGGAGCCCACCGACAACCTGATGGCCTTCGTCGAGCGCAAGCTGTTCACCCTCAACACAGGGCACATAGTCACCGCCTACCTCGGCAAGCTGCGAGGCTATCGCACTGTGCGGGAGGCGATCGAGGATCCGCTGATCCGCAGCAAGGTGCGCCGCGCCATGGAAGAGAGCGGGGCCGTGCTGGTGAAACGCTACGGCTTCGATCCGCGCCTGCATGCCGCCTACATAGAGAAGATCCTGTCCCGCTTCGCCAACCCCTATCTGGTGGATGAAATCGACCGGGTCGGCCGTCAGCCGCTGCGCAAGCTGGCGGCGGGAGACAGGCTGGTGAAGCCGCTGCTCGGTACCCTGGAGTACGGCCTGCCGAGCGACCACCTGCAGGAGGGGATAGCCGCCGCATTGCACTACCACAACGACGATGATCCCCAGGCGGTGGAGCTGCAGGCCCTGCTGGCGGAGCTGGGCCCGGCCAGGACCCTGGCCCGGGTGACCGGGCTGGATGAAGGCAGCGACATAGTGCGCGCCATCGTCGCCCGTTATGACACCTTGAAGTGATCCCATGGGGCGCACTCGCCGGCAGCCCGAGCGCATGGCGAGTGACGCCGCCCCATATGATAAAAACCGGGAGAGAGGCACTCTCTCTCCCAGTCAGCCGGACCTTAAGCACCTATGACCACACACCAGGAAGATGATGTACTGGAGCGACTGAACGAGCAGGATGGCCCCCGCGGCTTCTTTCTCGAGGTTGTGACCATCCTGGAAGAGGCGGTCGACTCCCTGATGCGGCGCGCGTTCCGCCAGGAGGAGTATGCCGTCAAATACGCCATCGAACCCCTGCTCAACCAGAGCGGCCCCCTCGGCCAGCTGGAGGTGCGCCTCAAGCTCATCTTCGCCCTCGGCCTCATCTCCCTCGAGCACTACCAGGATCTCGAGGCCTACCTGAAGATCCGCGATTTTCTGGTGCGCGACCCCAAGGATTATCGCTTCAGCGACAAGCCGATCCGAGACCTGCTAAGCCGCCTGCATGCCATCCATCAGACCAGCATGATGCCGCAGGATCCCCCGGCCAACGAGGAGGACTGGCCCCTCTATCAAATGCAGCTCAACCGGCTCGATCAGATGGTGCGCTCCGCACTGGTGCTGGCGGTGACCGACTGCGTCACCGAACTCCACAAAGAGAGCCCCATCTGATCAGGCCAGCCCGCTGAGGCTACTCCCGGGATACCGGCCTCCCCGAGGCCGCCTCTACCGGGTGTCAATTTGCCCTCCTTCCCCGCTACACTACTCCCAACCCCATTACCCACCCGAGGTTGGCATGATTGCACTCTCTCTCGCCGGGATCGCCCTGATCTCCCTGCTCGCCCAGTGGCTCGCCTGGTCACTGCGGGTCCCCGCCATCCTGTTCCTGCTGCTGAGCGGCCTCTTGCTCGGCCCGGTGACAGGGGTACTGGACCCGGATCAACTGCTGGGGGAGCTGCTGTTTCCGCTGGTGTCGCTCTCGGTCGCCATCATCTTGTTTGAAGGGGCCCTGACCCTGCACCTGACCGAGCTCAAGGGGATAGGCAAGGTGGTGCGCAACCTCTGCTCCACCGGCATGCTGGTCAGCTTCGCCGTCATAGGCGCCGCCAGCTACTGGCTGCTGGGGCTGGACTGGCGGGTTGCCATGGTGCTCGGCGCCGTGCTGGTGGTGACAGGGCCGACCGTGGTCGCTCCCATGCTCAGCGTCATTCGGCCGGTGCGGGAGGTGGACAAGATCCTGCGCTGGGAGGGGATAGTCATCGACCCCATCGGCGCCCTGTTTGCGGTATTGGTGTTCGAGGCGGTGCGCCTCGGCAGCCAGGGGGATCTCATCGATCACACCCTGCTGGCCCTGGCCAAGACGGTGGGGGTGGGTTCGCTGATCGGGGTGGCGGCTGGCTGGATCACCACACTGATCATGCGCAAGGACTGGTTGCCGGTCAGCCTGCACAAGTTCGGGGTGCTGGCCCTGGTGCTGGTCACCTTCACCCTGTCGGACTGGCTCAGCCACGAGTCCGGTCTGCTGGCGGTGACGGTGTTCGGCATCTGGCTCGCCAACCAGGAGGGACTGGATCTGGAGGAGGTGCTGGCATTCAAGGAGGATCTGGCGGTCATCCTCATCTCTTCCCTCTTCATACTGCTGGCGGCCCGACTCGATCTGGCGCAGCTCTGGCAGCTCGGCCCCATGGTGCTGGTGCTGCTGTGCGTGGTGCAGTTCGTGGCCCGTCCGCTCTGCATCCTGGTCTCGACCCTGGGATCGGATCTTCCCTGGCGCGCCCGGGCCCTGCTCGCCTGGATAGCCCCCCGCGGCATAGTGGCGGCGGCGGTCAGCGCCTCCTTCGCCATCAGCATGCACGAGGCTGGCATTGAAGATGCCGACAAGCTGGTGCCCCTGGTGTTTGCCGTCATCATCTTCACAGTGGTGTTGCAGAGCCTGACGGCGACCCCTCTGGCCAGGCTGCTCGGCATGCGCCAGCCCGCTCCCGACACCTGGCTGCTGATCGGCGCCAATTCGGTGGCCCGCGCCATAGGCCGGGCGCTGGCGGATCAGGGCATACCCGTCCATCTCTCCGATCCGGCCTGGGAACATTGCAAGCTGGCCCGCATGAGCGGCCTGCCCTGCTACTTCGGCAATCCACAGTCGGAACATGCAGAGCTGCACCTGCCCCTGACCAGCATACATACGGTGCTGGCGCTTTCCCCCAACCGTCACAACAACGCCCTCGGGGTGCTGCACTTTGCCCACCTGTACGGGGAGGAAAAGGTCCACTCCCTGCGCTCCAGCGAGCAGCACGGCAAGGCGAACCGGGAGAGCGCCACCTTCCGCGCACGCCAGGATCTGTTCGGGCCCGAGATGAATTTCGCCCGCCTGAGCGGCCTGCTGAGCCGGGGCGGCCAGATCAAGGCGACCCGCCTGAGCGAGGCCTTCGACTGGACCCAGTATCAGGACGCCAATCCCGGCGCCATTCCCCTGTTCATCGTCGATGCCAGGGGAAAACCCCGGGTCGTCACAGGCCCGGTGGCGCCAGTAGCCGGGGAGCTGCTGATCGCCCTGCAGCCACCACGGGAGCCCCAGGCTGCCTGATGCGCCGCCATCCGGCGATCCGGGCCTGCGACCGCCGCAGGCGACTAGACTTGAGGGTGGCGCCATGAGTCACAGGAGGATGTCATGACAGTCAGCGAATTGCGTGCGCTTCACCAGCAGCACAGATTCAGGGAGGCGGAGATCATGCATGACATCATCTCCCCCGGCTGGGTAGTGGAGTTTCGGGGTCAGGACGGCCATCTATACATGATGACGGACACCCTGGGTTGCCCGATGAGTTTCTCCTCGACCGAAGAGGCTCGCGACCATATCCACCTGGTAGCCGATTGCCCCATCCAGGTCGAGCACCTCTATCGCTTCTTCGAGCGTTGAGACCGATGCCAGCAAAAAGGCTCCCAAGGGAGCCTTTTCTCATTCCGGCTGCAGTGGCTCGGTTTCCTTGCCCTCCAGCCGCCTGACCGGCTTTTGCAGGATCAGGTTGGCCGGGTAGGTCACCAGATCGCCGTTGTCATCCCGTACCCGCAGGTAGAACAGGCCTATCTCGGTGATGACGCCGGTGACTGAGTCATCCTTGTCGAGGATGCGGATCCGGTCGCCGATCTTGTAGGGGAAGGCGAAGAAGATGGTGATGCTGGCGGTGATATTGGAGAGGATCGACCATTGCGCCACCATGGCGACGCCGAGCACGGCAAAGAAGGAGGAGGCGAGCACCACCAGCCGGGAGAAGTCGAGCCCCCACACCCCTGCCAGGATCAGCAGGGTGGCGCAGCCGAGCAGGAAGTGGAACACATGCTCCACATAGAGCACCCGGTTTTCGCTCACCTGTCGGCTCTGGCCTAGCGCCATCAGGCTCTTGTGAATGAGGCCGCGGATCAGGGTGTGTCCCAGCAACAGCAGCAGGGTCACACCAAAGGATTCCCATGTCGTCATGCGCGCTCCTTACCACCAGCGTCGATATTTGAGCCAGACCGCCAGCCCGGTCGCCAGCCCCACCAGAGATCCGCAGAAGATCCAGAAGGCGGTCGGGCTCTCGGCCCCGGGGATGCCGCCCAGGTTGATGCCAAACAGGCCGGTCAGGAAGCTGGCGGGCAGGAACATCAGCGCCATCACCGACATCTGGTAGGCACGGCGGTTGGTGGCCTCCGCCGTCAGGTTGTTGATCTCGTCCGCCAGCACGGCGGAGCGAGCCACCCCGGCGTCCAGATCGTCCAGCCAGCGGCGCAGTCGATCGGCGATATCGAGCAGGCGACGACGGTCATCCTCATCCAGCCAGGTGAGCTTCTCGTTGGCGAGGCGCGCCACCAGATCCCGCTGGGGAGAGAGGTAACGGCGGATCATGATGAGCTGCTTGCGGATCCGCGCCAGTCTGCCGGTGGCGGGCAGTTCACGCATCAGCACTATCTCTTCCAGCTCAAGGATCTGATCGTGCAGCTCCTCGACAAACTCCCCCGCCCTGTCGGTCAGGGCATCGCAGATCTCCACCAGCCAGTCGGCGGTGGAGATGGCGCCGCCCCCCAGCGCCAACTGCTGGAAGACATCTTTTTCCGACAGCAGGGAGCGACGGCGACTGCTGAGAATGAAATCCGGGGTGATGTAGATGCGCAGCGCCACCATCTCCTCGGGCCTGTGATCCTTGTTGTGATTGATGCCACGCAGGATCAGCAACACAGTCTCCCCCATCCGCACCAGCTTGGGCCTGTTGCTCTGGCCGAGCAGGGATTCGCGCGCGGCGTCATTGAGCAAGGGGGTCTGCAACAGCCAGCGGGCCGCCTCCGGATTGCCGTAATCCAGATGCACCCAGCTGGGCTGGGCTGCCGGGATCTCGCTGCCTGTGGCAAGCGGGGTCATGCCCCCCTTGCCATCCAGGGTCAGACCATAAATTACGTCACTGGGCACCCGATCCATCTCGTCTCCTTCTCGTTCATGCTCAGGCCCCAGCTTACACGAAAGCGGGGACCGACTCAGCCCCACACCGGGAAGGGGGCGTCTGTGCTACCATGCCCGCTCTCGTTTTATGCCCGTTTCAACTACAGGAAACCATGCCATGCCCATCTGGGTCGATGCCGATGCCTGCCCCATTCCGGTCAAGGAGATCCTCTACCGCGCCGCCCACCGCGCCCAGGTCGTCACCACGCTAGTGGCCAATCAGGGGCTGCGGGTCCCCCCCTCCCCCTTCATCAAGACCCAGCAGGTGGAGAAGGGATTCGATGTGGCGGATCATGTCATTGCCCAGCAGGTTCAGCCCGGCGATCTGGTGATCACCGGCGACATCCCCCTCGCCTCCTGGGTGATCGATGCCGGCGGCGAGGCGCTCAATCCCCGCGGCGAGATCTACACCCGCGAGACCATCCAGGCCCGGCTCGGCATGCGCAACTTCATGGAGGAGCTGCGCTCGGCCGGGGTACAGACCGGCGGCCCGGCCCCCTTCAACGCCGCCGACAAGCAGCGCTTCGCCAATGCCCTCGACAAATGGCTGCTCAAAGGCAAGCTGACCTGAGTCATCACAACGGGGCAAGGCTCATGACCTGGCTGATGATGAGCCCCCGCCCCCCAGATAGCTGATAGCTCACCGCTTGCCGGCCCATCTTTCCCCATCACCTGGCGCCATGCTTGACCCGCAGACGGCGCCCACCCACTCCACGTGCCAGCCCCGCCAATAAGATCCATTTTGGATATAACTTTTTTGTCGATTTCGTCAAAAAACAATATTTTTAATTCTATCATTAGTGATTGAATTATCATTGCCGCTATCCTAGACATATTAAAACACCACAAATAATATTTTTATCATTATTGGGTGATGCCAATTAACCCATGTCTAAAAGGATGCTTTAAATAACTACCAAATATTGAGTATGCCTGACCGATAAAAATAAAACCCAATCATAACAACACCTTTTGTGATTTCGTTATCCATTCAACATTGAGGCGGCCATAGCTGCAGGATTCGCTGTTCCCATACAGGAGTACCGGGATGATCTTCACTTCATATTAAGCACAGGGATTGAAGGGGAATATCAATGAGCAAGCCAATGAATGTATTTCTTTCACTGCTTTTCACTCTTTTCTTATTCAGTTGCGGCGGGGGAGGTGGCGGAGGAGAGGATAACCCGACCAATCCGGCTCCCGTCACCAAGTCACTGACCCGAATCGACATATCAGCCGACACCGCGGGCAACAAGGCGCGGGCCGAAGCCAACCCCAGCACCCCGCTCGGGATCAGCACCCAATACCTGGCCATCGCGACCTACAGCGACAACAGCACGGCCGACATCACGGATGTCGCTAGCTGGATCAGTGCGGATAGCAGCATCGCCACCATAGATGAGAAGGGCCTGGTCAGAACACTCAAGGTCAGCAGCATCGGGATCAGTGCCAGCTATCAGGGGGTCACCAGCAATATCTCCACCCTCACCATCACGGATGCCATTGCCACCAAGGTCTCTATCATTCCCCCCACCACCAAGTTGGCCAAGGGGCTGACGCTGCAACTGCAGGCTATTGCCACACTCTCTGATGACACAACCAAGGATGTGTCGACCCAGGCGAACTGGCAGAGCAGCAACCCGACCGTATTGAGCGTCGATGACCAGGGAAAAGCCACCGCTATCGCAGCCGGTGATGCCACTGTCACGGCAACGGTGCAGGGGGTCACAGGCCAGACTACTGTCTCGGCAGTCGATCTGACCGTCAGCCAGCTCCAGATCATCCCGGCCACAGTGCAACTGGCCATAGGCACCACGACCAGGCTGACGGCCATCGCGACCTTCGCCGATCAGAGCACTCAGGATGTCTCCTCCCAGGTAGGTTGGTTAAGCAGCAACACCGCCGTCGCCACCGTAGATAGCACGGGTCTGGTGACCGGCGTTGCGGCGGGCTCCACTACCCTGTCCGCCAGCCTGCTGGGGGTTACTGCCAGCACCAGCATCCAGGTCAACAACACCAGTGTCAGCGCTCTGCAGGTCATTCCTGCCGTCACGACCATAGCCCTTGGCACCAAGAGCCAGCTGCAGGCCATCGCCACCTTTGCCGACGGCTCGACTCAGGATGTGTCATCACAGGTACAGTGGAGCAGCAACGACCCCATCATCGCCGGTGTCGATAGCCTGGGACTTGTCACGGGGAGCGGCATCGGTCAGGCGACCGTCACCGCCACCCTTGGTGCCATCAGCCGCAGTGCGACCCTGACTGTCACCAATGCCATCGCCACTGCGCTGCAAGTCATACCGCCGACGGCATCCCTGCCCAAGGGAGCCAAGCTGCAGTTCCAGGCCATCGCCACCTTCAGCGACAACTCATCGCAGGACGTAACAAGCCAAGTCAATTGGAACAGCTCGGATATCAGCGTCGCGACCATAGATCTAAACGGTGAGGCCACCGCGTTCAGTGAAGGGGGGGCGGACATCTCGGCCAACTTCTTGGGCGTCACCAGCAATACTGTGCTGCTGGTGGTCACCAATGCCACCGTCAGCAGCATCCAGGTCGTCCTGAATGGCGGCAGTGGCAACCTGGCCAAGGGCAGTTCGGTGCAGTTCAATGCCCAGGCCGTATTGAGCGATGGCAGCACCCTGGATGTCTCTAGCCAGGCCGCCTGGTTCAGCAGTGATCAAACCAAGGTCACCATCAATGCCCAGGGCCTGGCCACCGGGATTGCCGTGGGTACCAGCACTATCAGTGCCAGCCTGAACGGCGTCACCAGCGCCGGGACTGTGCTGACCGTCACCAATGCCACCGTCACTCAGATCCAGATCACCCCGCCCAGCCTCACCCTGGCCAAGGGGACCAAGGGCAAGTTAACGGCGATCGCCACCTATAGCGATAACAGTACCCAGGATGTTTCGAGCCAGGTGGTCTGGAACAGCTCGAATATAGGGGTAGCCACCATCAACCAGTCCGGCGAAGTCAGCGCTGTCAGCAACGGCAGTGCAACCTTGACCGGTCGTGTGGGCGCGGTCACCAGTAACGGCGTCAGTTTGAGCGTGACCAATGCCAGCGTGAATCAGATCGATTTGTCGGCAACGGCATCGACCCTGGCCGCCGGCACCAAGGCTCAATTGACCGCCGTCGCCAGCTACTCCGATGGCAGCAGCCAGAACATTACCCCCCTCGTCTCCTGGAGCAGCAGTGACAGCGACGTCGCAACCGTCAGCACCAGTGGTGAAGTCACCGCAGTGTCCCCGGGGACGGCCGTCATCACCGGCAGCTTCGCCGGGCAAATCAGCACCTTGACCGTCACCGTCACGGCTGCGACTGTGAGCGCCATCCAAATCAGCACACCCCTTACCTCACTTGCATTGGGGACCAATGGCCAGCTGAAGGCTCTCGCAACCTACTCTGACGATACCCTGGTTGATGTGACCGGCCAGATCAACTGGAGCAGCAGCGCCCCGGCGCTGGTCAGCGTGGATGCCAATGGCCAGATCAAGGCGCTGGCAGTAGGCTCTGCCGTCATCAGTGGCAGTCTGGGAGGAACCAGCGCCACCATCAACATCGCAGCGACGGCGGCGACCCTGACCGGGCTCACCATAGACCCCATTCCCAATCTGGCGAGCGGGAATCAGGCCCAACTCAAGGCGACGGCCAGTTTCAGCAACCTGACCAGCCAGGATGTGAGTGCCCTGGTCAACTGGCAGAGTGACAACACAGGAGTCGTGACCGTATCCGGCACAGGATTGGCCCATGGGGTGGCCGCTGGAACAGCCAATATCACCGCCAGCTTCCTGACCGGGACAGACAGCAAGCCAATCACCATCACGGCGGCAACCCTCGGCAGCATGACTGCCAGCTGTACCACACAGGTCCAGCTGGGACTGCTCGGCCTGCCGATCGCCAACATAGTGACCCGCAAGGCCGTCGCAACCTTCTCTGACGCCAGCACGCTGGATGTCAGCAACAGCGTCACCTGGAGCAAAAATGGCATTGTCATCGGGGTGACCCTGAACAACACCGATATATTGCTGCTGACCCAGTCGGTGACCTATCAGGCCACTCTCAATGGCGTGACCAGCAACACAATCACCTGCCCTTGATACGAGGCATTGAGCCACCATCGACGGAGCTATGGTGGCTGGCCACCAAACGAAGAGGCCGCCAGCATTGGCGGCCTCTTCTTATCCTCTCGACATGCGGCAAGTCATGATGAGCAGAACAACCTTTCGACTGACTCATCCAGAAAAACAAACCCCTGCCGAAGCAGGGGTTTGTCATTGTGATGGCGAGGGGCGATTAGATCATCACACCGGCGATCACGGCGGAGAGCAGGCTCACCAGGGTGGAGCCGTACACCAGCTTCAGGCCAAAGCGGGAGACCATGTTGCCCTTCTCTTCGTTCAGCGCCTTCACCGCACCGGCGATGATGCCGATGGAGCTGAAGTTGGCGAACGACACCATGAAGATGGAGAGGATGCCGACGGTGCGGGGCGAGAGATCGGCGGCAATCTTGCCCAGATCCATCATGGCCACGAACTCGTTGGTCACCAGCTTGGTCGCCATGATGGAGCCGGCTTGCAGCGCCTCACCACCCGGGATGCCGAGGATCCAGGCGATCGGGTAGAAGAGGTAGCCCATGACGTACTGGAAGTTGACGCCAAACGCCATCTCGAACAGGTAGTTGACCAGGGCGATCAGGGCAATGAAGCCCACCAGCATGGCGGCCACTATCACGGCAACGGAGAAACCGGCCATGATGTACTCCCCCAGCATCTCGAAGAAGTTCTCTTTCTTCGGGGTGTGGTGCTCGTCACCCTCGGCGATGGCCTTCAGGTCGGTGACCGAGTTGTCCGGCTCGTACGGGTTGATGAGCGACAGCACAATGAAGGTGCTGAACATGTTGAGCACCAGCGCGGCCACCACGTAACGCGGTTCGATCAGCTGCATGTAGGCACCGACGATGGACATGGAGACGGTGGACATGGCGGTCGCCGCCAGGGTGTACATCTGCTTCTCGTTCAGGTGCGGCAAGGTGTTCTTGAGCGCGATAAAGTTCTCGGACTGGCCGACGATCATGGAGCTGATGGCGTTGAAGGACTCCAGCTTGCCCATGCCGTTGATCTTGGCCAGCACTGTGCCGATGCCACGGATGACGATGGGCAGCAGGCGGATGTACTGCAGTATGCCGATCAGCACAGAGATGAAGACGATGGGCATCAGCACCATCAGGAAGAAGGAGAAGGCTCCTTCGTTGACCAGGCCACCGAACACGAAGTCGGTCCCCTGCTTGGCAAACTCCATCAGCTTGGTGAAGCCGGCGGCGAAGCCACCCACGACTGCCAGGCCCACTTCGGAGTTCAGCATGAACCAGGCCAGCGCCAGTTCCACCACCAACAACTGCCCGATATAGCGCAGCTTGATCTGTTTCCAGTTGCGGCGGTTTGCCAGCAACGCCAACGCGAGGACCATCACGAGTCCAAGCACAAAGTGAACGTATTCCATACTTGTAGCACCTGAATGAATTGTTATTTTTGACCGGCGCCATCATAAAGAATCGTATATTTAAAAATCAGATAGCCATCACAATCTGACTCAATAATATGTATGCGAGATAATACAAACGTTTTTAAATTAATTAACCATTAACAGTATATTAATCGTGCAACATCAAGTTAAAAATACCTTATAGAACATGTCGATAGGAATATTCTGATTGCGCTGACAGCGCCAATGGATATTCCAGTATCATTTTCGCAACACTCCTTCTCATGCACGGCACCTATTTCATCCAGGAAATTTAATCAACCAGAATAGAAAACGTTTACCCCTGATAAATAATTAGCGAATCACTGCAAACATTCACCAGGTGCCACCCCGGTTGCACCTCTCTGTCGCCATGGGGACAGATGAACCCGCCCTGAGGTTGCACCGGCTTAAGCGTTCAAAAATCCGCCACATCCGGCGCCACATTCTGGTATGATGCGCGGCCTTAGCGCTCGCGCATCCCCGTTTTCTCCGAAATAGAGTCCTTTTGTGAACAACAGCGAATTTAGCAGCCTCAATCTCTCCCCCGCCCTGCAAGAGAACCTCACCAGCCTGGGTTACCTGCAGATGACCCCGATCCAGGCCCAGAGCCTGCCCCTGGTACTCGAAGGCAAAGACCTGATCGCCAAGGCCAAAACCGGCAGCGGCAAGACAGCCGCCTTCGCCTTGGGCCTGCTCTCCCGCCTCAACGTCAACCGTGTCGACGTACAGGCCCTGGTGCTCTGTCCGACCCGCGAGCTGGCGGATCAGGTGGCTCAGGAGATCCGTCGTCTGGCCCGCGCCCTGCCGAACGTCAAGCTGGTGACCCTGTGTGGCGGTACCCCGACCGCACCTCAGTCCGCCACCCTGAGCTTCGGTGCCCACATCGCCGTCGGCACCCCGGGTCGCATTCTCAAGCACCTGGAGCAGGGTACCCTGGAGCTCTCCAGCCTGGAGACTCTGGTGCTGGACGAGGCAGATCGCATGCTGGACATGGGCTTTGGCGAAGACATCAACAAGGTCATTAGCTATGCCCCCGAGCGCCGCCAGACCCTGCTGTTCTCCGCCACTTATCCGGAGGGGATAGCCCAGATGAGCCGCGGCGTGCAGCGCAACCCGGTCGAGGTGAGTGTGGAGTCCCTGCACGAGGGCAGCGCCATCGAACAAAAGCTGTATGAAGTGCCGGCCGGTCAGCGCCTCGACGCCCTCACCTGGCTGCTCAGCCACTATCAGCCGAGCTCCTGCGTGGTGTTCTGCAACACCAAGCGCGCCTGCAACGACGTGGCCGATCACCTGGCCGCCAAGGGCTTCTCGGCCCTGGCGCTGAACGGCGATCTGGAGCAGCGGGAGCGGGATCAGGTGCTGGTGCGCTTTGCCAACGGCAGCGCCACCATACTGGTCGCGACCGACGTAGCGGCCCGGGGCCTCGACATCAAGGAGCTGGGCGCCGTCATCAACTACGAGCTGACCTATGACCCTGAAGTGCACGTGCACCGCATCGGTCGTACCGGTCGTGCCGGCCAGCAGGGCCTGGCCCTGAGCCTCTATCAGCCGAACGAAGCCCAGCGCGTCAACCTGATCGAGGAGTACCAGCAGGCGCCGATGCCGCTGGGGGATCTCGACACCATAGGCCGCGACATCAAGCCGATAGCTCCGCAGATGGTGACCCTCTCCATCGATGCGGGCCGCAAGACCAAGGTGCGGGCCGGTGACATCCTGGGCGCCCTGACCGGCGAAGGCGGCATTGCTGGCGCCGATGTGGGCAAGATCCAGATCTCCGAGCAGTACTCCTACGTGGCGGTCAAGCGTCAGGTGGCGAGCGCCGCCCTCAAGCGGCTGCAGGAAGGCAAGATCAAGGGGCGCACCTACCGCGCCCGCAAACTGGGCTAAGGTTCTTCACAAGCCCTTAGCCAGACCACAGGCGCCTGACAGGCGCCTGTTTCATATATTTCGATGCCGCCATGCGGCAAGACAGGCACTATGACCCAAGCAATCCAAACCGACGTGAGCTGCCAGAACTGCGAAGCCTGCTGCTGCCGCCTCGAAGTGATGCTCTTTACCGATACCGGCGTGCCGGATCGCTATGTGCTCGACAGGGAAGGGGAAATCCCCGTGATGCGCCGGCTGGAAGATGGCTGGTGCGCGGCCCTCGACCGCAACACCATGATGTGCCGCATCTATGAGGTGCGCCCCCTCATTTGTCGCGAATTCGAGATGGGCGAGCCCGACTGTGTCGACGAGCGGGACAAGTGGTTTATCAAGCTGAGTTGACCAAGGGGTAGCAAGCCGCGCTGGGCTGCCCTATCAACGATGTGCAACTTCTATGAGGTGCGGCCGCTGATCTGCCGTGAATTCGAGATGGGTGAGCCCGACTGCGTCGACGAGCGGGATAAATGGTTTATCAAGCTGGAATGAGACGGGCAGACAAGACGGCCCCGGGCTGCCGGGTCAACTCACCGATGTGACGTCGCCGCCGAGCTGCTCCCCCAGCCAGCGGATGGCCGCCGCCTCCTGCTCGAAGTAACCCACGGCCCTGAACGGCAGATCGCTGAAGACCTGATCCGCCAGATAGCGTTTGAACCCGCCCACCACCACGACCGCGAGAAAGGCGCAGCCATTGGCGGCGCACCAGCCAAACTGCCGACGAAAGCGCGCCAGCACCTCGGGACCGGCGGCCTCGAACTCGGTCGCCACCTCGACAATACCCCAGGGTGCATCGCGCAATCCTGCGATCTGCTGGCTGAAGGCAGCCTCATAGGCCATGGCACCCGCCAGATTGAAGGGGCCGCTCGGGCGGCAAATCAGCACCTGCCCCTGTCGCTGCATCTCGAAATGGCCGTGTGGTTGCAAGTGCACGTCCCCCTCCTCCCCTGAATTTTTCGCCGCGCCGACGCCGCCTGATGTTGCAACAAGGTAAGGATTTATATGCAAAAAGTCCATCGAGCCCAGGCCATCACCGACAGACATCGACGCCAAATGGCACAGTTTCTGTGCGCAACGAAGTGAAGGCGGAGCCAGCATGTTCTGTTGCAGTTAATAAAACGTTGCTGCTATCATCCGCGCCAACCAAACATTCCACCAACTGAAACCTTTAGCCTGGGCGCAAGGATCAAAGATGAAGAATCAAGACGCGAGTTATTACCAAAGGATCTGGCGCTGGCATTTCTATGCCGGTCTCTTCGTCGCCCCCTTTCTGATCCTGCTCTCCCTCACCGGCATCCTGTACCTGTACAAGCCCCAGCTCGACAACCTGCTCTACCCCGAGTTGATGAAGGTGGCCCCCGCCACCCAGGCCCTGAGCGCCGATCAACTGCTGGCCAAGGCGAAGATCGCCATGCCAGATGCCAGCCTGCGCAAATACCTGCCCCCCGTGGCCACCGACGCGAGCGCCCAGCTCATCGTCAACCAGGGTGAGCGCGAGCTGACCCTCTTCATGGATCCCGCCAGCGGCGCCCTGCTCGGCACCATGGACAACAAGTGGAACCTGCAGGCGGTGGCCCGTGCCCTGCATGCAGAGCTGCTGCTCGGCACCACAGGGGATCGGCTGATCGAACTGGCCGCAGGCTGGGGCATAGTGCTGCTCGTCAGCGGGCTCTACCTGTGGTGGCCGCGCAAGGGACCCGGCGTAGGGGGCATCCTCTGGCCCAGAATGAACCAGCGCGGACGTCTCTGGTGGCGCGATCTGCACGCCGTGGTCGGCTTCTGGGGGGCGGGTTTCCTGCTGCTGCTGCTCTTGAGCGGCATGACCTGGACCGGCTTCTGGGGCGATCAGTTCGCCAACGTCTGGAATCGTTTCCCGGCCGCCATGTGGAACGAGGTGCCCAAATCCGCCCCTCTCGCCCGCACCCTCAACCATGCCCATGAACAGACTGTGCCCTGGGCCGTCGAGAACACTCCCATGCCGAGCTCGCAGCCAGCGCCGGAAAGCCATGATCACAGCGCCATGAACCATGGCGGGGAACACGACGGCATGGTCATGGCCAGCCACCGCATCCCCCTGCAACGGGTAGTGGAGATCGCCACCGAGCGCGGAGTTCACTCGGGTTACAGCATCACGCCGCCGGTCGGTGACACAGGCGTCTATACCATAGCCCTGTTCGCCGATGACCCGCGCAACGACGCCACCCTGCACATAGATCAATACAGCGGCAAGGTGCTGGCCGACGTGCGCTGGCAGGATTACGGTCCGGTCGCCAAGACGGTGGAAACCGGCGTCATGCTGCACATGGGCAAGATCTACGGCTGGCCCCACCAGCTCGTCATGCTGATCATCTGCCTGATGGTGCTGGCAAGCTCGGTGAGCGGGCTCTGGATCTGGTGGAGCCGCCGCCCCAAGGGCCGGCTCGCCGCCCCGCCCCTGCCCGCCAAGTTGCCCCCCATGGGCGGCGCCATCGCAGTGCTGGTGCTGCTCGGGATCTGCTTCCCCCTGGTGGGCGCCTCCATGCTGGTCATCTGGCTGCTGGACTGTCTCTTCTTCTCCCGCCGGACCGCAGTGGCGCCAGCCAGCTAAGGCCACACGGCCGCGATGGCTGCAAACCATAAACAAGAAGGGCTCCTCATCAGGAGCCCTTCTTGTTTCATCCCGCCCTATTTCATGGCCTCGACCAGCGCGATGATCTTGCGCGCCTTCTCGAAGTGGTCGAGTTTCTGGGTCTGGATCCACCAGGTCGCCGCCTCCATCAGCAGCTCGGGATCGTCGTTCCTGTTGGCGAAAAAGGCATAGAAGGAGACGCCCACCCCCTCCCCCTTCTGGCCGATCTTCTGGTGGCAGACCTGGATGATTTTCTGTTTGAGTGATTCACGCATCTGTCATGTTTCCTCAGGCCCGGGTCAGGGCGAACCCCTCTTCCAGCGCCTCCAGAGGCAGGTAGCGACCGATCACCACCAGCCGCGAGCAGGGCACCTCGTCACCCCAGGGAGAGCCGTAATCGAACCCCGCCACCCTGTGCACCCCCTGCACTATCAGCCGGCGCGGCTCCCCGGCGATGGCCAGCACCCCCTTGTAACGCAACATGTCGTTGCCATGCTGCTCTATGCACTGCTCCATGAAGGCCCCTATCTTCTTCAAGTCCAGCTCGCCCCCCTCGAACAGGTGGGCCGAGATGACATCCTGCCAGGAGCGGGGCCGGGCCGAGAGGGGCGCAAACGCCTCGACGCCCTGACCGCCCCCACGCACTATCTTGATGCCTTGGCTTAGGCTCAGCTCGTCGCTCAGGGCGAAGGCATCCAGATCGAGCCAGAGCCCGGCCGGGCACTCCCCCCGCACTATGTCGATGATCTGCGCCTTGGGGTTGATGCCCTGGACTCGCGCTATGGCCGCCTCCCGGGTCGCCCCGTCCACCCTGTCCGTCTTGGTGAGCAGGATGCGGTCGGCAAAGCCGAGCTGGGACGCAGCCACCGGGTGCTCATCCAGTTGACGACCTATGTGCTCACAGTCGGCCAGGGTGATGACGGCATCCAGGCGCAGGGCATCCCGCAATGCTTCTTCAACGAAGAAGGTCTGGATGATGGGGGCGGGATCGGCGAGCCCCGTGGTCTCGACGATCAGCCGCTCGAACTGCAACTCCCCCGCCGTCCGCCGGGCCAGCAGATCGCTCAGGGCGGCCCGAAATTCACCCCGCACGCTGCAGCAGACGCAGCCGTTGCTGAGCTCCACCACGCTGACCCCCGAGCCTCCCTCCAGCAGGGCACCGTCGATATTGGCGGCGCCGAACTCGTTCTCGAGGATGGCCACGGAGGCATCGCCATGGTGGCGCAGGAAATGGTTGAGCAAGGTGGTCTTGCCGGCGCCGAGAAAACCGGTCAGCAGGGTGACCGCTACAGCCTGGGTCATGATGAAAGTCCTGTGGTGAGGGGATATATCTAGCCAGAGCCGAGAAAACCATTCAAGCAAGGGTGACCACTACCGCTTGCGTCATGATGGGCTCCGGTGATGGATGTATGAGGGGCCGTTGAGGTTTCATCGCGACAGCGCCGAAACCTCAACGTCTCCTAACAGCAGCGCCCGCCATTCTTGCCGCCGTAGCGGGCATCCTGGCGTTCGCGAAAGAACTCGTCGTGGCTCATGGGGGTCTGCTCCGGGTGAGTCAGCCGCATGTGCTGCACATAGTTGTCGTAGTCGGGTACGCCCACCATCAGCCTGGCGGTCTGCCCCAGATACTTGCCCGCCTTGGCCAGGGTATCAAACATGCTTGCTCCTTGTTCGTCGTCAGTGAGGAGCCGGCACCCTGGGGTGCCGGCCTGCTGACTTACTTGAGGCTGGGAGCCAGATCGCCGTCGTCATCAGACTGGGGCCGGGTGGCACCCTGTTGCGCCGGCATCGGCTGATAGGGGGTCTCGTTGGCGGTCGGCTGCGGGTTCTGCAGCGCCTTGAGGGCCGTCTTCAGGGAGAAGCCGGCGAGCACCACCACCACCCCCATGAAGAAGATGGTCAGCCCCGCATCCAGCCGGTTGTTGAACACCAGCTGGGCCAGCTGGAACTCGGTGTACTGGGCCGGGATTGTTCCACTGTCGATCATCGCCTGGAACTTGTTGGCTATGGCCAGGAAGCCGAGCTTGGGATTGTCGCTGAAGGTCTTCTCCCAACCCGCCGACAGGGTGCAGATGAGCAGCCAGCTGGTGGGCAGCAGGGCCACCCAGGCATAGGCCTGACGCTTCATCTTGAACAGCACCACGGCGCACAGCATCAGCGCCATGCCCGCCAGCATCTGGTTGGCGATACCGAACAGCGGCCACAGGGTGTTGATGCCGCCGAGCGGGTCCACCACCCCCTGATGGAGGAAGTAACCCCAGGCCAGCACGCACAGGGCGGTGGCCAGCAGGTTGGCAGGCAGGGAGTCGGTGCGTTTCAGGGAGGGGGAGATGACCCCCATCAGATCCTGCAGCATGAAGCGCGCCGCCCGGGTGCCGGCATCCACGGCGGTGAGGATGAAGAGCGCCTCGAACAGGATGGCGAAGTGGTACCAGAAGGCGACGTTCATCAGGCCGCCGAGGGCACCGTGCAGTATGTAGGCCATGCCGACCGCCAGGGTCGGGGCACCGCCGGCACGGGAGATGATGCTCTGCTCACCCACCTCGCTGGCGATGCGGGTCAGGGTCTCCGGGGTGATCTGGAAGCCCCAGCTGCTCACCACGGCGGCGGCGGAGACCACCACGTCGGCGGTGCCCGCCGGTGCCAGCACAGCCATGGGGCTGTTCATGGCGAAGTAGACGCCCGGATCGATGACGCAGGCGGAGACCAGCGCCATGATGGCGACGAAGGACTCCATCAACATGCCGCCATAACCGATGAAGCAGGCCTGGTTCTCGTTGGCCAGCATCTTGGGGGTGGTGCCGGAGGAGATGAGCGCATGGAAGCCGGAGACGGCGCCGCAGGCGATGGTGATAAACAGGAAGGGGAAGAGATCCCCGGCCCAGACCGGGCCTGTCCCGTCCACGAACTGGGTCAGCGCCGGCATCTGCAGGGTCGGCTGGGTCACCAGTATGCCGATGGCCAGGCCTATGATGGTGCCTATCTTGAGGAAGGTGGAGAGGTAGTCCCGCGGCGCCAGCAGCAGCCAGACCGGCAGCACGGAGGCGACGAAGCCGTAGCCCACCAGCATCCAGGTCAGCTGCACCCCGTCGAAGTCGAAGTAGGGAGCCCAGGTCTGGCTCTCGGCCACCCAGCCACCGGAGACGATGGCGAAGATGAGGCACACCAGACCTATGATGGAGACCTCACCGATGCGGCCCGGTCTCAGGTAGCGGTTGTAGATCCCCATGAAGATGGCGAGCGGTATGGTGAAGGCCACAGTGTAGGTGCCCCAGGGGCTGTGGGTGAGCGCCTTGACCACTATCATCGCCAGCACCGCCAGTATGATCACCATGATCATGAAGGTGGCGACCAGGGCGATGACCCCGGCGACCGGGCCCATCTCCGACTTGATCAGCTCGCCGAGGGAGCGACCATCGCGACGGGTGGAGACGAACAGCACCATGAAGTCCTGCACAGCCCCCGCCAGCACCACACCGGCCAGCAGCCAGAGCATGCCGGGCAGATAGCCCATCTGGGCCGCCAGCACGGGGCCGACCAGGGGACCGGCGCCGGCGATGGCGGCGAAGTGGTGGCCAAACAGCACCTTCTTGTCGGTCGGCACATAGTCCAGACCGTCGTTGTGCCGCACCGCCGGCGTCATGCGGCTGCTGTCGACCGCCAGCACCCGCTTGGCGATGAAGAGCCCGTAGTAGCGGTAGGCGATAAGGTAAACGCACACAGCCGCGACCACTATCCAGAGCGCGTTGATCTGCTCGCCCCTGTTGAGGGCGATGTAACCGAGGGAGCTGGCGCCCAGCAGTGCCAGCAGCCCCCATCCAAGATGCTTCCCTAACCTGTCCATAAGCCTGTCCCTGCCATTGGTTTTTTACATATGAAACCCCATACGCTTACATCTCTATAGCAATCGACGCCGTGCCACAATCGAGGCCCGTCACAAGTCGGCGACCCGTTCCGAGAATTTCTCAATATTGCCAGCCGGATCACGGCCATCAGGCCTGGAGCAGGAGGGAAAAGCGCTGAAATGCTTGAAGAAAACGGCAAGGCACACCAACAGTAAGGGCCCCTTCAACGGGGCCCTTCTTGGTCTGGCGCACTACAAACAGCGCCAGTCCATGGCGGCACAGCGCTCAGGAGAGCGCCAGCCCGACCGAGAGCAGCAGGCTGAACAGGAAGGCGCTGATGGCGGTCTTCTTGAGGGCGCCGGTCAACACCTCGCCATCGAAGCTCTCGCGCAGGGTGCGGGCGGCATCGGTGAGGGGCTTGATGGCGGGCAGGAAGATCCAGGGCCAGACACTCGCGGGCTGGGTCAGCAGGAAGGCGATGGTGGCCAGCAGCGCCCCCCCCAGCAACCCCCAGTGATAGGCGATGGCGCGGTTGCGGCCGAGCCGCACCGCCAGGGTGATCTTGCCGCTGGCGGCATCGCTCTCTATGTCCCGCACATTGTTGATGTTGAGCACAGCGGTCGCCAACAGGCCGCAAGCGGTAGCGGGCAGCAGCAGATCCCACTGCAGGGTATGGGTGAACAGGTAGTAGGAGCCGAGCACCCCCAGCAGGCCGAAGAACAGGAATACCGAGATGTCCCCGAAACCGCGATAGCCGTAAGGGGTCTTGCCCACCGTGTAGGTGATGGCCGCGACTATGGCGGCGCCCCCCAGCAGGATGAAAGTCAGGATCTGCTGCCACTGCTCCCCGAAGGCGCAGACCAGCAGGGAGAGGCCGCTCACCACGGCCGCCAGCGCGGTCAACCCCATGGCGATGCACATCTGGTGGCGGGTGATGAGGCCGGATACCACGGCACGCTGGGGCCCGATCCGCTCGCCGTTGTCGGCACCGGAGACCGCATCACCATAGTCGTTGGCCAGGTTGGAGAGGATCTGCAGCAGTATGGCGGTCAGCAGGGAGAGGCCCATGATGGCGCCGTCGAAGGCCCCCCGGCTGGCTGCGAGCCCCGAGCCCAGCAAAATGGAGGAGCACGCCAGGGGCAGTGTTCGCAAACGCGCCGCCAGCAACCAAACAGAGAAGGTATTTGTCATATTGTGATGGCCAAACAATCAGATATTGATCGTGTTAAGGGTTATCGAACCGGATTTAGGTATACTTGGCTCCGTGGGGGCTGGGCTCCCTCGGGCAATTTACATGGAAGAATGGGCAGATAATATATAGGAAATCATCGCCCTTTGGCATCAACCTGCGCCATCCTCCCCCAGAGCGATTGCGACTATCCGGCTCAGACAAGACATCCATGTTGGCTCAGACCCATCTCAAGCAACAACTGGACGCCCTGCGTCACAGCAATGTCAGCGGCTTCGTGCGGTTGCGCGTGGCGGCCAACGTCGACCTCTTCCCGGGATGGCTGGCGGCGCAGACCCTGTATCCCCGCATCTATTGGCAGGCCCGTGGCCCCAGGAGCCCCGAGTACGTGGCCCTCGGCGCCATCCACGAGCTGACCCGGCCAGCGGATATCCAGCGGGTCTGCGATCTCGCCAACTCAAACAGTGAAGACAGCCCCCGTTACTACGGCGGCCTGGCGTTCGATCCGGCCCAGCCCGGCTGGCAGGGGTTCGGCCCCTGCCGCTTCGTGCTGCCGCGCATCGAGCTGGTGCGCCGGGGAGAGTGTGTCAGCCTCTGCCTCAACCTCTGGCTGACCGACGGCAATCTGGATACCGAACTGCAGGCGGCCGAGGCCGCCCTCGACGCCCTGAAACCGGAAGCCCCCCTGCCCCCACTGCAAAAAAGCCCATGGCAGCGCCAGGATGTCCCGGGTCAGGCCCAGTGGCAAACCCTGGTAGAGCGGGTAACGGCGCCCGCCTTTCAGGCCCACACCCCCAAGGTGGTGCTCTCCCGGGAAAGCGTGCTGACCGGCCAGCATGGGGATGCCCCCCTCTGCCCCTGGTCCCTGCTCACCCAGTGGGCAAGTCACGCCCAGGAGTGCTTCCACTTCGGCTTCCAGTTCTCCCCCGAGCAGAGCTTCATCTCCTGCTCCCCCGAGCGCCTCTATCGCCGGGAGAGCGGCCACCTCTTCACCGAGGCGCTGGCGGGCACCATACGCCGCTCCGGTGACGAGGCGGCCGACGCTGCCCTGGCCGCCGAGCTGCTGGCCGACAGCAAGAACCGGCTGGAGAACCGGCTGGTGCACGCCGACATCCTGAGCCGCCTGGCCCCGCTCACCACGGACGCCACCCTGACCGAGCCGCGCATCCTGAAACTGCGGCTGCTGCAACACCTCAAGTGCGACATAGAGGCCGAGCTCAAGCCCGGTGTGTGCGACTGGCAACTGCTGGCTGCCCTGCACCCGACGCCGGCGGTGGGCGGTGCCCCCCGCGAGGCGGCGCTGGCCTTTATCCGCGAATATGAACCTTACCAGCGCGGCTGGTACGCCGGTGCCTGCGGCATGCTGAGCCGGGAGACCTCTGAGTTCTCGGTCGCCATCCGCAGCGCCCGCATAACGGCCCGGGGCATCAGCCTGTTTGCCGGCGCCGGCATAGTGGCCGGGTCAGAGCCCGCCGCCGAGTGGGCCGAGCTCGACAACAAGATCGCCAACGTGCTCTCCCTGCTGGGATAGCGTTTTTCATCGACCCACTGCGAGAGCCTTATGCCCGCCAGCCAATTGCCTGAGCACCGAGCGTTTGCCAGCCAGCATGCCACCTTCAACCACGTCTGGTCTTCCCTCCTGCTGGAAGAGCTCTATCGCCTCGGGGTGCGGGACATAGCGCTGGCCTCAGGCTCCCGCTCGGCGCCGCTCACCATGGCCGCCGCCGCCCATGCCGGTTTTCGCCGTCATCTCCACTTCGACGAGCGGGGTCTGGGGTTTATGGCGCTGGGGCTGGCCAAGGGGAGTGGCCGACCGGTGGCGGTGATCATGACCTCGGGCACAGCGGTGGCCAACCTCTGGCCCGCGGTGGCAGAGGCGCAACTCACAGGCGTGCCGCTGATTATCCTCTCGGCCGATCGTCCGCCCGAGCTTATCGACAACGGCGCCAACCAGGCTATCGATCAGCAGGGGATCTTCGGTCGCTACCCCGTCTATCAGCAGAACCTGCCGAGCCCCACCCCGACCATACCGGCAGCCTTCGTGCTGAGTTCGGTGGATCAGGCCCTGGCCAGACAGGCACTGACCCCGGGGCCGGTTCACTTCAACTGCATGTATCCCGAGCCCCTCTATCCCGGCGAGGCGTACCTGGATTTTTCCGACTACCTGGCCCCCCTCGGTGACTGGCTCCATTCAAACGAGCCCTGGAGCCCCTGGCAGCAGGGCGAGCAGCACTGCCCCCGCCAGCCCGACTGGGCCGCCTTGCAGGGCAAACGCGGTGTCATAGTTGCGGGCCGCATTCAGGATCCGGCCGAGGCGCAGAGGGTAGCCCAGCTGGCCGAGCGCCTCGGCTGGCCGCTGCTGGCGGACTTGCAGAGCCAGATCCGCTTCGACAGTCGCAACCTAATCCACATGGATCTCGCCCTGCAAAACAGCTGCTTCGTGACCGAGCTGGCCCGGGCCGAGGTGCTGCTGCAGTTCGGTGCCCGCCTCATCTCCAAGCGGCTCGGCCAGTTCATCAAGCAACACCCCTGGCAGGATTACTGGCTGGTGGACCCGCAGCCGGCCAGGCTGGATCCGGACTACCGGCTGCGTCGCCGCCTGGTGTGTACGCCCGGCGCCTTCGCCGCGGCCCATCCGGTGGACCACCGCCATCTACCCTGGCACCGGCTGGCGGAGCGCCAGCAGGGCATCAGCGGCCAAATTCGCCGCGCCTGCGATCGCTTCTCCGAACTCGGGGTCTGCCACCGTCTGACCCAGCTCATCCAGGGCCAGCTGTTCGTCGGCAACAGCATGCCGGCCCGGTTGATGGACATGCTCGGCGAAACCGGCAAGGGCCCCAGCCGGCTGATGACCAACCGCGGCGCCTCCGGCATCGACGGCCTGATCGCCACTGCCTTCGGTTTCTCTCTGTCCAGCGACGAGCCGACCACACTGCTGATCGGCGATCTCAGCGCCCTGCACGATCTCAACAGCCTGGCCCTGCTCGGCAAGGGGAGCCGCCCCCTGGTGGTGATCCTGCTCAACAACGACGGTGGCAGCATCTTCCGCATGCTGCCGGTACCGACTAAAGATGCGTTGCTGGAGACCTACTACTGCCTGCCCCACGGCCTGCACTTCGAGCACGCCGCCGCCATGTTCGGCCTGCACTACAGAGCGCCGACCACCCTGGCCGAGTTCGAGCAAGATTACGCAACCGCCCTGGAAAAAGGGGTAACCCTGATTGAAATCAAGGTGCCGAGCAACGAGGTGGCCGAGGATCTTAAAGCACTGGGAACCCTTATCCGTGGCATATGAAATCAAGGTTCTGCGTGACAACGAGGTGGCCGAGGATCTTAAAGCACTGGGGTCCCTTATCCGTGGCATATGAAATCAAGGTTCTGCGTGACAACGAGGCAGCCGAGGATCTCAAGGCACTGGGAACCCTTATCCGTGGCCACTAACAGAACCCAGCCAACCCTGGTACTGCTGCACGGTCTGCTCGGCAACGCCGACGACTGGCAGCCAGTGATCGAGGCAATGCCTGGAATAGATTGCCACGCGCTGGACTTGCCGGGCCACGGCAGCAACAAGGGGCTGAGGGTGAGCGGCTTTGACGAGGCCCACGAGTGGCTCTGCGGCGAGCTGGCCGCGCGGGGTATAACGCGCTACCAACTGGCGGGCTACTCCCTGGGGGGGCGGCTCGCTCTCTATCACGCCAGCCAGTCCCCCGCCGGATTGCAGGCGCTCTTGCTGGAGAACTGCCATCCGGGCCTGCCGGTGACCGAGCGCGCCGCCCGCCTCAAACACGACGAGGGCTGGGCCCGGCGCTTCGAGCGCGAACCCCTGGCCCAGGTCTTGGCGGACTGGTACCGGCAGGGGGTGTTCGCCGATCTGGACGAGGAGGCCCGTGCCCGCCAAATGGCTAAACGCCTTGGCAACGAGGGCAGAGCCGTGGCGACCATGCTGCGCGCCACCTCCCTTGGCAAGCAGCCGGATCTCGCCCCCTGGCTGGGCAAAACCCGGTTGCCGGTGCGCTGGATCTCCGGCAGCCGGGATCACAAATTCCATCGCCTAGCTTGCCAGCTGGTCAAGCAAGGCTGCAATATCAATCACTTGGCTCTGGATGGCGGGCACAACCTGCACGCCAGCCAGCCCGACACCTTTGCCCGGCTCCTGCGGGACTGGGTCAAGCAACCAGAAGAGAAGAGTCATGACTGACGCAATGACGGAAGCGCAACCCTATGCCCCCGTCGCCCCTGACAGGGTTGCCCGGCTGACCTCTACCACACCAGAAGGAAAACACCATGATTGAGGCAATGACGGAAGCGGAACTGTACGCTCCCATTGAGTGGCAGGATTGCTCCGCCGGTTACGAGGACATCCTCTATCACAAGTCCCAGGATGGCATTGCCAAGATCACCATCAACCGCCCCCAGGTGCGCAACGCCTTCCGCCCCCGCACTGTGAAAGAGATGCTGCAGGCCCTGGCCGATGCCCGCTACGACGACAAGGTGGGCACCATCATACTGACCGGCTTTGGCGAGAAGGCCTTCTGCGCCGGCGGTGACCAGAAGATCCGTGGCGACTACGGTGGCTACCGCGACGACGAGGGGACTCATCACCTCAACGTACTCGACTTCCAGCGCGACATCCGCACCTGCCCCAAACCCGTGGTCGCCATGGTGGCCGGTTATGCGGTCGGTGGCGGCCACGTGCTGCACATGATGTGCGATCTCACCATAGCCGCCGACAACGCCCAGTTCGGCCAGACAGGCCCGAAAGTCGGCTCCTTCGACGGCGGCTGGGGCGCCTCCTACATGGCCCGCATCGTCGGCCAGAAGAAGGCCCGCGAGATCTGGTTCCTGTGCCGCATGTACGATGCGAGCCAAGCCCTCGACATGGGGCTGGTCAACACTGTGGTGCCCCTGGCCGAGCTGGAGCGGGAAACCGTGCGCTGGTGCCGGGAGATGCTGCAAAACAGCCCCATGGCGCTGCGCTGCCTGAAGGCCGCACTGAACGCCGACTGCGACGGCCAGGCCGGTTTGCAGGAGCTGGCGGGCAATGCCACCATGCTCTTCTACATGACCGAAGAGGGTCAGGAAGGGCGTAACGCCTTCAACGAGAAGCGCCGCCCCGACTTCTCCAAATACAAGCGGAACCCCTGATGACACTCGCCCTCTATCGCTACCAACTGCCCTTTACCCAACCCCTGACCTTTCACGGCAAGGTGGAGGTGGCGCGAGAGGGCCTCTTGGTGCGCATCAACGACGGCTGGGGGGAGATAGCCCCCCTGCCCGGTTTCTCCAGGGAGAGCCTGGCCGAGGCGCAAGCCGAGAGCCTGGCCTGCCTGGCGCAACTCGCCCGGGGGCAGACCATAGCCCCCCGGCTGCCCTCGGTGCAGTTCGGGCTCGACTGTGCCCGCCGTCACTGGCCACAGCAGAGCACCAGCCTGCCCGAACCCTATCCCCTCATTCAGGGCTCCCCTCAGGAGCTGCTCAAGAACTGGAAGCAGTGGCTGCACGAGACCCCCCTCAAGGCCAAGCTGAAGGTGGCCCGCTATCCCATGCGGGACGAGCTGGCGCTGATCCGCCTGTTGCTCGATCGGCGCCCCAATCTCAAGCTGGTGCTGGATGCCAACCAGGGCTGGACCCGCGAGGAGGCCTGGGCCTTCTGCGGTCACCTGGATCCGAACCGGATCGAATACCTGGAAGATCTCTGTGCCGACTTTGCCGACATCGCCTTCGTCGCCAACCGTACCGGCATGCCGGTGGCCCTCGACGAGTTGCTGGCCCAGGGCAAGCCATGGGAACCCATACCCCAGTTGAAGGCCCTGGTGCTCAAGCCAACCCTGCTCGGTTCCCTGGCCAACAGCGAGGCCCTGGTGGCCCGCGCCCGCGAGCTTAAGCTGAAGGTCATCGTCTCCTCCTGTTTCGAGTCCGGTGTCGGTCTCGGTCAGCTCGCCCGCCTCGCGGGGGAGTGGGCGCCGGATCAGGCCCCTGGCCTCGACACCAGGCGCTGGCTGGCCAGGGACCTGCTGGACAAACAGGGTCAACCCGACCCAAGCCTGATGACTCCCCTGTTTCACCGTGACTGAAGGGGCTCCCATGCCGCCCGTCCGTGCAGCTGGCACCTCACTGGAGGCCTGCCCGGTGCGCCACTGGGCACAGACAACGCCCGAACGCATCGCCATCCACGGCAACGGCTCCCTCAGCTACCGGCGGCTGGATGCACGGCTCAACGGCCTGTGCAAGCAGCTCGAGCAGGCGGGTTTAAAGGCCGGAGACCGGCTGGTCGCCGTGGTGCGCGGCGCCCTGGAGGACGTGCTGCTGGCCTGGGCCTGCGTGCGCAGCGGCCTCGTCTTCTGCCCGCTCAATCCCGCCTTCCCCCTCCCCAGGCAGGCCGAGCTGGCCGCACAGCTTGATGCCTGCGCCTTCTGGTCAGCGGGGGAGATTCCGGTGGGGAGCGGGTTGCCATTGCAGCTCGACTTCAGGGGTGAACTGCCGGCAAGCGAGGAAGCCTGGCCGCTTGAACCGGCCCAGCTCAACAACATGATCCTCACCTCGGGATCCAGCGGCACACCCAAAGCCGTGGTGCACCGCCTCGCCAACCACCTCGCCTCGGCCCGGGGCTCGGCCAGCCTGATCCCGCTCGATGCCGACTGCGGCTGGCTGCTCTCCCTGCCGCTGTTTCACGTGGGCGGCTACGCCATCCTGTTCCGGGTCTTCCTGGCGGGGGCCAGCCTGGTGCTGGACGATCGCACCCAGCCCCTCAAGGGGCGGCTGGAGGATCAGCCCATCACCCACCTCTCGCTGGTACCGACCCAGCTCTGGCGCCTGCTGGCGCAAGGCTTCGACCCCGCCCGCACCCGCTTGCGCGAGCTGCTGCTCGGGGGGGCCGCCATCCCTGAGCCCCTGGTCAATCGCCTCAAGGCCCTGGGGTTCACCCCCAAGTCGAGCTATGGCCTCTCCGAGATGGGCAGCCAGGTCTGCACCGGCCTGCCTGCCGGTGCCGGGGTAGTGGGCAGGCCTCTGCCCGGGCGGGAGGTCTGCATCCGCCAGGGGGAGATCTGCGTGCGCGGCGACACCCTCTTTGCCGGCTATTTCCAGGCCGGGGAGCTGGTGCTGCCGCTGGATGAAGAGGGCTGGTTCCACACCCGGGACAAGGGTCATTTCACCCCGGACGGCGAGCTGGTGGTGGAGGGGCGGCTCGACAACCTCTTCATCTCGGGAGGGGAGAACATCCAGCCCGAGGCCATAGAGCAGCGGCTGGTGGATCACCCCGCCGTGGCCCAGGCCCTGGTGGTGCCCATCCCCAGCGCGCAGTGGGGGCAGCGCCCCGTCGCCTTCATCGACTGGCTGGCAGAGCCCGTGCCCCACGCCGAGCTGGCCGCCTGGATCAGGCAGGCGTTGCCTGGCTTTATGGTGCCGGACCGCTGGCATCCCTGGCCGGATCTCGGCGGCAGCCTGAAACCCTCCCGCACCCTGCTCGCCCGGAGCCTGCAAGCCGGGGACTGAGAACGCCCCCCATATGAGGCGCAGTCCTTGCTATCAACACAGCCCCTTTTGGGGCTGTTTCTATGTTGTTTCCTCCCGAATGCATGATTCCTCGGCGCCATCTGGTGCGTTGATATTCCTTTGGAGCCCAATACCCTGTCTGGTCCCCACGCCACTCCATCCACCAAAGGGATCATGATGAATCACCTCTCTACCCGGCTGCTGCTCCTGGCAGCCCCCGGCCTGCTCGCCACCTCGGCGCTGGCCAGCTACTCCCCCGACTGGCAAGAGTACCGGCTGAACAGTGAATCCAGCCGCCAGCTGGGAGACAACCTCATCGAAGTGACCTATGAGCTGAGCGCCCGCGATGCTAGTGCCCCCTATCGGCAGCTGAGGGTCTATCGCCGCTTCGACTGGCAGGCCACCAAGCTGGACGCCCTGGCCGAGCAGCAGTGCGGCGAGCCGCAGCTCAAGGTCGAGCAGGGCTGGCAGATCCGCTACCTCAACTGCGAACAGGTGGTGCCGGCCGGCAAGGCCATCCCGGCCAGCAGTTATGACTATGGCTACGGCCTGAAACAGGGCCGCTGGGAGCCGCTGACGGGCACCCCGACCGCACCCCGTCAGGATCGTCTGCCGCTCCCCGAGCGCATCGTCCTGGGTCACAGCCAGCAGGAGCTGGATCGCTGCGAGCTCAACGCCCAGGGACGCTGCGCCGAGCAAGTTTGGCAATACCAGCCGCAAAACTGGCAACAGCTGAGCGTGCTGGAGGAGACCCCCAACGAGCGGGACGGCCGCCTCGAGCAGATCTTCTTCCGCCTGCAACCCGTGCCAGGCAGTCAGGCCGCCAGCCAGGTCCGCGAGCTGCACGTCTGGCGCCAGTACAGCTGGCAGCTGGACGAGAGCAGGGCACAGCAGGAGTGCGATGAGCCCCAGACCCGCCAGGAAGGGGACAAGACCATCAGCTATCGGGTTTGCCGCCAGACCCTGCCCGCCGGCAGCGAGGTGCAGGTGGTGCTCAAAGACAGCGGCTATCAATACCCGGTGGGTGGCAGCGAATGGCAGAGCCTGCCACAGACCGACGAATGGCAGGAGAGCCGGGTGCTCAATCGTCCCATAGTGCTGGCCAGCAAGGAGGAGCAGCTCGACTGCCGTCGCGCCGATGGCCGCGCCTGCTCCGAGCCGGAGCAACCAGGCACGGATCTGCTGGATGCTGACGCCGCCAGGATAGTGCAGGACGCCAGCGGCCAGCCCGCTCCCGTCTGGCAGGAAAACTATGGCCACGATGACACCAAGCTGCTGGCCGTGTCACGGGGCATGCAGAGTCTGCTGGCGGCCAATCAGCCCGCCCATCCGGCCATGAAGCTGCTGCTCGAATATGTGCGCGCCCACAACTATCACAACCATGGCAAGCACAAGGAAGATGGCCCGGCCGCCGCCGAGGCGCTGGCTGAAGCCCTGACTGCGCTCGGTACCCATCCGCTGCTCTATCCGGAGCAGGCCAGCGATGAGGTGGGAGCCGTCATGGGTGCCTGGAGTATCGCCCTGCATGGCCAGTTCAAGAGCCCGGCGGTGCAGAGCCGGTTCGGTACCCTGCTCGGCCAGTTCAACCAGATGCTGGCTTACAGCACCCGCCACGCCAGCGAGATCAATGGTCAGCATGCCTGGGCAACGGGTCTGTTCGATCTGCTCAACTTCCTCGACTTCGCCAGCGACCATAGCGATGCCTTCGCCGCCGATTTCCGCCAGCAGGATGGTGAGCTGCGCAAACAGCTGCACGCCCTCGGCATGAGCGAGCTGTCGCTGTGGCAAGGACGGGATGGCAAGGATCTGTTCCTGCTCAACAACGTGCTGGATGCCTACACCCGCCTCTATCGGGTCGCCCGTTATACCCGTCCCGACGAGAGCGAAAACTATCGCACCCTGCTGGATGGCTCAGTCATCGATCTCATCCGTCATCACAGCCTGATCCCGGGTGGCCAGCAGAGCCAGGATCTGCTGGAAGACATGTCACTGACCCTCTCCACCTACTATCTGACCTACACAGATCGCACCAGCGAAGCCTGCATCAGCGGTGACTTTGCCGGTCTCTGCACCCCGATACGGCTGGAGGATGTGCTGCCGTTCGAACACACCTGCTCGCCGACCCTGCGCCTGCGGGCCCAGGAGCTGAGCCAGGATCAGGCCGATGGCATCTGCCGCGAGCTGGGCGCCGAGGAGCAGCAGTTCCATCAGCAAATGGAAACAGGCTGGCAGCCGGTGGCGGATGACAACAACGAGGCACTGGAGCTGGTGATCTTCAACTCCTCCGCCGACTGGAAACGCTACGGCAGCGCCCTGTTTGGCGGTGTCTCCACCGACAACGGCGGCATCTACATCGAAGGGGATCCGGCCCGCCCCGGCAATCAGGCCCGCTTCTTCGCCTATGAGGCCGAGTGGAAGCGCCCAGCCTTCCAGGTGTGGAACCTGCGCCACGAGTACGTTCACTACCTGGATGGTCGCTTCAACCAGTACGGCAGCTTCGGCCACTACCCGCTCAATCGCACCACCTGGTGGTCGGAAGGGCTGGCGGAGTTCATCGCCCACGGTCAGTGCTTCGCCCGTGGCCTTGACAACGTGGCGGGTCGCCCGGCGACCGAACGACCGAGCCTGGCCGACATACTGCACCTGGATTACGACAAGGGGGGCGAGATGGTCTACTCCTGGTCCTACACTGTGCATCGCTTCCTCAGCGAGACCGGCCGCGGTGCCAGCTGGCTGGCCATGGCTCAGGCCCTGCGCAACCCGGACCAGCAGCAGGCGATGAGCGCCTTCGAAGCCGAGCTGGATCAGCTGATCGCGAGCGACAGCGAAGCCTACCAGAGCTGGCTGAGCCACGAGCTGCTGCCCTGGTGGGGCGCCAACAAGGAGTCTGACGAGTGCAAGGCGAACGACTCGGCCCATTGAGGGGGAGGCGTGAATGAGACAGGGCGGCCATGGCCGCCCTTTTTATGACGCCCTTTGATGGGCTCAAGATCGCGCCGCGCTCTGCGACAGCCTGTGCCCGAGTGACGCCATGCCAGAGCATCAAACCTGACGCGCCACGGCAACTTGTAATAGAATGGCCCCCTGTCATCTCTTACTTCAGACCCGAACCGCACCGCGCATGAAGAAGTTTGCCAAGATCCTGCTCGCCTGCCTCTGCCTGCTGCTGGCCTCAGTCGCCGCGCTGCTGGGCTACAGCGAGTGGACCGTCTCCGACGCCCGTCACTACACCTACGACGACGTCGATGCGGTGCCCTACAATCGGGTCGCCCTGGTGCTCGGCACCTCCAAATATCTGATCGGGGGCAGCCCGAACCACTACTTCAAGTACAGGATCAAGGCCGCCGCCGAGCTCTACAACAACGGCAAGGTGGACTACATCCTGGTGTCCGGCGACAACGCCACCGTCCAGTACAACGAGCCGCGCCAGATGCGGCGGGCCCTGATCCAGGCGGGCATCCCGGCCAGCGCCATCTACAGCGACTACGCGGGCTTTCGCACCCTGGACTCTATAGTGAGGGCCAAGGAGGTGTTCGGTCAGGCCCGCTTCACCGTGGTCTCCCAGGCCTTCCACAACGAGCGCGCCATCTTCATCGCCCGCCACTTCGGCATCGAGGCCGTCGGCTTCAACGCCCTGGATCCCAGCGCCTATCAGGGCATCAAGACCCGGGTGCGCGAGGTGTTCGCCCGCCTGATGGGGCTGCTCGATCTCTACGTGCTGGACAAGGGGCCCAAGTTCCTCGGCGAGCCCATCGTCATCGGCGGCCCCATCCCCTGCCAGGCCCTGAGCACCATAGGGGCCAGCCAGCCCTGCCTGCCCATGGCACCAGCCACCAAGCCAACACCTGCCCCTGCCGTCAGTGCGGCCAAGGCGACCAGTGCCGCCGTCTCGACCACGCCAGCACAGGCACCGAGTGATGCCGCCAGTACATCGCCATCGACCAGCGCGGCCGTCTCGACCGCCCCAGCACAGGCACCGAGTGGTGCCGCCAGTATACCGGCATCGACCAGCGCGGCCGCGCCCTGAGCAGAGCATAAAAAGAGACCCGCCTGATGGCGGGTCTCTTTTTATGAGGGAAAAAAGGGCTCAGGCCAGCGCCTGCCGGTAGCGGCGGGCCACCTCGTCCCAGTCGATCACCTGGTAAAACGCGGCTATGTAGTCGGGACGCTTGTTCTGGTACTTGAGGTAGTAGGCGTGCTCCCATACATCCAGCCCCAGGACAGGCACCAGCCCTTCCATCAGGGGACTGTCCTGGTTGGCGCTGCTCACCACCTGCAGGCGGCCCGCCTTGTCCACCACCAGCCAGGCCCAGCCGCTGCCGAAACGGCTCAGGGCCGCCTGAGTGAAGGCCTGCTTGAAGGCATCCAGGCCCCCCAGATCCCGGGCAATCGCCTCGGCCAGCTCACCGCTCGGCTCACCGCCCCCTTGCGGGCTCATCACCTGCCAGAACAGGCTGTGGTTGGCATGACCGCCACCATGATTGCGCACCGCACCCTGCACCTTGGCCGGCAGGCTGTCGAAGCTCAGCAGCAGCTCGTCCACCGGCAGGGCCGCCAACTCGGGGAGCTCGGCCAGAGCGGCGTTGAGGTTGGTGATGTAGGTCTGGTGGTGGCGGCTGTGGTGGATCTCCATGGTCAGCGCGTCTATGTGGGGCTCCAGCGCGTCATAGGCATAGGCGAGGGCAGGCAAGGTATGGCTCATGTTCGTTCTCTCTCTTGTTGGGCTCAATGCAATTGATGGGCGGGCTCGTTCTGGCACTGACATTGACCGAGGCAGCGCAAGATGCCGTCGTGATGACCGTGCTTGCGCACGAAGGCGAGCAGCTCGGTGCGAGTGCCACGGCTATGGCGCAGGGCCGCCGCCCGCAGGGGATCCGGACTTGCGGGAGACTGGCTGGTGGCGAGCAGGCAGTCGTGGATATGGCACAAGATGTCGGCGGCCCTGTCCGGCAGCGTCATGGCCACCAGCAGATCCGCCAGGTTGTGGTGGGCCACCACCAGGGCTGCCACGGCTTCGTCCGCATCCGGCCAGCAGGGGAACTGCTGACGGGCCAGCCACAGGGCCTGCTGGTAATAGTCGAGCGCCCTGGCGTGCTCACCCGCGTCGAAGTGGCGATTGCCACAGAGGGTCTGCGCCTTCCAGTGCGCCATGCTGCTCTCCCCGTCGGTGGCACCGACCCATCCCTTCACCCAGGTTAACGTCATGACTTAGACACTCAAATGATAATAATTATTATTTAACTTATTTGATGGGCGGACACAAGGAATAGTTGGCGCGGCCCCTTTTTGCCCATATGGGTAGGGTTTTTCTGCAATCCCCGGTTTAGTGATCCCATCCACAGATACATTTGAGTTCAGCTACCATGCTGCTGCTACTGGCATGAGGCCGGTGGCTGCCGGAGCGCAGCCGGTTTTCACAAGGATGGTGAAGATGAAAAGATGGCTATTGGTGCTCTTGTGCGCCCTGCCCATGCTGGGCCAGGGGGCCGGTTATACCCAGACCCGCTACCCCATAGTGCTGGTGCACGGACTGTTCGGCTTCGACAAGCTGCTCGGGGTCGACTATTTCTACGGCATTCCCCAGGCCCTGACCCGGGACGGCGCCCGCGTCTATGTGGCGCAGGTCTCCGCCACCCAGAGTTCGGAGCTGCGCGGCGAGCAGTTGCTCAGGCAGGTGCAGCAGGTGCTCGCCATCACGGGGGCCGACAAGGTGAACCTCATAGGCCACTCCCACGGCGGCCCCACCATTCGCTATGTGGCCTCGGTCGCCCCCGAGCTGGTCGCCTCCGCCACCAGCGTGGGGGGCGTCAACCAGGGCTCCGAGATCGCCGATCTGGTGCGCGCCAGGGTGGCGCCGGGCTCGGTGGCCGAGCAGTTGGCGGTGGCCGCCGCCTCGGCGCTCTCCGGGGTCATCTCGCTGCTCTCCGGCGGCAGTGACCTGCCCCAGGATCCCCTCGCCTCCCTCGATGCCTTGACCCGCGCCGGGGCCCAGCGCTTCAACCAGCGCTATCCGGAAGGACTGCCCAGCCAGCACTGCGGCGAGGGGCCGCTGCTGGCCGACAATGGCGTCTACTACTTCTCCTGGAGCGGGCGCGGCAACATGACCAACATACTGGATCCCGTGGATCCGGCGCTGGCCCTGACCGGCAGCTTCTTTCACGAGCCCAATGACGGCCTGGTCGGGGTCTGCAGCAGCCACCTCGGCAAGGTGATAGGCACGGCTTACCGGATGAACCACCTGGACGAGGTGAACCAGTCGTTCGGCATCCACCACCTGTTCGACACGGATCCCGTCACCCTCTATCGCCAGCATGCCAACCGCTTACAGAGGCTGGGGCTATGAGACGGATACTGCTGGTCGCCCTCTCCCTGGCCGCGGCCCTGCTGGGTGCACTCCTGCTCTGGCCCGAGCCCGCCCCTGATCTGGCGGCGGCCCCCGAGCGGGGAGCCCTGCGCCACCAGCTGGCCCAGCGGCTGGAGCAGGGCGAGACGGACGAAGAGGACCCCATGCTGGCCCGCTACCGCCAGTTTCTGCGGGCGGAAGGGAGCCTGACGGTGCCGACGGATCCGGGCCTCGCCAGCCTGCAACTGCTGTTTGACGAGCGTGAGCGGCTGCGCCGGCAACACTTCAGCCCCGCCGAACAGGCGTCGCTCTTTGCCGAAGAGAGGCTGATGGAGCAGTGGACCCTGAGGCGCAAGGCGCTGGCAGAGTCCGATGCCGCCGACAGGGTGATGCTGGGGGAGGAGCTGGCGCTCTGGCTGGCGGAGCAACCCCAGTGGTTCAGGGAGGCCGAGGCCAACGGCCGTCTGCTCGGCGATCTGCAGCGGCTGGAGCGGGTCTCTCCCGCCGAGCGGGATGCCATGCTGCTGGAGCAGCTGGGACCTGAGGCGGTGGATCGGCTGCGCCAGCTGGCGCAGAGCCAGCAAGGGTTCGATCGGCAGTTGGCGGGCTATCTGGCGGAGCTCGAGCCCCTGCTCCCCCTGGAGCGGGCCGAGCAGCAGCAGGCGATCCTGGCGCGCTGGTTCGAGCCCGGGCAGTGGCGGCGGGTGGAGGCGCTGACCCGGCTGAGGCTCGGGGAGCGACCATAAATAGCGAGGGGGCCCTGCTGGCCCCCTCGTCGATCCTCGATGCCGTTATTGCGGCTTGTTGGCTCCTGGCAATGGCTGCCAGGTGAGGCGGGTCACCTGGGTGCCCTGTACCTCGCAGGTGAGGCAGAGATCCTGCCACCCCTTCTCCTGGCGCAGGGAGACCTCCCCCTTCATGCCCTCTGGGCTGGTCTTGAGCTTCGCCTGCTCGAAGGTCACCTTGTCGCCCTTGGCGAGCGCCATCAGCTTGCCGTTGCAGAGCCACTGGGTCAGCTCGGCCCCCTTCAACTTGACGCCGCCTTCACCTGCCTGCTGCTCCGCCTGACTCGGCACGAACAGCGCGCTCAGCTCGCCCGCCCGCCGGGTGAGCCAGGCCTCCCGCTGCTGCATGCTCATCTTGCTGACGAACTCCGCCGGCTGGCCCTTCTCGTCGAGCCACTGGGTCAGCTTGCCGTCGTCGTCAAAGGCGAACTGGGCGGCGGGCTCCTTCACCCCGAACAGCTTGCCCCCCTTGAAGTAGTAGCGGCTCTCCCCCTCCTGCTTGCCCTGCTCGTTCAGTATGGGCACGGCTATGATGACGGGAACCCCGTCGATCCAGGCCTTGATGTCCACACCGTCATGGCTGAACAGCCGGGTGTCGAGGCCATAGTCGGCCCCCTTCTCCATCAGGGTGAACTGCTCGGCCAGGGTGGTGGCCAGAGAAGGCAGGGAGCAGAGTCCCAGTCCCAAGCCGAGGCTCAGGGCGATCGCTGTCTTGCGCATAAGTGTCCTGTGATGGCCCAAAGGCCAGGTTAACTCTCTACCAGCCAGGCCCTCAGCCCCTCCCGGTGCGTGTCACTCAGGGGGATGGACTGACGGGTCTGGTAGTCAAAATGGATCAGGGTCGTCTCGGCGGTCACCGCCAGCTCACCCCCCTGCCAGGCCTCCTGCCAGAGGGTGAAGGAGCTGGTGCCGATGCGCCGCACCCCCGTCTTGATCAATACCTGCTGGCCATAGAACAGCTCCCGTTTGAACTGCACCGTATAGCCCGCGATGATCAGATGCCAGTTGTGCACATCCAGCTCGGGAGAGAAGAGGCGGAACAGGGGATCACGGGCCGATTCAAACCAGACCGCCGGCACCGTATTGTTGATGTGGCCGAGGGCGTCCGTCTCTTGAAAACGGGGTTGGATCTGCATTTCCAGCATAGGTTTAGACTCCTTGTCGTAGGACCGCGCACAGGCTAGCGCGCCAACCCTTATGACTCAAGCGTCCCGGCATCCGGGTGGGAGCCGCCTCCAGTTTCCGGCGCCGCCATCCCCTGTTCGGGTTTGAGCCAGGCGCTGCGAAAATCGAACCAGCCGAGGGCCGTCATCCGCACCCCATGCACGCCGACCCGGCTCTCCAGCTCCAGCCAGTGGTGAAACAGCGGCACGAACCAGCCCTGACGCTGCACCTCGGCCAGCAAGGCGCGCGGGCCAGGCTCTGCGCCGCTGGCGCGCCACTGCGTCAATCCCTGCCACAGGGCCTGCTGACCCCCCCATACCCGGCGCAGCAAGGGGGTGCCCTGCAGCCAGGCGTAGGGGGCGAAGGCGTGTTCATGCTCCAGGTTCAAGGTGCCGAGCCAGAGATCCACATCTTCATCGGCGCCGCTCACCCAGCGGCCGTAATCCAGGGTGCGTACCTCGAGCCGGATCCCCTGCTCTGCCAGCAGGCTGGCCATGGCATTGGCGCACTCGTTGAACTCCAGATGCTGGTTGAAACAGGCCAGCACCAGCCGGGTCGGCAGCAGCGCCGGTTTAGGCTCCTCGGCGGGCAGGGCCTCGCGCCAGTGGGGCAGCAGGCCGAGGGCGCTGGTCCAGCCCCGCTGCAGCTCGGGGGCGACCCGCCCCATCAGGGCTATGGGGTTGAGCAGCCGGGTCAGCCATTGGCGCAAGGCGGGATCCTGCAGCAGGGGGGATCTGTCGTCCTGCAGCAGGAAGTAGCAGCCGGATTCGAGCTCGGACTCGCCGCGCATGGTGCCGAGCTCGGGGCTGTCGCGCCCCAGCTGCAGGTGGCTCTCCAGCCGCTCCGCCAGCTCCGGCAGCATCCAGATGTCGATCTCGTCGAGCAGGGCCCGCAGGCCGAAGTAGTCGTCGAAGGCCTCAAGGCACAGCTGCAGGGGATCGTTGGCGGTGACTCTGTAGGGGCCTGTGCCCACCGGTTGCAGGGCAAAGCCCGCCTCCCCCTTGAGCTCGCGCGGCAGGATGGCCGCCACCGGCTCCGCCAGCAGGTGCAGCAGCAGGGGATCCGGGCTGTCGAGGTGCAGATCCAGGGTGCGCGGCCAGCAGCTCTCCAGCCGGGCGAGGTGAGCAAACAGCGGACGATCCCGCAAGGCCAGCAGGCTCTCCATCACATCCTCCACTGTCAGCTCGCGGCCGTGGTGAAAGCGCACCGCCGGGCGCAGATAGAAGCGCCAGTGGCAGGGGCCCAGACACTCCCAGTGGTGGGCCAAGTCCCCCTCGATTTCCCCATTTTCCTCATTTCGCCGGGTGAGGCCGTTGAAGATCTGGCGGCTCAGGTGAATTTCGGAGCGGCGCAGGGGATCCGTGGGCAGCAGGCGGGGCAGCGGCCGGTAGTAGGGCACCCGCAGGATCTGGCGCCCCTCCCGGGTAGCCTGACCGAGCTGCTCGATGAGCAGCGGGGTGAGCAAGTCCAGCCGCCCCTCCGCCAGCCGCACCGCCTGGGCGAGCTGCCCCTGGCTCAGCAGATCCCGCAGGCGGCGGCGAGTCAGGCTCTCCTGATTGTCCAGCAGGATGAGCCGGGAGCGCCGCCCCCGTCCCGCCTCGGCCGACCAGCTGAGCCAGCCCTGATCCTGCATGCGGCGCAGCAGCAGGCGGGCGTTGCGCGGGGTGCAGCAGAGCAAGTCCGCCACCTCGGCGAGGCTGGCCTCCCGCTCATCGCAGCCAAGCTGCTGGGCGAGCCGTTGAAATTGCTGGTAGAGGCGGCTGCTGGGCATAAAAGAGGAAATCCTTGTCAGTCAATTCGTCAGTTTTTACTTCCTCATTTTAGCTCAATACTGTTGGCGAACGTGAGCACCACAGCACAGGAGCACCATCATGAGCCAGACCAACCCCCATGCACCGAACCGGATCCAGCAAGGAATGCGCCGCTACTTCCGCCGGATCCTGCCCCGCCCGCTTGCCCTGATCGAGGATCCCATGCATCAGCTCAACCGCCTGATGCAGTGGGACATGCACCAGATAGACGACAGGGAGTATCGCCGTCGCCTCTGATTGGGTCAGGACTCCGGGCAGGGAAGGGCGCCGCAGGATCACTGCAAGCCTCTATGCTTTGCCGGATTGGGTGGTTTACATCGGCGCAGGGCCTGCTAGATTGGACGTCTATCCATCCATAATGGCGACGACGTCCAACAAGGAGTGTGTGATGAAAGATGCGACCCTGGCCCTGCACCACGGCTTTTCCCACGATCCCGCCACCAAGGCGGTGGCCGTGCCCATCTACCAGACGGTGGCCTACGAGTTCGACAGCGCCCAGCACGGGGCGGATCTGTTCAACCTGGCGGTGCCTGGCAACATCTACACCCGCATCATGAACCCCACCAACGACGTGCTGGAACAGCGGATGGCCGCCCTCGAGGGGGGCATAGCCGGTCTGGTGGTCTCGGCGGGGTCTGCCGCCATCACCTACGCCATTCAGGCGCTGACCGCCGCCGGCGACAACATAGTCTCCACCCCCCAACTCTACGGTGGCACCTACACCCTGTTCGCCCACATGCTGCCGAGTTTCGGGGTCGAGGTGCGCTTCGCCAGGGATGACAGCGCCGAGGCCATCGCCGCCCTCATCGACGACAAGACCAAGGCGGTCTATTGCGAGAGCATAGGCAACCCGGCGGGCAACATCGTCGACCTGGCGGCCTTCGCCAGGGTGGCCCACGCCCGCGGTGTGCCGCTTATCGTCGACAACACTGTCGCTACCCCCGTGCTGTGCAAACCCATAGAGCACGGCGCCGACATAGTGGTGCACAGCCTCACCAAGTACGTGGGTGGCCACGGCAACTCGCTGGGGGGTGTCATCGTCGACTCGGGCAAGTTCCCCTGGGCGGATAACGCCGAACGCTTCCCCCAGCTCACCCAGCCGGAGCCCTCCTACCACGGGGTTGTCTATACGGAAGCCTTCGGGCCGGCAGCCTTCATAGGCCGGGTACGCACTGTCCCCCTGCGCAACACGGGCGCAGCCCTGGCCCCCATGAACGCCTTCCTGCTGCTGCAAGGGCTGGAGACCCTGAGCCTGCGCATGGAGCGCCACGTGGACAACGCCCTGCGGGTCGCCCACCACCTCAAGCATCACCCCAAGGTCGCCTGGGTCAGCTACGCCGGTCTGCCCGGTCACCCCCACTATCCGTTGGCGGAGAAGTACATGGGCGGCCGCCCCTCGGCCATCCTCTCCTTCGGTCTGAAGGAAGGGTATGAAGCGGGCGTGCGCTTCTACGATGCGCTCAAGATCTTCAAGCGGCTGGTCAACATAGGGGATGCCAAGTCCCTGGCCTGCCACCCCGCCTCCACCACCCACCGCCAGCTGAGTGACGCCGAGCAGGCCAGGGCCGGGGTCAAGCCGGAGATGATCCGGCTGTCGGTGGGGATCGAGGCGATCGAAGACATATTGGCGGATCTGGATCAGGCGCTGGAGGCCTGAGTCAGCACAGAGCGGGCATCTGTCCGCTCTTTTTTGTCTGCCGGTGAACCAGTCACCACGCCAGCGCGTATCAGCCGCTTCCGCCACCCATCGAGGTTCCCATGATAGTCCTGCACCACCTGAACAAGTCCCGCTCCCAACGCATCATCTGGCTGCTTGAAGAGCTGGGCCTGCCCTACCAGATCAAGGCCTACCAGCGCGATGCCACCAGCTTCCTGGCTCCCCCCGAGCTCAAGGCCATCCACCCCCTCGGCAAGTCACCCGTCATCGAGTTCGACGGCCGGGTGCTGGCCGAATCCGGCGCCATCACCGAGTACCTGATAGCCCGCCACGCCCCGGATCGGCTGGCGCCAGCCACCGACAGCCCGGAGTATGCCGAGTACCTGCAATGGATCCACTTCGCCGAGAGCTCCGGCATCTTGCCGCTGCTGCTGGACATGTTCGTGCGCAAGGATGGCAGCCCGATGCGCTTCCTGCCGGGCTATGCCAAGGCGGAGTGCGCCAAGGTGCTGGGCTATCTCAACGAGGTGCTGGCCAGCCGCCACTATCTGGTGGGGGATCGCCTCTCCGGCGCCGACATCATGAACTCCTTCCTGGTGGATCTGCTGGCCCAAAGCGGCCAGCTGGCCCAGTTCCCGCACCTTAAGAGCTACTGGGAACGCCTCAATACCCATCCGGCCCGCCAGAAGGCGGCAGCCCTGGAGCGCGAGCTGGATCAGAGCGCCTGATCGAATGCCCCTGCCCTGGAATGCAAAACGCCCCGACAATCGGGGCGTTTTCTTTTCAGCTCGGGAGCCGAGGCTTAGAGGGTGTGGGAAAGGATCCGCGCGGCTGTTATTGCCCGGCTCTCTCTGTCGCCCGAAGCTGGAACCCCAGACTTAAAGAGCATGTGAAAGGATCCTGGCGACCTTGTCCGGATCTATGTCCTGCTGCTCACCGAGGGCGGTCAGGCCGAAGCGCTTGAGGTTGGAGCAGATGGCGGGGATGCAGCTCTCGTTCAGGCCGTAGTCGGCGAGGCGGGTGCCCACCCCCATCTGCTGGAAGAACTGCTCGGTGCGGATGATGGCCTCCTCGATGCGCAGCGCCTTGTCCTCCCGGCGGGAGTGCCAGACCCGCTCGGCGAACTGGGCCAGTTTCTCCTGCTTCTGGGCCGCCTGTTCCCGCAGCAGGGAGGGCAGCACCACCGCCAGGCTCTGGGCATGATCCAGCCCGTGCAGGGCGGTGAGCTGGTGGCCTATGGCATGGGTGGACCAGTCCTGGGGCACGCCGCGCCCGATGAGGCCGTTGAGGGCCAGGCTGGCGGCCCACATCAGGTTGGCCCGCACCTGGTAGTTGGTGGGCTCCGTCAGCGCCCGCGGGCCGTTGTCCACCAGCACCTGCAGCAGGCCCTCCGCCAGCCGGTCCTGCACATCCCCTCCCACCGGGAAGGTGAGGTACTGCTCCAGGATATGGACGAAGGCATCCACCACGCCGTTGCCCACCTGGCGCACCGGCAGGCTGTAGGTGGTGGTGGGATCCAGCACCGCAAAGCGGGGCAGCACCAGCGGATTGTAGAAGGAGAGCTTGGCCTCCCCCCGGCTCACCACGGCGGCGGGATTGCTCTCGGAGCCGGTGGCAGGCAGGGTCAGCACGCAGCCCAGCGGCAACGCTGCTTTGATGGGCGCCTTGTCCAGCAAGATGTCCCAGGGATCCTCCCCCTCGAAGCAGGCCGCGGCGGCCACGAACTTGGTACCATCCACCACGGATCCGCCGCCGACCGCCAGCAGGAAGTCGATGCGCTCGCGCTTGACCAGATCCACCGCCTCCATCAGCTGATCGTACTGGGGGTTGGCGCCTATGCCGGGAAACTCCTGCCACTCCCGCCCCGCCAGCGCCTGGGTCAACTGCTCATAGACGCCGTTCTGCTTGATGCTGCCGCCGCCGTAGAGCACCAGCAGGCGGCTGCCCGCCGGTATCAGCTCCGGCAGCGTGGCTATCTGGCCCTCCCCGAAACAGACGCGGGTGGGATTGGCATATTGGAAGTTGTACACGGCAGAGCCCTCGGTTGAATGCATGCAGGGGGATTGTGCGCCAGCCATCCCATCAGGTCAAAAACGGGAGCAGAGGGATCACTCCCCTGCTCCCCCATGGCGCCGCGCCATGCCGTCATACCATCAGGTCAAAAAACGGGGGCAGAGGGATCACTCCCCTGCTCCCTCATGGCGCCGCGCCATGCCGTCATCCCATCGGGGCAAAAAACGGGAGCGAGCCATCAAAATGGCGATGCGCTCTCTTTGACATGATGGTACTCAGGTGTGACTTTGCTATGGTGTCACTGGAGCCGGGGGAACACTCCCCGCTCCGTCATGGCGCCGCGCCATGTCGTCATCCTGACGCCTCTCGCGGGGTTCTGTTTTCCAGTCATAGGGTCTCAATCATGAAACTGAAGCACGCATGGATCGCAGGAGTGCTCACTCTCTGTGTCAATCCCCTGATACAGGCCGCCGAAGTGACCGCCAATGTGGCCGTCACCCCGGGCCAGGCCAGCCTGGCAGAAGAGGTGAAGGCCGAGGCGACCGTCACCGCCATCGATCTCGCGACCCGCAAGATCAGCCTGAAGAATGCCGAAGGCAAGACCTTCGATCTGGTCGCCGGGGAAGAGGTGACCAACCTCCAGAACCTCAAGGTGGGGGACGTGGTGGCGCTGCGCTACCTGCAACTGCTGGATCTCGAGCTGCTCAAGGGCACAGCCGGCGTGAGAAAGCGGGTGGTGGAAGTAGAGGGGAGCAAGGCGGCCGCCGGCGAGCAGCCGGGCGCCGGGGCTGGCATGCAGGTCACCATCTATGCCGACGTCATCGACGTCGACAAGGCGCAGCAGACCATCAGGGTCAAGGGTGTGGACGATACCCTCACCCTCAAGGTGAAGGATCCTGCCCAGTTCGCCCTGATCGCCAAGGGTGATCAGATCAAGGCCGTCCAGACCACGGCCATCGCCATAGGGATAGTGCCCAAACAGCCCTGAGGCACACCGTCTGCGGCAGGGAGGGCGCTGGCGCTCCCTGCTTCATCCTTCGCATCCGGGGCAAAATCTTGCCCAGTTGACACCAAAGATTGCCGTTCGAGTCGTTGGTATCAGGCCTGGGCGCTCTGCCCGCTCGACGACTTGCCGGTAAGCCTGTCCATGGCCGCCTTGAGCATGGCATCACGCTGCTCGGTCAGGGCCCGGGTCTGGGTCTCACGCTCTTCGGCCGAGAGCGCCTTGTTGTCGGCCACCCCCTTGATCTGGCTCTCGAGATCGTCAAATTTTTTGCGATCGAAGCCGAGTGCCTTGTCCACCAGCTGCTGTACCACCGTATTGTTGGCGCTCCCGGCCAGGGAGGCGCTCTTGCCGCTTCTGGCCAGATGCTCGTAAGTCAGTACCTGCTGCGCCTTGCCGGTCAGCACCTGGCTGGAGAGGCTGACCTGCTGATCCCAGCTCCCCTGCTGGCTGTCATCGCCACTGAGGGTGGCCAGGGCACGGCTGTGGGACGCACTCTGGGCGAGTTGCTGACCATAAGGTTTGATGTCCATGAAGGCTCCAAGCTGCTGCCGGCCAGGCCGGCGTCCGGGGAGAGACTCCCCGCCAATAACCATGACTCAGCAAGTTGCAGGCCAACTTGACCACTGGGTGGCAGCGACCTGGGATAGCGGATGAATGACGCCAGATAGCGCAGCGGGCAGGCGGAGAAAAACGACAGGGCAGCAGCGAGAAGAGGCACCCAGAGGTGCCTCTTCTCATCCCGGCAAGACGGGGTTCAGCGACGGCTGATCTGCAGCGGGCCGAAGGTCTGGGCCACCGGCATGATCTCAATGCTGTTGATGTTGACGTGGGCGGGCTGCTGGCTGACCCAGAGCACCGTATTGGCGATGTCCTCCGGCTGGATGGCCTGCACCCCCTGGTAGACGGTCGCCGCCTTGGCGTCGTCACCGTGGAAGCGCACGTTGGAGAACTCGGTGCCGCCGCACAGGCCAGGCTCCAGGTTGGTGACGCGGATGGCGGTGCCCGCCAGATCGGCCCGCAGGTTCAGGCTGAACTGCTTCACGAACGCCTTGGTGGCGCCGTAGACGTTGCCGCCCGGGTAGGGGTAGGTGCCGGCGATGGAGCCGATGTTGACCACGTGGCCGCGATTGCGCGCCACCATGCCCGGCAGCAGCAGGCGAGTGAGCAGGGTCAGGCCGCTGATGTTGGTGGCTATCATCTGCTCCCAGTCTTCCAGATCCGCCTTGTGGGCAGGCTCAAGCCCGAGCGCCAGCCCGGCGTTGTTGACCAGCAGATCCACCTCCTGCCAGGCGGCCGGCAGCCCCTCGATGGCGGCGCGGGTGGCCGCCTTGTCCTGGACGTCGAACGCCAGCGGCAGGAACTGCTCCCCCAGCTCGTCGGCCAGGGCAGCCAGCCGCTCGGCACGGCGACCTGTGCCTATCACCCTGTAACCAGCCTGCACCAGCTGACGGCTGATGGCCTCACCAAACCCGGACGAGGCGCCCGTTACCATTGCGATCATCTGAACCTCCATTGTTATTTATCTGGTTGAAACAAAAAGAATTCACTCATTATCCAGCTCGCGCCCCGTCACCTTGCGCCAGAGGAAGACCGACAGGTGCAGCAGCAGCAGGCCGCTGCCCCCCAGGGCAAACAGCAGGCCGGTGAGGGCGTTGACCGAGGTGTCGGCGCCACACCACCACCAGACCAGCCAGCCCACGGCCCCGATGACGAAGGTCTGGATGGCGCAAACCGGGCAACGCCCGAGTTTGGCCTTGATGGCGGTGGCAAGGCAGTCATCACAGCCCATGTCGGCCCCTCGATGGCTGGACGCGATTCACGACGGGTCCCGCCCGGCGGGGCGCAGCGCCAGCACCAGCCGGTGCGCATGCTGACCCGGCCCGTAGTAGTCCGGCAGCCTGAGCCTTGGGCGAAACCCCAGCCTGTGGTAGAGGGTCTGGGCCTCGGGGTTGGCGTCGGCCACCTCGAGCCGGATGGCGCCCCAGCCCGCCTCCCGGCCCTCCCGGATCACCTGCTCCAGCAGGCGCCGGGCCCAGCCCTGGCGGCGCACCGTCCAGCGAATGGCGAGGGTCTGGATGATGAGCCTGTCCCAGCCCCTGTGCTCCAGCACGCTGAGGTAGCCCATCAACTGCGCCTTCTCATCTTGCAGCAGCAGGGTGCGCCCCTTGGCATGGCTGAGCAGGTAGTGCCAGCGGCTGCGGCCGAAGGCGACTTCGGGGGGGAAACAGTAGCGTTCCAGCTTCACGATGGCGCCCAAATCATCGGTTCGGGCCGCGCGCACGGTCAACACGGGGAGTCCTTGTTCGGTTATTTATCCTCAGCACCAGAAATGCGACTTGTATCACAAGTTACCAAGGCAGAATATTAGGCACTGTAACCTCTTGTTTCCCCTCGCGCCATTGTCGTGCTTGTCGGTGCATCGAAGCCCACTGGGGATCCTGCCTTTTCAGGCAGTCCTTTCTGTGGAGCCGAAAATATGAGTACCTATGTCATCGTCGAGGAGCTGGGCGACTGGCCCTGCCATGCCGATTATCTGCTGACCGCCCGCACCTATCTGCAACACGGCGTGCCGACCACGGGCGGCCGCCCCCGCATCATCAACCTCTGTCGCAGCCTGGAACACCTGAGCGCCGGCTATTACTGCTCACTGCTGGCCCAGGCCCGCAGCCACCATTGCCTGCCGGGACTGCAGGCCATCAGCCGGCTGCAACCCCAGCAGCCACCGGCCAAGCTGTGGCGCAAGCTGCAGGGCTGGCTGACCCGCCAGAGCGAGGACAGGATCCGGGTGCGTGCCATCTTCGGCCAGTGCGAGCAGAGCGAGCTAGGGGGGCTGGCCCGCTACTACTACGGCCTGAGCCAGCTGCCGCTGCAGGAGCTGACCCTGAAACGTGGCCGTCACGGCTGGTCGGTGCGCCAGCAGCAGAGCCTCTCCCCGCTGGAGTTGAGCCAGAGCGAGCGAGAGCTGATGCTGCAACACGCCCAGGCCCTGGTGGGCACCGGGGGCGAGGAGCAGACGGCGCCGCTCTATCAGCTCGCCATCCTGATGGATCAGAACGATGGCCGCGCCAGCAGCGATGCCCTGGCGATAGAGCGCTTCATTCAGGCCGCCGCCGCCCAGGGGATCCAGGCCGAGATACTGGCGCCCTCCGCCATAGAGCGGCTGCCGGAGTTCGACACCCTCTGGCTGCGGGCCGAGACCGCGGTCGGCCACTACACCTTCGAGTTTGCCCGCCGCGCCGAGCAGCTCAAGATGCCGGTGATCGACAGCTCCCGCGCCATCCTCGCCTGCAGCAACAAGCTCTACCTCTACGAGCTGATGGTGCGCAGCGGCGTGCCCATGCCCCCCACCATGGTGGTGACCCGCCGTGGCCGCCACCAGGTGGACGAGCTGGTGCAGCGGCTCGGCCTGCCGCTGATGGTGAAGGTGCCCGACGGTGCCCAGGGCCGGGATCTCGCCATGGCGAGCGACGAGACCCAGCTCGCCCGCCTGCTGGACGAGGGGCTGGGCCGCTCAGCCCTGCTGCTGGTGCAGAGCCGGATCCCCGCCGAATTCGACTGGCGCATCGGCTTTCTCGACGGCTCGCCCCTGTTCGCCTGCCGCCGCTACCGGCCGGAGCCCGGCAACCGCATCCGCCGCCGCAAGCACCCCCTCGACATGAGCCGGATCGAGGCGCTGCCGCTGACCGAGGTGCCGGAGCGGGTGTTGCAGACCGCCCGCCGCGCCGTGCACCAGCTCGGCAACGGCCTGTTCGGGGTGGATCTGCGCCAGCAGGGCCAGGGCTGCGTGCTGCTGGAAATCATCGACAATCCCTGGATACGTGGCGATATTGAAGACAGAGAGGCCAAAGATCTCTACGAGCGCCTGGCCAGGGCCTTCCGGCAACGGCTGGAGAACCGGGGGCAGAGCGCGGCAGGATAACAAGCAGGATCGGCAGAGGTGGGTATGATGACAACGCAGTGGTGGGACATAGCGCCCCTTGGCTGGAACAACATTCTGGCCTGTCTGGTGTGCGGCGGTCTGGTCGGGCTGGAGCGTCAGTTGCACGGCAAGCCGGTCGGCATTCGCACCTCCTCCCTCATAGTGCTCGGCACTTACTGCTTTCTCGCCATCGGCGCCGCCGTAAGCCCGCAGTCTGCGGATCAGGCGCGGGTACTGGGCCAGCTCATCACCGGCATCGGCTTCCTCGGCGCCGGGGTCATGATGACCCGGGATGGACAGGTGCTGGGGGTGACCTCGGCCGCCACCATCTGGATGCTGGCCGCCCTCGGGGCCCTGATCGGCATGGGAATGCTGCACCAGGCGGTGCTGCTCACCGGCGTGACCCTGGGGATCCTGGTGGGGGTTCACTACCTCGAGACCAGCTTCAAGAGCCTGCGCCGTGGGGTGCACAACCGGCTGGAGCACTGGCGCAACGGCAACGAGCACGGCGTATCGGCCAGCCCTCGTCAGGAGGAGCTCGGCAGCGGCCTCGAGAAATGACCCTGCCGCCAGCTGGCAACAAAAAGGGCTCCTGCGGGAGCCCTTTTGCTGTCTGCCGTCTTATTGCAGCAGCAGGAAGCGGCCACTGAGGGGCGGCAGATCCACCGTCAGGCTGCTGCCCCCCATGGCCAGGCGCTCGCCGCTCTGCAGATCCACCAGGGCGCTGCCGCTGCGCAGCTTGGCCAGAGGCAGGCTGTAGCTCTGGGGCGTGGTTGAGAGGTTGAGCAGGTAGACCACTTGCTCGGCCGCCGTCTGCTTGATGTCGCCATAGACGCTGCCATCGGCCACCAGCTTGACTCGCTCCCCCTGATAGAGGGCGGGATGGGCGGCGCGCAGGGCCAGCAGCTGGCCAAGCCACTGCTTGAGCTCGGCCTGTTCGCCGCTCGGGGTGAAGCCGGTGACACCGGGCACCTTGCCGTCGCTGCGGGCCACGTGATCGTCGCACAATCCCTGGGCCGCACAGTCACCGCTCACCTGAGCAGCAAAGCCCGGCACCTCGTCGCCAAACTCCTCGCCGTAGTAGAGGGTGATGGGGCCGGAGCGGGCCGCCAGGAAGCTGAAGGCCGCCTTGTGGCGCTGCCAGTAGTCCGCCTGATTGAAATTGCCACGCTCCAGCAGATCGCCGAAGCGCACCAGATCATGGTTGCCCAGCATCAGGTTCGGCATGGCGTGATTGGGGTAGTTCTCCACCTTGTTCCAGCTGGCATCGAGCACGCTGGCGCCCTGGCCGCCCTTGCCGGACTCCTCCACCGCCAGCGCCTGCACCAGGCCGTAGCGCAGCGGGAAGTCGAACGCCGAGGAGAGCGCCGGGTTGTCGCTGCTGCCATAAGCCTCTGCGCGGATCTCGTCAGCTCCCTTCCACACCTCCCCCACCAGGTAGCCGAGGGTGCCCCACTGCTGGCCGGCGGCCTTGCGTGCCGCGCTGACCTGCTCCACCTCGGTGCGAATGGCGCGCCAGTCATCAAGACCCAGCTGATAGGCCTGATCGAGGCGCCAGCCGTCGATGCCGTACTGCTCAATCCAGTAGCGGGCCACCTCCTTGAAGTAGGCGAGGCTCTCGGGCTGGCCGTAATCCACCAGCTGGCCCGGATAACCGGCGCCGCCGCTGGTGAGGGCAGGCAGACGGCCCTCGGGGGAGGGCTTGCTCACCCCCACCTTGTTGACATGGCCGAAGACGCCGTCGAGGAAGACATAGAGGCCGCGCTGGTGGGCCGCCTCCACCAGTTTTTTCAACTGGGCGTTGCTGCCGAAGTTGGGGTCCACGTTGAAGAAGTCGCAGGCGAAATAACCGGTGGCATCCAGCCTGTCGTCCCCGGCCTGACCGGCGCAGGAGTCGAACACAGGGGTAAGCCAGATGGCGTTGACGTTGAGGCTCTTGATGTGGTCCAGGCTGTCGATGATCCCTTGCAGATCGCCGTTGTGCCTGGAGGGGCCGTAGCCGACGCCGTAATTGGCACTGCCGTCGCCATCGACGAAGGACTCCACCATCACCTGATAGGTTCTCAGGTTGCAGGCGGGCTGATCATCGCCATAGCAGGCGCGACTGTCCGAGGTGGGAGGCGGATTGACCACGGGGGGCTGGGTCTCGCCGCTGGATCCCCCGCCGCCACTGCCGCACGCTGTCAGTAACAAGGCGGCCCCGATCAGGCCGCCATGGCGCAACCTTCCTTGTTTCATTGTTATCTTCCCGCTGTGGTGGTGCTGGCGCAAAATGCGCTACCCTGAGGCCATGATAACGGCCTCGCCAAAGCGGGTCTGTGACTGAAAACGTTACCTGGCTCAACGAGTTAGCCCATCACTCTCAGCCCGGATTGCGATCCGGGAAGGCCTCGCGCTCGTCGATGGGGGCAATCAGGTGATAGACCTCCTGGGCCGACAGGGTGCAGCCCGAGGGCCACTCCAGCTGGTGGCGGCGATTGATGAAGACCCGGGCGCAACGCCGCTCCGAGTCCAGCGCCGCGAACAGGGGCTGGCTGCGCCAGGGGGTCAGGTCCAGCACCCCGGTGGTGCCGTCAGAGAGCACCACGAACAGGCACCAGCCGTGCACATACTCCACATCGATAAAGACCGGCATCCCTTCGGCTCCGATTGAGAAAATCCGGCGCCATTATAGGCAAGCCCCTCGCCGCACTTTGCAGTGGGGATCACACAACGCCCAGTCATTTATGCTGTCTTTTGGCTCCCCCGGGAGCCCTCATTAAAAAATCAATGTTATCAATAGCGTCCAGTCTCTCCCTGCACCGCAACCTTTCCCCGCCCCCATTGTCATAACCCTGCAATATAAAAAAAGCTGTCCTCGGATGGGCATCAAAAAACAGGTTTTATCAGGAAAAACAATGACAAAAATAAGAGATTGGCTGGGTCCATTTTGGCCCATCGCCATTTTTTCGGTGATCGCGCTCATCGCCCTCTCCGCCAGCCGGGCAGGTTTGGGGCTCTGGCAACAGGAGCGGGTCGACGCCGTCGCCGGTTGGTCAGAGATGCTGCTACAGGGATTGCGCGTCGACTTCGCCACCCTCTGCTGGCTGTGGGGCGTCCCCGCCGTCTTCACCCTGCTGCTGGCCGGCCCCCATGCCCTGGGCCGCGCCTGGTTGCAACTCATCCGGGTCTGGCTGACTCTGGGGCTCTGGCTGATGCTCTTCCTCGAGATCTCCACCCCCGCCTTCGTCACCGAATACGGGGTGCGCCCCAATCGCCTCTATATCGAATACCTCATCTACCCGAAGGAGGTGCTCGCCATGCTGTGGGCAGGCCGCAAGGGCGAACTGCTGCTGGCCCTGGTGTTCAGCCTGCTGACCCTGGGGGGCGGCTGGTGGCTGAGCGGACGCCTGATGCGGCACCTGAGCTTCCCGCGCTGGCATCTGCGCCCGGCCTTCGCCCTGCTGATCCTGGCCATCGGCTTCCTCGGCGCCCGCTCCAGCCTGGGGCACAGGGCCCTGAACCCGGCCATGGTGGCGTTCGCCAGCGATCCCCTGATCAACGCCCTGACGGTCAACTCCGCCTACTCCCTCTTCTTCGCCATCAAGCAGATGAGCAACGAGGAGAGTGCCGGCGAATTCTACGGGGAACTGCCCAGAGAGCGGATCCTGGAACTGGTGCGCGAGGAGAGCGGCCGCCCCGGCCAGGACTTCAACTCCGAGACACAACCCAGCCAGACCTTCAACGAAGCCAGCCATAGCGGCAAGCCGAAGAACCTGGTGATCCTGCTGCAGGAGAGTCTGGGCGCCCAGTTCGTCGGCTCCCTCGGCGGCCTGCCCCTGACCCCCAACATAGATGCGCTGTCCCGGGAGGGATGGGCGTTCGAGCAGCTCTACGCCACCGGCACCCGCTCGGTGCGCGGCATAGAAGCGGTGCTGACCGGCTTCACCCCGACCCCGGCCCAGGCCGTGGTCAAGCTCGGCAAGAGCCAGACCAACTTCTTCACCATCGCCGACCTGCTCAAGCAGCGGGGCTATGACACCAGCTTCATCTACGGCGGCGAGAGCCACTTCGACAACATGCGCAGCTTCTTCCTCGGCAATGGCTTCACCACCATAGTCGAGCAGAAGGACTTCAAGAACCCTGTGTTCGAGGGCTCATGGGGTGCCTCGGATGAGGATCTCATGGCCAAGGCCAACGACACCTTCGAGGCACTCCACAAGCAGGGCAAGCCCTTCTTCAGCCTGGTATTCAGCTCCAGCAACCACGATCCCTTCGAGTTCCCGGACGACCGCATCTCCCTCTACGAGCAGCCCAGGGCGACCCGCAACAACGCTGCCAAATATGCGGATTACGCCGTCGGCGAGTTCTTCAGGAAGGCCAAGGCATCGGACTACTGGAAGGACACCCTGTTCCTGGTCATCGCCGATCACGACAGCCGGGTCGGCGGCGCCAGCCTGGTGCCCATACCCCGCTTCCATATCCCTGGAGTCATAGTGGGAGAGGGCATAGCGCCGAAACAGGATAGGCGCATCGTCAGCCAGATAGACATGGCGCCCACCCTGCTCTCCCTGATGGGCATAAGCGCCGACTACCCCATGCTGGGCAAGGATCTGACCCGGATGCCGGCGGACTGGCCGGGGCGCGCCATCATGCAGTACGACAAGAACTTCGCCCTGATGCGGGGCAAGGATGTGGTGATACTGCAACCTGAGCGGGCGGCGGAAGGCTTCGTCTATGACGATGCCAGCGAGACCCTCACCCCAGCTCCTCAGCCGGATGCCATGAAGGATGCCGCGCTGGGCCTGGTGCTCTGGGGCAACCTGGCCTACCAGCAGGGACTCTACCAGACGGCGCCGGACGACAGGCTCGTCCTCAACTGAAGGGATGCAGAAACGAAAAAACCGCCAACTGGCGGTTTTTTCGTTTCTGCTGCCTCATCCTGAATATGGATTCACCTTTCCCCTCTGAAATACCATTCCCCGGTGCGGTGCATAGGGGGACGCTAAAGATTGGCTGATATGGTGCAAACCCATTTCATGACCAGACACGGGCGGATGGGGATCAGGCCTGGCCTTTCGGCCTGACTCCCAGGGTATGGCAGATGGCGTAGGTCAGTTCGGAGCGGTTCAGGGTGTAGAAGTGGAAGTCCTTCACCCCTTCCTGACTCAGCACCCGCACCTGGTCGATGGCGATGCTGGCCCCCACCATGTTGCGGGTCATCTGATCGTTATCCAGCCCCTCGAACCGCTGGTGCATCCAGCGCGGGATCTTCACGTTGGTAAAGCCGGCAAACTTGTTGAGGGTCTGGAAATTGGAGACCGGCAGTATCCCCGGCACTATCTCGGCATCGATGCCGATGGCGGCGCAGCGATCACGAAAGCGCAGATAGGTCTCCACATCGAAGAAGAACTGGGTAATGGCACGGTTGGCGCCGGCATCTATCTTGCGCTTGAGGTTGAGCAGGTCGGACTGCGCGCTCCTGGCTTCGGGGTGGCCCTCCGGATAGGCGGCCACCGAGATGTCGAAGTCGGCCTCGGACTTGAGCAGGGCGACCAGATCGGTGGCATACATGTCCGGCTTGTCGAGTCCGGGGGGCAGGTCACCGCGCAGAGCCACTATGTGACGAATGCCGCTGTTCCAGTAGTCACGGGCAATGGTTCTCAGCTCGTCGCGGCTGGCATCGATACAGGTCAGGTGCGGTGCGGCGATAAGACCGGTGCGCTCCTTGATGTCCTTGATCACCTTGTGCGTACGATCCCGGGTGCCCGAGTTGGCGCCATAGGTCACGGAGACAAACTTGGGTTCCAGCACCTGCAGTCGTTCGATGGATTGCCAGAGGGTATTCTCCATCCCTTCACTGTTGGGGGGAAAAAACTCGAAGCTGACCGAAATGTTGTTACCCAAGTCAGCCAGACTCTGGTTGAGTGCCTCAACCTGACGCGCGCTGTGAAATCCCATCTGCTCTCTCCCTGTCCTACAACCGATTCCTGTACGTCAAAACGGATGTTTGGACGTCTAAACGTCTTTCTATCTTTATGAGAAAACGGATCAAAGTCAACATCGATTTGCCCACGAAGGCGGGATAAACGATTTTTTTTATTTTGCAATTCGACCCAAGTAACGGCGGGCCCCATCCCAAAATGGCCTCAGGCACGCTATGATGCGGGCGGATCGTCCTGGACGTTCTGAATCTGCGTGTGATTGTTTGGCCGGGTTTCCCGGCCTTTTTTTAACTTCTCTCCCTCCCTGCCGATAATCAATTCAAGCATTTGCAGGAGCCTTGTCATGGAAGATCACCCCGGTTTTGCCACCGATTTGCTGTTCGATCGCTATCAGGGCGAGGTGACGGACCATGAAGGGTTCTGGGCCGTGCGCACCCCGACCGCCCCAGATTACTACTTCGGCAACTATCTGCTGCTCCCCACTCCGCCCAGCGACCGCGACAAGGGTTGGCTCGAAGCCAGCTTCGACAAACTGATCGGCCAGGATCCCAAGATCCGCCATCGCACCTTCCAGTGGCCGCTGGCCGAGGGACAGAACAGCCGGGTCGCCGGCTTCGTGGCGGCGGGATACCAGTACATGGAGTGCGTGGTGCTGGCGCTGGGGGCGGTCGATTGGCAGGCCCCGAGCGACCAGGATCTCGCTCCAGCCCGCCCCTTCACCCCCGCCGACTGGGATGACTGGCTGACCCTGGAGCTCGATGACAGGGACTCGGGCCATGGGGAGGCGAGCTACCTTGCCTACCTTCAGGCGCGGCGCGACCTCTATCAGGCCATGATCGCCGATGGATTGGGACAATGGTGGGGGATCTGGCAGGGGGAGCGTCTGGTGGCCAGCTGCGGCCTCTTCTTCACCGGCACCATGGGGCGCTTTCAGCTGGTACGCACCCATCAGGATTGGCGCAACCGGGGCCTGTGCCGTCAACTGCTGAGCCAGGTCGCCCGCCAGGGGTTCGAGCGGGCCAGGCAGCTCATCATAGTGGCCGACAAGCACTACCACGCCCAACGGGTCTACCGCGCCCTGGGCTTCGTTCCGGTGGCGCGCATCGGCAGCCTGTGCCGCTGGGCTCAGCAGCCGTAGGTGTCTGACACAGTAGGCGTCTGGCGCAAATAAAAACGGGAGGCTGATGCCTCCCGTTTTTTTCATGGTATAGCCCTTCAGGGCTGCGGCGCTTCCAGCTCGCTGGCCAGCGCCTGCTCGACGTCGGTCGAGGCCGCCGCTGAGGGGGCAACAGCCGCGGGCACGGGGGACGCATTCAGCTCGGTCGAGATGGCCGCGGATGGCGCAGCGATGACAGACTCAACCGTGGCGGGAACCGCGCATTGGCAGTCCAGGGCCTTGGCCTGCTGGCCCTGATGAGGGGCGTACCAGCCCTTCAATCCCTGCTCCAGCCGATCGGCGGCGGCTTGCGGTGCCATGGTGCCGAGCAACACCCCCTGGCTCACCTCGGCCAGCTCATCCCCCAGCTTGGGGGTGCCGCGAGAGAGGATCTGGGTGGCGACCCGGATGGTGGAGTCACACTGATCCCGCCACTCCATCATCTCTTTGGCCGCCGGGTTGGTGGCCTCGAAGAAGTGGTTGGAGAGGGAGAAGAACCCCGGCAGCGAGTTGGTATAGAGCTCGGCAAACTGGGAGGTGGTCAGCCACTGCAGGAAGGTCATGGCGGCCTCCTTGTTCTTGCTGGCCGGGTTCATCCCCATGCCGATGTCGGTGTGATCGGTAAAGAAGCAACCGTCACCCTGTTTGGCCACAGGGGGGCGCATGACACCGAAGTCCACCTTGCCGGTGAAGGGGGCTATCTCCCAGGAGCCGGCCGCATAGAAGGCGGCCTTGCCGGAGGTGAACAGCGCGTTGGTGGTGGCATAGTCACGACCCTCGCCCCCCTCGCCGAGATAGGCACGCCAGCGGGCCAGTTCCTCGAACACCTTGACGTATTGCGGGTTGTCGAGCCGCTCCTGGCCCGCGATCAGCGCCAGCCGACCATCCTCCCCTTTCCAGTAGTTGGGGCCTATGTTCTGGAAGCCCAGCTCGGAGGCGACCCAGCTCTCAGAGCCACTCATGGCCAACGGCACATAGCGGCCATCCGCCTTCACCTTGTCGAGCACGGCGAAGAACTCGTCCCGGGTCTGCGGCACCGTCAGCCCCAGCTCACTGAAGATCTGCTTGTTGTAGAAGAAGCCGTGAATGACGGAGGCCATGGGCACGCAGAAGGTCTGGGCGCCGCTATCGGTCTGCCAGGGGGACTGGGCAAAACTCGGGAAGTTCTCCATCCCGGCCATCTCGCTCAGCTCCGCCAGATGACCTGCCTTGAACAGGGCCAGGGAGTCGTCGAACGGACGGCAGGTGATGAGGTCCCCGGCCTTGCCCGCCTTCAGGCTGGCCCAGAGGGTCGGCATGTATTCGACGTTCTGCACCCCGTTGAAGCTCACCTGGATACCCGGGTGAGCGGCCTCAAAGGCGGGAATGATCTTCTCCTCCCACAAGGCCTTGTCATCTATCCGCCAGCTTTCGATCACCAGCTCGCTGGCCATCAGCTGGCCACACAACAGGAGACTCAGGGCCCCGATCCACTTGTTAGCCATAAGTCCTCCTACACCTTGAAATGAGCGATCAATTGCTGCTGCTTGGCGACCAGTTCCGCCAGCACTTCACTGCTGCCTGCCGATTCACGGGCCTCCCGTTCGGTCTCGTAGGCCACGTCCGCAATGCCGGCGATATGACGGGCCACCCCCTGACTGACCGAGATCTGTTCCTGGGCCGCATGAGCGACCTGATCCGCCATCGACTTGATGGCACTCATCCGCTCGGCAATGGATTGCAGCGCCTGATCCATGGCCCGGGTCTGCGACACGCAACCCTGGGTCTGCTCCTGGCTGCGGGCCATCACCTCCACCACATGCTTGCTGGAGCTCTGCAGGTTCTCGATCATGGCCTGGATCTCCTCGGTCGAGGTCTGGGTCCGGTTTGCCAGCGCCCTCACCTCGTCCGCCACCACGGCAAAGCCGCGGCCGGCATCACCGGCCCGTGCCGCTTCGATGGCCGCATTCAGTGCCAGCAGGTTGGTCTGCTCGGCAATGCTGCGGATCACATCCAGAATGCTGCCGATGTTGTTGCTGAATTCTCCCAGCTTGTGGGTGATGCCGACCGCCTCCTCCATGGCGCCCGCCAGCTGTTCGGTGATCTGGCGCGTGGTCGCCACTTGCTTGCGACCGGCGCGAGCCTCCTCGTCGGCCAGATCCACCTCGCGCTTGGTACCATCGGTGGAGCGGGCCACCTCGGTGGCGCTCACTTCCAGCTCTGTGATGGCGGCGGCGACCTGGTCGGTCTGGCTCTTCTGATCCTGTACCCTGGACATGGCGCGCTCGCTGATCTCGGCGGCGCGGCTCGCCTCCTCCACCAGATGGCGGGAGCCGGCGTTGATCTGGGAGAGCAGTTCCCCCGTCTTGTCCGCCAGGGTGTTGATGGAGCGGGTCAGACTGCCGAATTCACAACGGCTCTGGTAGTCGATGCGCCTAGTCATGTCACCGGTGGCCATGCGATCCAGTGCCCGATCGATCAGCTGCAACGGGCGCTGTATGCTGCGCGCCGTGGTGTAACCGATGATGAGTGCGGCGGCGGCGGAGATGGCGGAGACGATCAGGATCCAGAAGCTGGCACTGCTGACAGCGTCATCAGCCCCGATCCGGCTCTGGCTGGCGATGCTGCCCGCCGACTTGCCCATCTCGTCCAGCAGCGCCAGGCTGTTGACCAGGCTGGTATCGAGCTGCTGATTCAAGGTTTGCAGCGATGCCGCAAGCTGCTGGGCATGACGCATGGTGGCCAGCAGCCCCTGCGGGCCGAGCGCCAGCTCCTGCATCCTGTCCAGATTGACGACGAAGCGCTGCCTCACATCATCGGGCACCAGCACCCGCTCGAGCCGCTTGCGCGCCATCTCTATATCCTTGGCGAGCACCTTCTCCAGTTCGTTGAGATCTGTCTTGGCGTCGGCCCGACGGATGTTCTTCAGATCCCGGGCTATGCCGGAGGTGATGAGTTCGGCCTTGTTGCGCATGGAGCGCTTGCTGGCGGTCTGCTGCAACAGCAGATCGGCGGCCCACTGATAGGTATCTTCCAGCCGGATAAAGGCCAGCTCCAGCTCATGACGCCGATCGAGGGCGGCTATCCACTGGCCATGCTGGCTCAGCACCTGATCCGCCAGACCGTAGAACTCCCGGGTGGCCCCATCTACCTGACGAAAGCGCTCGCCCGCCTCGGCCACGTCGTTGAACCTGGCCATCTCCTGGCTCTGGGCCAGGAAGCGCGCCTGCTGCGCCTTGAACTGGCTGGCCAGCTGCGGCAACTGGGTGGCATCTTCGCTGGTCCTGTAGGTCAGCACCCAGCGGTTGCTGTCCTGAAGGGCTCCCTTGAGCCCTGCGACGGCGATCACCAGGGGAGTGGCACGATCCGATACCTGGGAAAGCCCCTCATTGATTCCCCGGATCTTCAGAATACTGATGAAGCCCAGCAGAACCAGCAGCAGCAACATCAGCACAAATCCGGCGATGATCCGCTGCACGATAGATAAACCCATGGAGACATCCTCACTCGTTGGGAAATAAAGGGGTGAACGCAGAGACTATCGGCAAGTTGAGGCAATGGAAGAGCAATAAGTGACGCCATGAGGGGCCGGATCACGGTTATTTCCCCGAGCCGGACAGAAAAGGGCCCGAACAGAGCCGGGCCAAAGAGACATGCTTGGTTGTCATGGCCTTGTGGCGGCCAACCTTGTCATCAGAAGCGGTAGCCGACGCCGAACATGAAAGCAACCGGATCGATGGAGGTATTGATGGTGCCCACTGCGGTGTGCACGTCGGTGTCGATGTCGATGAGCCAGGCGGAGGCGTTGACGAACCAGCGGTCGTTGATCGCCATGTCCAGGCCCACCTGACCCGCCAGCCCCCAGGAGGAGTCAACGCTCACATCCGTGCCCGCCAGGGCACCACGGCCCTCTTCATCGAAGAAGGTGGTGTAGTTGATGCCGGCACCGACATAGGGACGCACCTTGCTGTTGGCGTCCCCGAAGTAGTACTGCGCCATCAGGGTCGGTGGCAGGTGCTTGACCTTGGCGACCTCACCCAGCCCCGGGGTCGACACCGAGTGGGAGAAAGGCGTCGCCGCCAGCAACTCGACACCCCAGTTGTCCGTCAGCATGTAGGAGAGGGTCAGCCCCAGCTGCATATTGCTGTCGATATCCAGTTCGCCGGTGCCCAGAACGTCGTCACTGCTGGTCTGGGGAGAGACGAAGGCCAGGCCGCCACGCACCAGGATGTCACCGGCCTGATGGGCCATGGCGGCGGGGGAAGCAAAAGCGGCTGCGATCAGGAGAGGAAGCACTTTTTTCATCACATAATTCCTTTTTGTTTTCTTTCTATGTTGTAAGCCCGAAAACTATAAAAGGATGTGAATGGACGGTTATTGATTTAGCTCAATAGTTATCAAGAAATAGATGGATGTACACAGCAGCTTCAGATAACCAAAAAACTGACAAATAACACCTGAAAATCATTTAAATACAGCCAGTTGAAATATGAATATGCAATGACATCCGATTTAAAATAGCAACCAAATACACCTTAATGGTGCCCATATCCCCATTTCTCTGTTGTTTAATGATGCCGGCCAGCGTATTTTATTAAAGCAATGTAGCCATGCTGTAATTTAATCTTTATGAAACCACAAACACGCAAAGACAAAATCATCGGCATCCTGGCAGCCATCTGGGGCATAGGCTCCTTCCTGTTTATCCTGCTCGGTTTTCTGTTCGCCCTCGCCTTCCTGATGCTGGCCCACTGACACCCCATAGTGACCGCCCGCCCGGTGACGGGCTTGCCCTGCCCGACCCAATGCGGCATTCAGCCAGTCTCAGTGTCTGCGACCGCCGCTGGCAGATCCCGAGAAAAGCTCCCTCCCCCCCACGGCGATCGCCCACAAAAAAGGGGCCAAGGCCCCTTGTCTGTCTGACTTGCCCTTACTTGTTCAGCAAGGGGGCCAGGAAGCGCGCCGTGTGCGACTCCTTGCAACGGCTCATCTCCTCCGGCGTGCCGGTCACCAGGATGCGGCCGCCACCGGCGCCCCCTTCCGGCCCCAGATCGACGATCCAGTCGGCGGTTTTGATGACGTCCAGGTTGTGCTCGATGATGACTATGGTGTTGCCTCTATCCCGCAGCTGGTGCAGCACCTTGAGCAGTTGCTGGATGTCGTGGAAGTGCAGCCCCGTGGTCGGCTCGTCCAGGATGTAGAGGGTCTGGCCGGTGTCGCGCTTGGAGAGCTCCCGCGCCAGCTTGACCCGCTGCGCCTCGCCCCCCGACAGGGTAGTGGCCGACTGGCCGAGCCGGATATAGGAGAGGCCCACGTCCATCAGGGTTTGCAGCTTGCGCGCCACCGCAGGGACGGGGTCGAAAAATTCGCGGGCATCTTCCACCGTCATCTCGAGGATCTCGTGGATGTTCTTGCCCTTGTACTTCACCTCCAGGGTCTCGCGGTTGTAGCGCTTGCCCTTGCAGACGTCGCACGGCACGTAGACATCCGGCAGGAAGTGCATCTCCACCTTGATGACGCCATCCCCCTGGCAGGCCTCGCAGCGGCCACCCTTGACGTTGAAGGAGAAGCGACCCGGCAGGTAGCCGCGTGACCGCGCCTCCTGGGTACCGGAAAGCAGCTCGCGGATCGGGGTGAACAGGCCGGTATAGGTGGCCGGGTTGGAGCGCGGAGTTCGACCTATGGGGCTCTGATCGATATCCACCACCTTGTCCAGGTGCTCCAGCCCTTCCACCTCGCGATAGGGCGCCGGGGTGGACTCGGTTGCCTTGTTCAGCTCCCGGTGGGCGATGCGGAACAGGGTGTCGTTGATCAGGGTCGACTTGCCCGAGCCTGAGACCCCGGTGACACAGGTCATCACCCCTATGGGCAGATCCAGGTTGACGTTGCGCAGGTTGTTGCCGCTCGCCCCCTTGAGTTTCAACCACTTGCCGGTGAGCGGCGTGCGTTCATCAGGAATGGCGATCTGCTTGCGGCCGGAGAGGTAGTCACCGGTCAGCGAGGCGGGGTTGGCGATGATCTCCTCCGGCGTCCCCTGCGCGACTATGGCGCCGCCGTGTACGCCAGCCCCGGGGCCTATGTCGAGCACATGGTCGGCGAGGCGGATGGCGTCCTCGTCGTGCTCCACCACTATGACGGTATTACCCAGATCGCGCAGGTGGGTCAGGGTCTTGAGCAGCCGCTCGTTGTCCCTCTGGTGCAGGCCGATGGAAGGCTCATCCAGCACATACATGACCCCCACCAGACCGGCGCCGATCTGGCTCGCCAGCCGGATCCGCTGCGCTTCGCCGCCGGAGAGGGTCTCGGCGCTGCGCGACAGGCTCAGATAGTTGAGGCCCACGTTCACCAAGAAGCCGAGCCGCTCGACTATCTCTTTGAGGATCTTCTCGGCAATCTGGGCGCGCTGGCCGCTCAGGTTCAGCCCCTCGAAGAAGGCCAGCGCATCGCCGATGGACTGCTCGGCGATGGCCGGCAGATTGCGGTTGTCCACGAATACGTGGCGCGCCTCTTCCCGCAGCCGGCTGCCACCGCAGCTGGTGCAGGACTTGTTGGCGATGTACTTGGAGAGCTCTTCCCGCACCGAGTTGGATTCGGTTTCCCGGTAGCGGCGCTCCATGTTGTGCAGTATTCCCTCGAACGGGTGCTTGCGCACCACCACATCGCCGCGATCGTTCATGTAGCGGAACTCGATCTCGGTGCGGCCGGAGCCGCGCAGGATCACCTCCTGGGTCTTGACCGGCAGATCTTCCCAGGGCGCCTCCAGATCGAACTTGTAGTGCTCGGAGAGGGATTTCAGCATCTGGAAGTAATAGAAGCTGCGCTTGTCCCAACCCCGGATGGCGCCACCGGCCAGGCTCTGGCTCGGATCGTGGATCAGCTTGGCGGGATCGAAGTACTGCTGCACCCCCAGGCCGTCGCAGGTGGGGCAGGCCCCGGCCGGGTTATTGAAGGAGAAGATGCGCGGCTCCAGCTCCGACATGGAGTAGCCGCACTCGGGGCAGGCGAAGTTGGCGGAGAAGATCAGGGGGACAACCCCCTCCTCTCCGTCCATGGGAGCCACCAGGACTATGCCACCGGAGAGGGTCAGAGCCGTCTCGAAGGATTCGGCGAGGCGCAGTGCCAGGTCATCCCGCACCTTGAATCTGTCCACCACCACTTCGATGGTGTGCTTCTTGTGCAGCTCCAGCGAGGGAGGATCGGAAAGATCGCACACCTCCCCATCGATGCGGGCGCGGATATAGCCCTGGGCCGCCAGGTTCTCCAGCAGCTTGCTGTGCTCCCCCTTGCGATTGCGCACCACGGGCGCCAACAGCATCAGCTTGGTGCCTTCGGGCTGGGCCAGCACTTGATCCACCATCTGGCTGATGGTCTGGGCGGCGAGCGGGATGGCGTGGGTAGGGCAACGGGGCTCACCGACCCGGGCAAACAGCAGGCGCAAGTAGTCGTAGATTTCGGTGATGGTGCCGACGGTCGAGCGCGGGTTGTGGGAGGTGGACTTCTGCTCGATGGAGATGGCAGGCGACAGCCCCTCGATATGGTCCACGTCCGGCTTCTCCATCAGGGAGAGGAACTGACGGGCATAAGCGGAGAGAGACTCCACGTAGCGGCGCTGGCCTTCGGCATAGAGGGTATCGAACGCCAGGGAGGACTTACCGGAACCTGACAGGCCGGTGACCACGATCAGCTTGTCACGGGGCAGAGTCAGGTTGATGTTTTTGAGGTTGTGGGTGCGGGCACCCCGGATCACGATTTTTTCCATCTTGTTGCGCGCTCGATACGGGAACCAGAGCGGGCCAGTATGGCATAGAGACTACTGGATGAATAGACAGGCTTTTATCATCCCATCCCGGTTCTCAGAGGTACTCCTTGGCCCAGCTCACCGCCTGCAGGCGGTTCTTGACGTTCAACTTCTTGAACACGTTATAGAGGTGGGACTTGATGGTGTGCTCGCTCACGAACAGGCTGTCGGCGATCTCGGTATTGGAGGCCCCCGTCATCAGGTGACGGACTATCTCCTGCTCACGGGCCGTCAGCAACGTCTGGTTGCGCAGGGGCTGGCCGCTCCCCTTGCGGTAGTAATCCACCAGATCGCACAGCAGATGGCGCGGGATCCAGTACTCCCCCTGCAACACCTTGCGGATGCCAATCACCAGCCGATCCAGGTTGTCCTGGCGGAAGAAGAGCCCGCTGGTGTGGGGCCACATCAGCAGCAGCTCCCTGTCCGTGCTGGTCGGGGCGTTGAGCAGCACTGCACTGGCCTCGCCGAAGCGGCTGCAGATGGCCTTGCTCCAATCCGCCTGCTGAGCCGACTTCAGATAGTCCAGATCGATCAGCAGCAGCGTCTGGGCAGAGGTTTCGGCGGGTTCGGGCAGGGCCTCTATCTCCCCCACCAGCAAGATGGACAAGCCAAGCTGTTCGCTGAGGTGACGCTGGAAACTGCTGGCTTGTGCATTATTTTCGGTGATCAGCACTAAGGGGTATTCGGGCGTCATCAAGAGAACTTCCTTGCACATTCGAGTCGGGGCTTTTCGGCAAGGAAGAGTACCAATCCCCCTCCTGGCTGCAGCATTAAAAAAGTATTAGACGCCGCTGTGATTCCTTTGAAGCTCAGCAATTTTCCAACCAATACAAATGACTAGCACACACCCCCCATTTGGGGGGTTAAGTAGTGCCGACCAGCACCATAGCAGGCCTTGGCCGTCGATGCAGCACTCTGCCCCGTCGTCCCCTTGCTGGTGGGTCCATACCTCGGGTAAGTTACTCGAACCGCCAGCGGCGGGGTTTGGTGCTCGCCGGGACAGGAAGGTGTGCGCTCATCTCCGCCAACTGGTATTATTGCGGGCAAACGCTGCGGCGGATGGCCGATAAACGCGTCGGTTGAATCTGGCACAGCCGTGACATGCGTGAAGATGAGGTCCATCCGTGGCGCGCATCTCATTGCAAACAAACGACATATTGAATGGGACCAGGCATTTGGCCTGGCCGGTATACATAAGGGTGGAAGAGAGATTATGGCCAGTCGAGGCATCAACAAAGTCATTCTGATCGGTAACCTGGGGCAAGACCCGGAAGTGCGCTACATGCCGAGCGGCGGTGCCGTGACTAACATCACCCTGGCCACCTCCGACACCTGGCGCGACAAGCAGACCGGTGAGCAGAAAGAGCGCACCGAGTGGCACCGTGTGGTCTTCATGGGCAAGCTGGCCGAAGTGGCGGGCGAGTACCTGAAGAAGGGTTCCCAGGTCTATGTCGAAGGCAAGCTACAGACCCGCAAGTGGCAGGATCAGGGTGGCCAGGAGCGTTACACCACAGAGGTGCTGGTCGACAGCTTCACCGGCGTGATGCAGATGCTGGGTGGCCGTCCGCAAGGCGGCGCCGGCCAGGGCATGGGCGGTCAACAGTCCCAGGGCAACTGGGGCCAGCCGCAACAGGCCGCCCCCCAGCAAGCGATGCAGCGCCCGGCCGCAGCCCCGCAGCAGAATATGCCGCCACAGGGTGGTTACAGTCGTCCGGCCCAGCAGCCGCAGTCTGCACCGCCGGTCTACAACGAACCGCCGATGGATTTCGACGACGATATCCCATTTTAAATCGACACCCAGGCCCTGATGACTCAGGGCCTTTTTTGTCTGTTTTTGACGCATTCATCCCCTCCCTCATCATGTTGTTGCGACGATCCGCACCTTACCCTCTCCCTCGCCCTGACTTGTGGCTATTCTCGGGACGAGTCACTTCCCCGAGAACCTGCATGAATCACCTTGGTCGCCTGCTGTGCCTCATCTTGCTGGTGTTTGCCGCCCCTCTGATCGCCAAGCCGCTGCGAGTGGGGGTGAGCTTCGCCATCCCTCCTTATGTGATCACGCACGAGGATCGCGGCATCGAGCTCGATCTCATGCGCGAGGCGTTCGCCGGCAGCGGTCATGAGCCCGAGTTCATCTATCTGCCTCTGGAGCGGACCTTCCGCATGCTGGAGGAAGGCAAGCTGGATGCCATCATCAACGTCAGACCCGGCATGCTGAGCCGCGCCCACCTCTCCCAGGCGGTGATCACCTTTCACAACCGGGTCTTTACCCTCGACAAGACGGCGTTCAAGAGCATGAGGGATCTGCAGACGCTGCGAGTCAGCGCCTTCCAGCGGGCCAGGCAGATCCTGGGAAAAGAGTTCACCGGCATAGTCGATCAGAACCCCCACTATGAGGAGGTGGCGAGGCAGGAGGGGCAGGTTCAGAAGTTGTTGCTGGGGCGCACGGATGCCGTGATCCTGGAGCAGAGGATATTCTACTACTACATGGCACAATTGCTCGGGCAAGCAGAGGGCGGCGAGCGCTATCAAGCCGACCGGATCCGACAGCATGATCTCTTCCCCCCCACCCGGTACCACTTCGCCTTTCGCCAGGCGGCGCGGCAGCAGTGGTTCGATCGCCAGTTGAGCAAGATGAAGGAAGATGGCCGCTATGAGCAGATCTTTGCCGACTATGGCACGGCCTCATCCGACAGAAACATAAAAGCCAGCCCATGACGGACTGGCTTGATACTGGCTCCAGAGGAACAACAGTGTAGTGGAGCGTTACTTCATCGCGCCGCCATTTTTCAGATCAGCTTTCTGACGTTTGGCCTCGCGCTTCTCTTTCAGTGACATCTGCGGTTTTTTCTTGGCATCTTTGCCGTGATGCTGTTCTTTGTTGCTCATCATCAGACTCCAAAAATGTTACCAGGACAGTTGGAATCAAGATTCCAGCATGCCATCCGAATCATAGATCACAGTACGCTAGCAGTGACGATCGAGGATCGCACTGGCACCAGCATACCCCCAGCCTCCACCGGGATCCAGCCTCGCCGGACAACGGCGCCACACAGGGCACGGACCTCGTCATCCACGCCCCGACAATCTGGGACAAACCGCCACAACCGGCTCGCATCTGGGCGAAAACCGGCAGGAAAACGCACTCAACTTGCCCTTTTGGGGTCAAGAGGACGATTACATAAGAGTCGGCCCCCGGAGTGTGTTAGGGTGAACCATCACCTGCCGCAGGAGTGCGCCATGAAAAAGCTGGAAATGAAAGATCTTACCGAGGCCGAAAAAGCCGAGATCACCCTGTTGTTGCAGAAGGCCCAGGCCCATGCCGATCACACCCTGACCAATGGGGAACGTAACAAGATCCGTGAGGAAGGGCGCCTGAAAATCGCCGAGGATCGCGCCAAGGCAGCCAAGGCGGCCTCCGCACTGGCGCGGGAGAAGGCCAAGGAGCGAGCCAAGAATCAGGTGCTGCCCGAGACCTTCAACTGGGCGGACTCCGTCAGCAACAAGTACCGCAGCAAGCGATAATTTCTGTCTCCCATGTCCGGATGCTTGTGCTGCCACCCGGACATGGACCTGCATACTTCCCTTTTTCATACCGGAAATTGTTAGATAACCTTCTGGTATAAAACGATTTTATCAAGATAACACGCTACCACCTCCTCGCCTGGCAGGAATTAATACCAAGATAAAGATTGCCATGGCGGAGTGAGCGTGTTCTAATCGATTTCGATGGTTCGGTAGTTCAGACCTGATTATGTTAGGCAGTCATTTTAAAGCAGTGATTTGTGCATAGAGTTGTCCCAGATGATTCTCGCCAAATAATTCTCCTTCTTTAGTGCTCCCCATACGTATTGCTGACGAAAAATCATGGATTGCTACACACGTAGCGTTTCAACATCACTATTCAAGGAAATTATTATGTCTAACAAAATGACTGGTACCGTAAAGTTCTTCAACGCTGAGAAAGGTTTTGGCTTCATCTCCCCGGCTGACGGTGGCAAAGACGTGTTCGTACACTTCTCCGCTATCCAGTCCACCAGCTTCAAAACCCTGGACGAAGGTCAGCGCGTTGAGTTCACCATCGAGCAAGGCCAGAAAGGCCCGGCTGCTGCCAACGTAGTTGGTCTGTAATTCAAGCCAGGAAGCCTTTTCGTCAATCGGAAAGTCCTTCTGCAAGAATTGAAAAAACCCGCCTCGGCGGGTTTTTTGTTATCTGTATTCCCGTAATTACCTCTCTCCCCTGCCAAAACGGCCCCCTCTTACCGAACAAAATACAAATGATAACCAATATCAATTGCATTTGATTCTTATTTGCCTAGAATGCCTGCCGACAAATGTCATCCATTTGAGGCTCAGCTCCGCCGTCCCAGTGCGACACCAAGATCCCGGGACGCTAAAGCGGGTTGAGAAACTTTCCTTCCCAGGAGTTCAGGTTTTCATGACTAACATCCCCATTACCCCTCTCGCCACCCTGATCGTCGCCGCACTGGCCAGCCAGGCCCACGCCAGCCAGAACGAAGTCATGGTGATCACCGCCTCGGGTTTCCAGCAGAAGATCGAAGACTCTGCCGCCTCCATCTCGGTCGTGACCCGGGAACAGCTGGAGAAGCGCGCCTACCGTGACGTGACCGATGCCCTGAAAGACGTCCCCGGGGTGGTGATCACCGGAGGTGGCAGCAGCAGCGACATCAGCATCCGCGGCATGGGAGCCAAGTACACACTGATGCTGGTAGACGGCAAGCGGGTCGACAGCCGTGGCACCCGTCCCAACAGCGACGGCCCCGGCATAGAGCAGGGCTGGTTGCCGCCGCTGCAAGCCATAGAGCGGATCGAGGTGGTGCGCGGCCCCATGTCCTCCCGCTACGGCTCGGACGCCATGGGGGGCGTCATCAACGTCATCACCCGCAAGAGCACCAGCATGACGGCATGGCAGGGGTCGGTGCATGCCGACAGCACCTTCCAGGAGAACAAGGCCTCAGGTGATCTCTTCCAGAGCGATGCCTACACCGCCGGCGCCCTGGTGGACGGGCTGCTTGGGATGCGCCTGAACGGCCAACTCTCCTATCGCGGCGAGGATCAGTTCGAGAATGGCTTCGCCGAACAGGAGATGCGCAGCGGCACCGCCGTGTTCAGCCTGACCCCGGACGAGCACAACAGCTTCGACTTCGAGCTTAGCCGCGGCCTGCAAGACAGGGATCGCACGCCGGGTGAGTCCATTTCGGCCAAGGCCAAACCCAACCAGAGCACCTACGAGCGCACCAACTACGCCATCACCCACGACGGCCGCTACGACTTCGGCTCCTCCACCAGCTATCTGCAACGGGAAGAGAGTACCAACCCGGGTCGGCAGATGAAGATGATCAACACCATAGCCGACACCCATACCCAGATCGTCCTGGGGGATCACTACCTCAGTGTCGGCGGCCAATACCGCTACGAGGATCTGCAGGATCAGGGCAACCAACTGAATGTGGCCAATCGCGCCGACCAGCTGACCCGCTGGAGCTGGGCCCTGTTCGTGGAGGACGAGTGGGCCCTGACCGACAGCTTCGCCCTCACCGGCGGCGTGCGCATGGACAGGGATCAGAACTACGGCAGCCACTGGAGCCCGCGTCTCTACGGGGTCTGGCACCCCACCGAGTTCTGGACCCTGAAGGGGGGCGTCTCCACCGGCTACCGCTCCCCCGATCTGCGCATGTCAGCAGCCAACTGGGGTCAGGCCACCGGCGGCGGTACTCAGGATGGCATGCTGGTCGGCAGCCCGGCCCTCCAGCCGGAGAAGAGCGTCAGTGAGGAAATCGCCCTGCTGTGGGATGGCAGACAGGGGCTCAACGCCGGGCTGACCCTGTTCAATACCGACTTCAAGGACAAGATTGCCGAGACCCGTCGCTGCACCAGCAAGCAGGATCCCGCCTGCACCCTGAATGGCCACACCTATGACTTCATCAGCGATCGCATCAACGTCGACGAGGCCAACATGCGCGGGGTGGAAGGCACGGCCAACTGGGTCATCAACCAGCAGTGGTCCCTCGCTTCCAGCTACACCTTCACCCAGTCCGAGCAGAAGAGCGGCCCCATGGCGGGCCTGGCACTGAACCAGATGCCGCGCCACATGTTCAACACCACGGTCGACTGGCAGACCAGCGAGGCGGTCGGCCTCTGGTCCAGGGTCAACTTCCGCAGCAAGACCTCGGACTACCTGAGCCGGGTCAAGATGGCCGAGGGCACCCCCTCCTACACCTTCTTCGACACCGGCCTGGTCTACAAGGCCAATCAGGCGCTGAGCGTCACCGCCGGCATCTACAACCTGCTGGACAAGAGGGTGGACCATGCCAGCTATGGCACTGTGCTGGATGGACGCCGCTACAACCTGGGGCTGACCTACCAGTTCTGATCCTCTCGGGTGCGAGAGATGCAAAAGGCCCGCCGAGTGCGGGCCTTTTCATGGGCGACGGAATAGGAACTATCAGCGCGGCAGGCTGATCCTGGCCTCCAGGCCGCCCTCGGCACGGTTGTGCAGGGTCAGCTCGCCGCCGTGCTGATGCACCAGGGTGCGGGCGATGGCGAGCCCCAGCCCCACGCTGCCCGACTCCGTATTGCGGGCCTCGTCGAGACGCACGAAGGGTTTGAACACCTCCTCCAGCTGGCCCTCGGCTATGCCTGGCCCCCGATCGCAGACCAGGATCAGCAGCTCGGATTCGGTTCGCTCCAGGGACACCTCGGCCCCGCCCGCGTACTTGATGGCGTTGCCGATGAGGTTTTGCAGCACCCGGCGCAGGGTATTGGCGCGGCAGGCGTAGACCTGCTTGCCCTGTGCCAGGCAGATGACGGGCTGGCCGGTATCTGCATAGTCATCGCACAGGCTCTCCAGCAGGCTGACCAGATCCAGCTCCCGGGTCGCCTCCTGCTGCCCCTCCTCCCGGGCGAAGCTCAGGGTCGCCGCCAGCATCTGCTCCATCTGTTGCAGGGTCTGCTGGAATCGCTCCTTGTCCTCGCCGTCTGCCAGAAATTCGCTGCGCAGCCGCAGGCTGGTGATGGGGGTGCGCAGGTCATGGGAGATGGCGGCCAGCATCCGGGTCCTGTCCTGCACGAAGCGATCGAGCCGGGTGTGCATGCGGTTGAAGGCCTGGATGGACTCGCGGATCTCGGTGGGCCCCTCCTCGCGCAGGGGCTCTATGTCCTCCCCGCGCCCCAGCCTGTCGGCGTTGGCGGCCAGTTGCTTGAGGGGCAGGGTCGCCCGGCGGAACAGCCAGATCATCAGGCCTATCACCAGGCTCGCCACCAGCAGCAGGTTGAGGGTGGTCTGCCAGGACCAGCTCACCGCCTCCTTGTCCACCAGGGAGCTGAACTGCAGCCAGCCCCCGTTGGGCAACTGGATGGAGCCATAGAGCCGCATGTCCTGGGGCGGCGGCATGCCGTTGCGATCCTTCATCATGCGGTTATGGTGCTGCCAGGCCCGGCTGCGCTGTATGTCCTGCTTCAACTCGGCGCTGATCTCCACCGACAGGGACGACGGATACCCGAGCTTGGCCCGCACCAGCTTCTCGAAGCGGGGGCTGCGGTTGTCCGGTTGCAGCGGCTCGTCGGCGAGGCGCAGCAGCAGGGTCTCGCTGCGGCTCGCCTTGAGGATCTCGTGATAGAGGGAAGGGGGGGAGAGAGAGAGCAGCCGCACCACAGAGATGATCCGCTGCATGGCGTTGCGGCTGTTGACGTAGCCGAGCGCCTCCTCCCGATCCGAGCGGTAGATCTGGATGCTGAGCAGCTGGATCAACACCAGTCCCGCCAGGGCCACCAGCACTATCTGGCCGGTCAACCCCTTGGGCAGCAGCCTGGCGAAGAAGCCCTTGATCATGCCGGCCTCACTCCTGGGTCACGTCGGCGGCGAACAGGTAACCGCCGCCCCAGATGGTCTTGATGAGCTCGGGATTCTTGGGATCCCGCTCCAGCTTGCGGCGCAGCCGGCTCACCAGCGTATCTATGGCGCGATCGAAGGCGACCGCCTCCCGGCCACGGGCCAGATCCAGCAGCTGATCCCGGCTCAGCACCCGCTGGGGGCGCTCCAGAAACACCTTGAGCAGATCGAACTCGGCGGTGGAGAGGCTCATCCCTACCCCCTCCTCGTCCACCAGCTCGCGGCGATTGATGTCGAGCAGCCAGCGATCGAAGCGCAGATCCCGGGTCAGGGCCTCGGGAACGGGCTGGATCTCCGCCTGGGTGCGGCGCATCACCGCCTTGATGCGGGCCAGCAGCTCGCGCGGGTTGAACGGCTTGGCGAGGTAGTCATCGGCCCCCATCTCCAGCCCTATGATGCGGTCCGTCTCCTCCCCCATGGCGGTGAGCATGATGATGGGCAGACGGGACTTCACCCTGAGCTCGCGGCACAGAGTCAGGCCATCTTCCCCCGGCATCATCAGATCCAGCACCAGCAGATCGAACTCCCGCTCGTCCAGCAGCCGCTTCATCTCCTTGCCATCCCGGGCACAGCTGACGCGCATGCCGTGTTGTTCCAGAAAGCGCTTGAGCAGATCGCGGATCTCGCTGTGATCGTCGACCACCAGAATATGAGGGCTGCCTTGGTTCATCATTGTCTCTCCCGTTATCGAGCTGGGGCGATTATACGAGAATCAATCGGGCGGGTTGTGTCAAAGTGTGCCAGAGCGCCAAGATGCCACACTCTGCTACAAAATAGGCTTCAACTGGCAAAATTCAGACACTTCCACGGTGTTTACTGGATACCAAGGCGAAACAGCCTCTACCCGTATTCATCCGACAGGAGTTACCCATGAAAAAGCTGACCAAGACCCTGCTGACCGCCACCCTGATCCTCGGCCTGCCGCTGGGCGCCTATGCCGCCAGCGAGGCTGTCTCCACCGCCCAGCCGACCAAGGCCACGGCGGCCGGTTGCCCCATGGACGGTTCCGGCATGATGGGCGGCAAGCACCACGGCGGTCGCCACGACAAGATGGCCCGCATGAAGAACATGACCCCGGAACAGATCCAGGCTCACCTGCAACAGCGCTACGACAAGATTGAAGATCCGGCCAAGAAGGCGGAGTTCGTGAAAAGCCTCGGCCTGCGTGCCGACGGCATGATCAAGCACGCAGAGGTGATGAAGCAGTTCGCAGAAGCAAATCAGTAAGTCGAGGCGATGAAGCAGTTCGCAGAAGCGAACCAGTAAGTCGAAGTAAACCAGCAAGCAAGATAACGACAGGGTGGCCATGGCCACCCTGTTTTTTTCGTGTCCGCTCAACTGCCCTGTCCTGCGACTGACGCCGCCATGGCGCCACTTTTCTGCCTCCCTGCACCGGGATATGTGAGCGATAACAAACGTTTTAGTTTCGAAATAGCTAATAATGGCGGCTCAAACAACAGGATCGGGCAAGGCCCCGGCCACAGTGGACAGGAGTCGTTATGGGATGGAATCTGGGCACAATCAAGGGGCGTTATACCGCCGTCTTCCTGGGGTTCATGGCGCTGGTGTGCGCCCTGACGGTGATCGGCATCCAGCTCTGGATCAAGCCGGCGCTGCAGAAGGCCGGTGAGCAGAATGTGGCGCTGCGGGTCAGCGAGATAGCCACCGACATCCGCGACCAGCTCAACGGGGTGCAGAGCCAGTCCCGCAGCATCACCCAGCTGGTGGCCCAGCTGCCGAGCGAGCAGATAGATGCCCTGCTACCCGCCCTCATCGATCAATACGGCAACGCCATGGTCTTCGGCGGCGGCATCTGGCCCCTGCCGGAGAAACGCGAGGCGGGCCGCGCCAAGTTCAGCACCTTCTATCACAGGGACGCGGCCAACGCCCTCATCCCCAACACCTACTGGAACTCGGCCGAGGCGCCGAACTACTTCGAGCAACCCTGGCACAAGGCGGGGCAGCAGGCCCCCCGCGGCATGTGCGTCTGGGCCGCCGCCTACAAGGATGGCGCCAGCCAGCAGCCGAGAACCAACTGCGCCATGGGGATCTACCGGGACGGCGCCCTCTACGGGGTGTCGACCATAGACGTGACTCTGGGGTTCTTCAACGAACTGGTGGCCAGGAAGGAGCAGGAGATCGGCGGCCAGGTGATGATAGTCGAGGCTGACGGCAAGATCCTGAGCAAGAACGCCCGCCTCGGCGGCGATGTGGTGCTCGGCAACCTCTCCGCCCACGCCGACTACCCCTTCGCCGGTGCCATCGCCGGCCTGCTCGGCCAGGACGCGAGCAAGGGCTTGCTGCGCACCACCTTCCAGGATCAGGGGGAGGAACAGACCCTGCTGATGGAGGCCATAGAAGGCACTCCCTGGCTGCTCGCCACCGCCCTGCCGACCCGCATCCTGACCCAGGACAGCCGGGACGTGCTCGCCACATTGGCCGCGATCCAGCTGCCCCTGGTGGGGCTGCTGTTCGTGCTCATGGTGCTGGCCATCAGCCAGCTCGGCAGCCGGTTGCAGACCCTCAAGCTCAACATAGATGCCCTCAGTGCCGGCGATGCGGACCTGACGGCCCGCATCCAGGTGAAGGGTCATGACGAGCTGGACAACATAGCCCTGTCGGTGAACCGCTTCATCGCCTACCTGCAGCAGATGATGGTGCAGGTGACGGACGCCACCGACCTCATCACCCGGGAGCTGGCACAGCTCGATCAGCAGACGGGTCAGGCCCGACGGATCCTGGGGGAACACGCCAGCGAGACGGATCAGGTGGTCACCGCCCTCACCGAGCTCAGCTCCACCGCCGACAGCGTGGCCCAGCACGCCAGCGACTCGGCCAGCTTCACCGAGGCCGCCAATGGCCAGGCCGCCAACTCGCGCAAGGTGGTGGGCTCGGCCTCCGCCAGCGTGGTGGCCCTGATCGACGAGGTGGATCTCGCCGCCGCCAAGGTGCTGGAGATGCAGGAGGATGCCAAGCAGATCGGCAGCGTGCTCGGGGTGATAGGCGGCATCGCCGCCCAGACCAACCTGCTGGCACTCAACGCCGCCATCGAAGCGGCCCGGGCCGGGGAGCAGGGACGTGGCTTCGCCGTGGTGGCCGACGAGGTGCGCGCCCTGGCGGCCCGCACCCAGAACAGCACAGCCGAGGTGGGCAGCATGCTGTCGCGCCTCACCCAGGGGGTGGCCGAGGCCGTGGTCGCCATGGAGCAGACCAAGCGCAGCTGCCAGGCCGCAGCCGACACCACGGGTCAGGTCACCGGCGGGCTCGACAGCATGGCCGACTCTGTGGTGCAGATCCACGATCTCAGCAGCCAGATCGCCACCGCCGCCAAGGAGCAGAGCCGGGTGACCGAGGAGATCAACCGCAACATGGTGAGCATTCGCGACATGCTGAACCTGCTGGTGCAAAACGGCAGCCAGACCGAGCAGAGCGCGGCGTCACTGCTCGGCTCCAACCGCCAGCTGCTGGCCCTGGTGCGCCGCTTCAAGGTGTGATGGCGAACGCCAGCCAGCAAAAAGGGGCCCGCGGGCCCCTTTTTCATGCACGTCGTTCAGACTCAGGCCTTGGCTTTGTCGGCCAGGTTCAGGGTCTTGACGGTTTCGCCTTCAAACTTGATGACGACGCTCTTCTGAGCGGCTTCGGTATCCTTGAACAGGGTCTTGGAGGTCTCTGCCAGCATGGGAGATACCTTGTTCAAAGCGCTCAGGTCATAGGTCCACACTTCCAGACCGGCTTCGGTCTTGGTGCTGGCCGGGGCGCCCAGCTTGTCCTTGATGGCCTGCTTGTTGGAGCCGCCTTCCTTGATATCCAGGGCCGTTTTGATCGCTTCGTTGGAGGCGCTGTCCACGGCAGTACCGGCCATCTCTTTGGCGGTGCTGGTGACGCTGCTGGTCACGGAGTCGGTCAGGGAATCCATCAGGCCGGCGTGGGCAACCAGGGGCAGGGCGGTCAGGGCAATCAGAAGGCACTTTTTCATTAAGATACATCTCACAGGAATGAAAGAGCGCGCATCAGACCAGTGAGCTCGATTGGAGTCAAGATGATCCCAAGGTCAAGCCGCATTCGGGGGGGAAGAGGGACTCGAGGCTGGACAGGGCGGCCGGAGACGGATAGCGGCTCCCCTAGCCAGAGAGCTGATCCTTGCCCGCCAGCTTGGCCCGGTAGAGCGCCCTGTCCACCCTCGCCATCAACTGGTTCAGGGGCTCGTCCGGCATGGACTCCACCAGACCGAAACTCAGGGTGATGGGCTCCACCCCCTTGACCCTGGCATAGCCCAGTCGCTGTCGCAGCTTTTCGGCCACCACATGGGCCTCCGCCAGACGGGTGTTGGGCAGCACCAGCATGAATTCGTCGCCCCCCCAGCGGGCCAGCAGATCGATCTCGCGGATGGAGCCGCGGGTCAGGCGCACTATGTCGATCAGGGTCTGATCCCCCACCCCGTGGCCGTGGCGATCGTTGATCTGCTTGAAGTCGTCCACGTCCATGGCGATCACGGCGAAGGGCTCCTTGAAGCGCCGGGCGCGCTCATACTCCAGCCGGACGGCCTGCTCCAGCCGATAGCGGCTGGCGGCCCCGGTCAGGGAATCCGTCTCCGCCAGGCGGCGGTTCTCCTCCACCTGATGCTGCAGCGCCAGGTTGAGCCGCTCCAGCTCGGCGGTGCGCTCCGCCACCTGCTGCTCCAGGGAGCGATTGTGCAGCTCCAGCCGGGCGTAGAGCTCGCGCTGGGCATGAATGTCCCGGTGCGCCCCTATCATCCTGGCCACGGAGCCATCCGGGTTGCGCGCTATGATGCGGCCACAATCCTCTATCCAGATGAAGTCACCGTTGCGGCAGCGACAGCGGTACTCGGCCCTGTAGTCTGGAGACTGGCCGCTCAGATAGGCATCGAAGCGGGCCATCACCCGCGCCAGATCGTCCGGGTGGATCAGGTTTTCCCAGGTGAATACCGTGTTGTCGAGGGTGTGCGGCTCATAGCCCAGCATCTGATACCAGCCCGGATTGCGATAGACGAAGCCGGTGTTGGCATTCCAGTCCCAGATCCCGTCGCTGATGACCTCCAGAATGCCGTGTACAGCGGCCTCATTGAGATCCTGGATCCTGATAGTGTCATTGTCCTGCAGCATGGAAACCATCCTTGTTCTGCTCCCCCGCGCCACTGCGGGTGACTCGAGTCCGGCGGTTGAACATCATTGAAAAATGCGGCCGCCTGCCGGGCTACCCGATGACGACTGCCTGCCTGCAATCCCTGTCATGACAAGGTTATCGGCCGCCCCAGGCTCCCCTGAATAACAGTAGCAGCAGGGCCTGCCGCCAGTCTTGAGCGCCGTCACGCCTTCCCTCTTTTGTCTGCCCGCCCCCTTGCACCATGGCGGTGCCCCCCCTTGGCGCAGCCCTGCCCAAATGGGGCACCTCTCGTCACTCCCTCGAGCGACAATGAAATAAATCATTGAATAAATAGGGAAAAATTCTTGGCGCAATATTTGCCTTTGTCTGAATGAACCACCAAGGATTGGGGACATTGCATGAAGTTAATCACTGCCATCATCAAGCCGTTCAAACTCGATGACGTTCGCGAAGCCCTCGCCACCCTCGGCGTAGAGGGGCTGACGGTCTCCGAGGTCAAGGGGTTTGGCCGCCAGAAGGGGCACACCGAGCTCTATCGGGGCGCCGAATACCAGGTGGATTTCCTGCCAAAGGTGAAGCTGGAGATCGCCACCCAGGCCGACAACGTCGAGCCCATCATCGAAGCCATCAGCCAGGCCGCCCATACCGGCAAGATAGGTGACGGCAAGATCTTCGTCTGCGACCTGCTGGCCGCCGTGCGCATCCGCACCGGCGAGACAGACGCAGACGCCCTTTGATACGACTGGAACCGAGGAACACGACATGGAAGAGTTGATCACATCCGTCAGCGAGCTGCGCTATGCGCTCGATACCTTCTACCTGCTGATCTCCGGCGTGCTGGTCATGTGGATGGCCGCCGGGTTCGCCATGCTGGAGGCGGGCCTGGTCCGCGCCAAGAACACCACAGAGATCCTGACCAAGAACATCCTGCTCTACGCCATCGCCTGCGTCATGTACCTGCTGGTCGGCTACAACATCATGTACGTGGACAACGGCGCCGGCGGCTGGTTGCCGAGCTTTGGCAGCCTGATGGGCAGCCAGGCCGAGGATGCGGGCCACTCACTGCACGCCGACTTCTTCTTCCAGGTGGTGTTCGTGGCGACCGCCACCTCCATCATCTCGGGGGCGGTGGCCGAGCGGATGAAGCTCTGGTCCTTCCTGCTGTTCTGCGTGGTGATGACCGGCTTCATCTACCCCATAGAGGGCTACTGGAGCTGGGGTGGCGGTTTCCTGAAAGAGGCGGGCTTCTCCGACTTCGCGGGCTCCGGCATAGTCCACATGGCGGGCGCCGCCGCGGCCCTGGCCGCCGTGCTGCTGCTCGGCCCCCGTCGTGGCAAATATGGCAAGCAGGGGGAGATCCATCCCATCCCCGGCTCCAACCTGCCGCTCGCGACCCTGGGCACCCTGATCCTCTGGATGGGCTGGTTCGGCTTCAACGGCGGCTCCCAGCTGGCGCTCTCCAGCGCCGCTGACGCCACCGCCATCGGCACCGTCTTCGTCAACACCAATGCCGCCGCGGCCGCCGGTGTGGTCGGCGCCCTGCTGGTCAGCAAGCTCACCTGGGGCAAGGCGGATCTCACCATGATCCTCAACGGTGCCCTCGGTGGTCTGGTCGCCATCACAGCCGATCCGGCCTCCCCCAGCCCGCTGTTCGCCAGCCTGATCGGCGCCCTGGCCGGAGCCCTGGTGGTCTACGCCATAGTCGCCTTCGATCGCCTCAAGGTAGATGACCCGGTCGGCGCCATCTCGGTACACGGGGTCTGCGGCCTGTTCGGCCTGATGGTGGTGCCCTTCTCCAACGCAAGCGCCACCTTCGGCGCCCAGTTGCTGGGGGCCGCCGTCATCTTCGGCTGGGTCTTTGCCGTCTCCCTCATCGTCTGGAGCCTGCTCAAGGCCACCATGGGCCTGAGGGTCAGCGAAGAGGAAGAGCTGCTGGGCGTGGATGTCCACGAGTGCGGCGTCGATGCCTATCCCGAGTTCGTCAGCATCAAATCCAGCAGCTGACACAGACTGCTGCTTGCGGGGCCCGGGGAACACCTCGGGCCCCGCTCTTTTTTGGGGTACCCTCAGCGCCCCTTGAAGGCGGGGTGATGCAGTTGGCGATAGTGGCTCGGGGCCAGCCCGTGCTGGTGCTTGAAGGCGGTGGAGAAGTGGTATTCGTTCTTGAAGCCGCACTGGGCGGCCAGCAGCTTCACCGAGTCGGCCCGGCTCGCCAGCAGGAGCGCCGCCCGCTGCAAGCGCAGCCGTTGCAGCAGCGCCATGGGGGCCAGCGCGAAGTGCTGCTGACAGAGCCGATGGAGCTGGCGCTCCGAGAGGTGCAGGGCGGCGGCCATGCGGGCGATGTCCCAGCACTCGGCCAGGGAATCTTTGAGCATCAATTCGAGGCGCAGAGCCAGCCGCTCGCCGCGACTCTGCCCTTCCCCCTTTTGCAGCAGGCGGCGCAGGTAGAAACCGAGCTGCTCCACCAGCAGCGCGCTGAGCAGCGGGTCCTGATGGCGCTCCTGCTCCGCATAGAGGTTCTCCAGGGTGCGCAGCAGGGTCCCCTGCTGGGAGGTGCACCCCAGACGAGGGCGGCTGGCGAAGACATCCCAGGGGGAGTCCTTGTGCAGCAGCAGCCACACCAGATCCCAGTCGCCCTTTGCCGTCGGCTGTTGCTGCTCCGGCGCTGGCAACTGCGTCTCTGCTAGTCCCGTCGCAGCTAACTGCATCTCTGGCCACTGCGTCTCTGGCAACCGATAGCAGAGCGGCTCCCCCGCCGGGATCAGAGCCCACTCCCCGACCGGCAGCCGCTCGAAGCTATCGCCGATCAGCACCTCCCCCTCGCCCCCCAGGGTGAGCAGGAAGCAGTGCACGTCCGCCAGGCGGCGCTCGATGCGATAGCGGGTGCGCAGGCGGGAGTAGCCCGCCAGCCACACCCGCTCCTGGCCGAGGGCGGGCAGCAGGCTGTCGCAGCAGATCTGCTCGCGGCAGTCGGGGGAGACATCGATGAGATCGGGGTTGGCAGTGTCAGACATCATCAGGACGGGCTCAGCCATGTCGAAGGATTAGGCCAGAGCATAACATCAAGGGCATAGAGTCACAGGAGACAAGCCATGCACATACATCACGTCGCCATCTGGGCGCAGGATCTGGAAGCACTCAAGGCATTCTACTGCACCCTTTTTGGCGGGCAGGCCAATGAGCGCTACCACAACCCGACCAAGCAGTTCTCGTCCTACTTCGTGCGCTTCGAGGGGGGCGCCAGCCTGGAGCTGATGCACAGCCCCACCCTGCTCCCGGCAGATCGCGGCCTGTCGCATCCGCTGCAAGGGCTGGCCCATATCGCCTTCTCCCTCGGCAGTGTGGAGGAGGTGGACAAGATGACGGCACGTCTCAAGCTGCTCAAGGGCGCCCAGGTCAAACACCTGGACGGCCCCCGCTGGACCGGCGACGGCTATTACGAGAGCACCTTCCTCGACCCGGAAGGCAACCGGCTGGAGCTGACTGTTTAGCCCCTTGATTGGCCCCTCACCCTGGCCCTCTCGTAAGTTCGATTAGCGAAGCGTAATCGGACAGCGGTAACGACATTGCGCCCTTCTCCCGCTTGTATCAAAAGGAGGAGAAGGGCTGGGGATGAGGGGAGGAAAAAAGAGAGCACACGGTAAACATTGGGCTTCCGGACGCTCAGCCACAACCTACACAATCGGTAGGTTTGTGCTGAGCCTGCGAAGCCCAACATACGAGATTATTTTGCCAGTTCAAGTCGATAAAAATCCGTCTCTTCGTGTTTTGGATTGGAACGCAAAAATGTCCAGCCCGAACGCCGGTAATGGTTCAGCGCCCGCAAATTGGTACGACTAACGGATAGCAACGCCCATTTGCAGCCCGCCCCCAGCAACTGCTGACGGATATACGCCTGCAACTCGGCGGCCAAGCTGGTGCCACGATACTCGGGAAACAGATAGATAAGCTGCACATAGCCGGTCTCGGGCTCATCGGAAAAGCTGCGAAATTCCAGCTGACCCACCAGTTGTTCACCCACCCAGACATGGATGTAATGCCATTGCGCTTGCCCCAACCTTTCATGGATCCGCTCCCGATAGCCGCAGATAAAGTCGGCAAAGCCATTATGGGTATGAAAGCTGCAAAAATAGGCATCCCTGCGCGCCAACACACAGTGTTCGTAATCCCGATCCAGATCGATGGTTTTAAATTCGAGTCGCAATCAATAAGATCCTGTCGCGTGTAGGTAGGGTGTAAAAAGCGAAGCGCATTACACCTTTTGACCGATAAATAGGAGCGGTGCAATTCACTTCGTTCATTGCACCCTACCCGTCCCTCACCCTGCCCTCTCCCAAAGGGAGAGGGGATCATCCGACATCGAGGATATAGCGTTGGCAATCGGGAAAAGTTCGGGAGTGGCGGATTGCACGAATTTTCGATGATGCAATATTCGATTGCATGATGCTTAATTACGCGATCGTCCGATTACGCTTCGCTAATCGAGCCTACAAATGACCAACCAATGATGAAAGATAGACAGAGGATGCTCCCCTCCTTCTTCCATTTATTTATAAGGAATTGGGATAAGAATCGGAGGTGAGGTGGGATGGATTGAGCGAGACATGTTGGGTTTCGAAAAACCCAACTTTAAAATTTTAAAAAACAATATGTCCTGTATGAAAATTATATTAAAAATCATTATCCATGTGTGAATCTACTTTGTACATCTAATATATCCGGACCAATTGCCTCTTCTGTTGCTGGGCCCTTTCTAACAAAACAAGATTTCCCAACAAACGAAACTGAATCCATTTTTCGAAGGCTAATACAAAGAATTGTAAGCCCTTTAAACGTAACAGTATCTAAACCTGCTATCGCATGATTTTTTAATGAAGGGGATAGTTCAGAGTGCCTAATAATGTCTATAACTTTCTTAGTGTATTCTTCGATTGTGATACCCATATTATTTGCTTCACGATCGATACCAACTACATAACGTTCACCAACAGTCGCATAATTAACACCATCAACTGTTTTTGCTCTTTCTGCATCAGCTTTCTTGTCTGCAACACCAATAATAAATGCACCGTTGCTGCCTGAATTCGCGATACCACACAGTGTATGGAGCATTTCAACTTCTAATTTTTTATTCCATTTTCTACTCGCCCCCGTTTTAAGCGGTAGGAAGCCTTGCTTAGTTTCAAATCTAGCAGACTCAATTTTGGAACGGCTAAGATAATTTTCAACCTGAAGCGCTAGTCTCGGCCCGGAACACAAACTTTCATGTTTACAGTCTACAAAGTGGTCTTGAATCAGGCCTTTAATTGTTTTAATGTTCTTTTTTCTCTCTGTTGATGTCGAATAATGCGATTGCATTTTTAATTTTTCTGCAGCCCCTTTAAGAGATTCAAAAATCATCGACATATTAGACGGTTCTTTCTCATGTCTAAACAAGAGTTCATGTATCGCCATAAACAAGGAGAAAAATGGTGTCTTTATAGTATTCCGACTTCTACTTCTGAGGTGATTTCTTAAAAAGCTAGGTGAAGAGTCGTAGACCTCGATCATATTTTTAATAGTTGAAAATGTAATTATTATTTCTTGTTTTACCTTTTCTTGACCATACGCTATGAGCTTAGCCTCAAGCTCTCGACTTTCTGTTGCATCTTTATCATAAAGTTTATCAAAAAGCTCTCTTGAAGAAGAAATTGGCTCCTCGTTCACAATAGAGGCTATAAAGTCTAAAATTATTTGTTCATCTTCACTATCACGTAATTGTGCTCTAGTAAGGATACCTTGGTTACACCAAATTGTATCAATTGCTCTAACACCATACCCATGTTGGCTATCATCATTGTCAATACTTATAGAAGGCATATCAAATAAATTCAATGTATCATCTGACGAATCACCTCTAACTTCAGAGGATATTTGTCTCACTAAACTAGATACATTATTTGAAACTCCAGCTTGACGTTGCTCTTGTACACTAAGCTGACGCCCTTTTGAATTTATTCTACCGAATACTTCAGTTACCTCATTGTCGCTTTCCGCAGGAAACACACTAATAGCCAAGTCATAATCAAGGAGCGTTGAACATTCCTCCGGCGTTAATAAAGACACATTGTCATATGGAGTGAACACTCCTTTAGCTTGTTCATTTTTTGCCGTGGAAAACTGCCCTACATCAAAATACTTACCATCGATGTCAAACCCATGTTCAATAAAACTAAATATAGCATTAAGTCTCTGCATACCATCGATTATCTCGAAGTATTTGCTATTTCCAGCTCGATGCTTCTCAGCTAATAAAATTAATGGGATAGGATATCCATTGAGAATACTATCAATCAGTTTTCTCTTGTCATCGAGGCTCCACACAAGCTTTCGCTGATACTTCCTATTCACAATGTAAAGTCCTTTTCGATACTCACCATACATGGATTGTATCGAGCGGCCATGAGGAACAACTTTCATTTATTCACCCCATAAAAGAAATAATTGGCAGACTCAATAAGTACCAGAAAGTATCTTGGAATGCTATTCAGAAATCTCATCGTAAGGGGTTTGAAGACTAAGAACCGTAGATTCAACTATTGAGAATTAAACGGCAGCGAATCCCTTCACCGCCGTCGAATCGCTCACTTCCCCAACCTCTCCGCCAATCCGGAATACCGCTCGGTCTTTTTCCGTACTGCTTGTGCCAGCAGGGCGCGATCGCCGTAGAGATCGAGGCGCGCCTTGGCGCGGGTAATGCCGGTATAGACCAGCTCGCGGGTTAGCAGCGGGCTGGGGCTGTCGGGCAGCACCAGCACTGTATGGGCAAATTCCGAGCCCTGGGATTTGTGGATGGTCATGGAGTAGACAGTCTCGTGGGGGGGCAGGCGACTGGGCAAGAGCGCGCGCAGGGAGCCGTCCGGCTGCTCGAACCACACCTTGAGGCGGCCGGTTTCATCGGGCAGGCAGAGCCCCATGTCACCGTTGTAGAGGCCGATGCCGTGGTCGTTGCGCACCACCATCACGGGGCGGCCCGCATACCAGTCGCCATCCCGGGCGATAAGGCCAGCCCGAGACAGGGCCAGTTCGAGCCGCTCGTTGAGCCCCAGCACCCCGAAGGGGCCGTCCCGCAGGGCGCAGAGGATCTGGAAGCCGTTGAACGCCTTGAACACGGCAGACGCCTCTTCTCCGGCGCGGGCCGCCTTCAGATAGCTGCCGTAACCGGCCACCCCCTGGGCAATCAGGGCCTCGTAGGCCTCTCCCGCCCAGGGGTGCAGGCTGATGTCCTTGAATCCCGCACTCCAGACCGATTCCACCGCGGCGGCATCACCGTCGTTGCAGGCCCGCGCCAGCTGGCCTATGCCCGAATGCTGATCGAAGCGCCAGCTCTTGGAAAGCAAACAGAGGCTGTCGCGCACCGGTGCACCGGCAGGCGAACCCTGCAGGCGGTAGCCGGTCTGGCGGGAGAGCCAATCCGCTTGCGCGGGGCTGATGCCTTGTTCGATAAAGCTGCAGATATCCCCGAGCACGGCCCCCGCCTCTACCGAGGCGAGCTGATCCTTGTCGCCGAGCAGGATGAGACGGGCGTGGCTCGGCAGCGCATCGAGCAGGCGTGCCATCATGGGCAAGTCGACCATGGAGGCTTCATCCACCACCAGCAAGTCGAGGTGCAGCGGGTTGCCCGCGTGGTGGCGGAACTGGCTGCGCCCGGGGATCACCCCGAGCAGCCGGTGCAAGGTGCCCGCCTCTGTGGGGATGGCCTGGGCCCACTCGGGGGGCAAGTCCAGAGCCTGCAAGGCAGAACCGATACTCTCGGTCAGGCGCGCCGCCGCCTTGCCGGTGGGGGCCACCAGCCGGATCGCCGGGGCCTTGCCTGCTTGCAGGCCGGTCTCCACCAGAATGGCGAGCAGCTTGGCCACAGTGGTGGTCTTGCCGGTGCCGGGGCCGCCTGAGATCACCGCGAAGGGGCGCGCCGCCGCGGTGGCCGCCGCCAGCTTCTGGCCGTTGCAACAGAGCGATTCGGGCACCAGCGCATCCAGCTTGCCAAGGTCGCTCGCCGCCTGGGCGCTCCCCAGCAGCGCCTCTATGGCGGGCCAGTCCACTTCATGGGGGAAGACCAGATCCAGATACTTCTCGACGAAGTGGCGGGCCGAGAAGTCGGTGGCGAGGCGGGCCTTGAGCAGCGCCCCGAACACCAGCCCGTAGTCGCGGGCAAACAGCCGCGACAGGGCCGGGGCTATTTCGGGCCATTCGGCTCGCTCGCTCAGGGCGCGTAGATGGCGAGCCACCCCCAGCTCAAAATCGTGGTAGCGGGTGAGGTAGAGACGCCCGTGCCAGAGCCGCAGCGGCCAGCGGGGGACCTCCCCCTCATGCTGTTCCGTACCAACCAGCGGACTTGCCGCAAAGAGGGCGGGCCAACTGGCAGGATCCGCCAGATCCCCCAGAAGATCCCGGCTCTGATCCGGATCCAACCCGAAGGGGCGCAGTGATCCGGCAGATAGCATCTCCAGCGGCAGGCAGACATGGCCGCGCCCAAGCTCGAAGCAGGCGAGCGCGGCCCCCAGCACCAGCTCGGGGCTGCCGCCCAGATCGGCCACCAGTTTGGCAAATTGCAGATCCAGCTGGCGGATACGCCCCGCCAGCGCCAGGGCTTTCAGCCGTTCGATCATACCGTCGCTCTTCATCTCGCCCCTCATGCCTCTGCCTTGTTTGGTTTTTCTAAACGATGATCGTCAGGCATCACACCTTTACTAAACAACTTGTCGAGCCCCAGCACCAGTTCACGACTCGGACGGGTATGGAACACGCCCCCTTGCGGCATGCCGCGCAGGAACAGATAGAAAACCCCGCCAAAGTGCTGCTCGAAATCGTAGCCCGGCAGCCGCAACGAGAGCAGCCGGTGCAGCGCCAGGGAATAGAGCTGGTATTGCAGGTCGTAGCGATGCTCAGCCATGGCCCGCTCCAGCGCCGGACGGCTGTAATCGGCCGGGCTCATGCCGAGGTGGTTGGATTTGTAGTCGAGCAGATACCAGCGCCCCTGCCACTCGAACACCAGATCGATAAAGCCCTTGAGCATCCCCTGCACTGTGGCGAAGCCCAGCGGCTTGTTGCCCCGCGACAGGGGGTCGTGCTGCTGGCAGAGGGCTGTCAGCGCCGGCGCCGTCACCCGCCCCATGGGCAGGAAGAACTCCAGCTCCACCTGCTTGCGATCGGGGGCCAGATCCCGCAGCCGCACCGGCTCGTCAAAGCCGGTATCCAGCGGGGTATCGAGCACAGCCTCCACCTGCTGTTGCAACACGGGAGCCCAGCTCTCGTCGAAGCCATCCTGCGCCAGCAGGGCGGCGATATGCTGCGCCAGCGAGTCGCCTGCGGCACTTTGAAAGTCGATGGTCTCGAACAGGCTGTGCAGCAGAGTGCCGGGGCGCGCCCCCTTCGGGAAGGTGAAGATGGAGGGCTGGGGCGCCTCCTCTTCCTGCGCAGCGGCAGCCGCCTCGGTCACGACCTCGTCATCGAAGCCGGGGTTCGCCAATACCCCCTTGCCGTGGCCGTTCCCCTGGGCCGCCAGCCCGGAGTAGGAGCTGATCCACCAGTCCCGTTCGAGGGAACCGGTAAAGTGGCGCACCTGGGGCTCGCCCAGCTGCTCTTCCTCTGGCGGCAGCGGGGCCGGACGGGTGAGCGAGGGCTCACAGACCACCACCCCGGGCAGCGCCTGGGCAAGCTCGGTGAGGGCTGTCGCCAAGGTTTCGGCGTCCCCCTCTTCCCCCTTTTGCAGCAGGTAGCCGATGGCGGTGTGGTGCAGCTCTGTCTTCTCCGACTTGCCGTTGCCCGAGCGCACCGGGGCCAGCCCCAGCCAGGTGGCGTAGACGCCCCGGGTCAGCGCCACGTAGAGCAGCCGCAAATCTTCGGCGAGGCGCTCCCTGTCCGCTTCGGCCAGCGAATGGTCGGCACCGGTCAGATCGAGAATGGTGCGATTGCCCGCCTCATCCGCCTCGTGATAGAGCGGGGTCTCGGCGGTTCTGTGGCTGCAGATGAAGGGCAGGAACACCAGCGGATACTCCAGCCCCTTGGATTTGTGGATGGTGACTATCTGCACCAGCTTGCGCTCGGATTCGAGGCGCAGTACCTGCTCAGCATCCTGGCCGCCCGGGCGACTCACCGCCTCCCCCAGCCAGCGCAGCAGGGCATATTCCCCGTCCAGCTCGCTGCTCGCCTGTTGCAGCAGCTCACCGAGATGGAGGAAGTTGGTCAGCCGCCGCTCGCCATAGGGGCTCGCCAGCAGGGAGGAGGCGAGGTTGCGCCTGTGCAGCAGGGCCCGCAGCATGGCCAGCACGCCGCGGCGGTGCCAGATCTGCCGGTACTCCATAAACTCCTGCACCGCGCTCTCCCAGGCCCGCTCGTCCGAGGCCAGCGCGTCGAGCGCCCTGGCATCCAGATCAAAGAGCCCGGTCGCCAGCGCCGCCCGCAGGCTGCGCTCTTCGCTCGGGTTCTGGCAGGCGTGCAGAATAAGCAAAATCTCCCGTGCCTCCGTCTGCTCCAGCACGCTCTCGCGGTTCGACAGATAGACGGAGGCGATGGCGAGGCGCGCCAGCTCCTGCTGCACCAGCTTGCCCTCGGCACCGGTGCGCACCAGCACGGCGATATCCCCGGCCTTCACCGCTTTGTCGCCGATCAGCGCCTTGCCCTCGCGGGCCAGGGTCAGCAGGCGGTGGATCTCGGCGGCGGTGGCGCGGGCCATCTTGCTCTGGTAATCCCCCCGATTGAAGGTGGGCTGGCCGCTCAGCTGCCAGCAGTGCAGCACAGGCGCGGTGGCGCCACCCAGCAGCAGCGCCTTGCTCTTGCCCTGGGCCTCCACCGGCAGGAAGGGGATATCCGCCTCGTAGATAAAGGGATCCTTGGCCCGCTCGAACAGGCCGTTGACCGCCCCCACCAGCGCACCGCTGGAGCGCCAGTTGCGCCCCAGGGTGTAGTGGGCGCTCACATTTCGCCGCGCCTGAATGTAGGTAAAGATGTCGGCGCCGCGAAAGCCGTAGATGGCCTGCTTGGGGTCACCGATCATCAAGAGCGCCGTGTCTGTGTGACCGCCGTAGAGGCGATGGAAGATGCGGTACTGCTGGGGGTCTGTATCCTGAAATTCATCTATCATCGCCACCCGGTAGGTGGCGCGAATGCGATCGCAGAGCCGCTCGCCAAGGTTGGAGCCCAGCGCCCCGTCGAGATCCTTGAGCAGGTCATCGAACGAGAGTTGATGGGCTTGGCGCTTGCTCGCCTGCATCCGGCTGCGCACCACCTTGGCCGCCCGTTGCAGGATAAGGTCGCGAATACCGGGGCGGCTCGCCAACAGCTCGTCGATCTGGCTGAACAGCGGCAGGGTCGGTGGCGCCTTCCCCTTGTTCAACTTGGCTTCCAGTGTCTCCTGGCCGAAGCGTTCGAGATCCTTGGGCAGCGCGTAGCCGCTCCCCTCGTCCTGTGCCCAGTCGCCGATCTTGGCGAGCCACCCTTCGTAGTTCTTGCCGGTGTAGAGCTTCATCTGCCCCTCGGTCTGGCGGCGGATCTCGTCCCCCTGCGCCAGCCACTCGCGCTTAACAGCCCCGATACGGGCCATGGCAGCCTGATGGCGGGCGGCGAGGGTCTCATCCCCCAAGGCCGGGTGTATCTCCAGCTCGCTGTTGTCGAGCCAGCCGTTCATCTCCCGCAGCAGGGCGACGGGGCTAGGCCAGAGCGCGCGCACCGAGCTCGCCAGGGTTTTATCCACCGGATAGAACTCGGCACGCCAGTAGTCGCTCACCGCCTGCAGCCTGAGCTGGCTGTCGTCGGTGAGGAATTCGGTTTCAAAGAGGGCGCCCGATTCGAAGGCGTTCTGTTTCAGCATCCGCTGGCAGAAGCCGTGGATGGTAAAGACCGCCGCCTCGTCCATCTGCCGCTCGGCGGCCAGCAGGCGGCGGGCCGCAAGCTCGTGATCCTCCACCTCGATCAGCAACTGGGCCAGCAAGTCATCCTTGCTCTCACCTCGCATAAAGGCGAGGCGCGCCTCGTGGATGCGACCGCGGATCCGCCCCCGCAGCTCGGCGGTGGCGGCCTCGGTAAAGGTCACCACCAGGATTTCGGTCACCGAGAGCGGCCGCTCGTGGGCGCTGGATTGACCCACATCGGCGCCTTCTTCGATGAGCGGGCCGTGGCCCAGCAGCAGGCGCAGGTAGAGGCCGGCTATGGTGTAGGTCTTGCCGGTCCCGGCGGAGGCTTCGATCAGTCGTTCACCGTGGAGGGGAAAACGCAGGGTATTGAGCGGGTTGGCCATGATCACATCATCTCCAGGGTGGTCAGCAGCGGGGTCAGGTGTTCGCGGGCCAGCGCCTGCAACTGGCTCAGCACGGCGTCATCCAGCTCGGGGAAGCAGCGGGCAACATAAGGATCTTGCCCCTCCCCCGTCACCATGTAGCCGCCGTTGAAGCGGGTAAGGGCCGCCTTGTCGGCCGCCTCCGGCTTGTCCGGATCCTTCTCGATCGCCCTGAACCACTCCCAGGCGGTGTTGGGGAAAAACGGCAGCGGCCGCTTCATTCCCTGAGCCCAGAGCGCCACCAGGGCTGCCAGTCTGGGGCGCGCCTCCTCGGCCGGAAGAGCTGGCAGCCGCAGACTCTGTTTGGCATCGAACAGCAGGGTGTCGCCGGGGATGCAGCTCAATGAGAGGCAGAGGTGCTGAACCCAGCCCAGCAGCAGATCCTTGCCGTTGAAGCTGCCGGGTTTGACCACCAGCAAACGTCCCTTCTGGGTGTCTATCCACCCCTGCAGCTGGCCCTGGGTCAGGGAGATATCGATCTCCACCGCCCGTTTTTCTGCCTCATTGGCCGCAACCCAGGGGCGCAGCCGATCCGCCAGCTTGCCCATCTCGGCGTCCAGATCCTCCAGCAGCAGGCTGCCGAACCAGCCTTGGGGCAGCAGGCCGGTGAGCTGCAACCGCTCGCGACGCACGGCACTATCTCCTTGTGCCAGATGGGCATCGAGCAGCAGGGCCTTGAGCTGATAGTGCTGCAGGCCGTCCAGCTCGAACGGCTCGCTGTCTTCGATGTTGGCTTCGTTCAGCTCGAACCACACCTTGAGGCGTCGGTTGAGGAAATACTTGGTGGGCTGCCGATAGAAGCGCAGCAGCTCCGCCAGCTCAAGCCCCTGCTCCTTGCCCCATTCGGGGGGCAGCGGCAGCTCGCCGCTCTGGAAGTTGGCCGCGCCACGCACCGGATTGAGAGCGGGCAGCCAGTCGGCGGCATAGGTAAAGAGGCCGGACCCCGCCTGTGGGTAGAAGTAGTTGCGGCTGTAGGGGGTGAGCGGGTGTGGCACTATCAGGTGCTGAAGCAGCCGCCGGCCTGAGGCTTCATCGTCGAGGCTCTCATCCCCCGCCAGCACGAAGCCCTGCCGCACATAGTCGATCAGTTCCGCCAGCAGCACCGAGGGCACCTTGTCGCTGTTGTCCTGCGCGCTGAAGCCCTGATAGCTGATATAGAGCCCCTGCTGGGCGCTCAACAGCGCCTCAAGGAAGAGGTAGCGGTCGTCATCGCGGCGGGATCTGTCCCCGCGTCGCGACGCCACCGCCATCAGATCGAAGCCCATGGGGGCCAAAGTGCGCGGATAGACGCCGTCGTTCATGCCGAGCAGGCAGACCTGCCTGAAGGGGATGGAGCGCATCGGCATCAGGGTGCAGAAGTTGACCTGACCGGCGAGGAAGCGCTGGCTGGAGCGGGACTCCCCCAGCACGCTGCCGAGGTAGTCCTGCAACAGGTCGGCGGTGATGGGCTGATCGAAGCGAGCCTCCCCGAGCTGGGTTTGCCAGTCGGCCAGCTGGCTGCGAATGAGCTGGAGCTGACGCTCTTCATCCTCGTCGGCCAGATAGAAGCGCTCCAGCAGTGCCAGCAGGCAGGCGTTCCACTCTGCCAGCGGCTGCGCCTGTTGCAGCCGGGGCAGGAATTCGGCCAGGGAGTCGACAAACCAGGCGAGCTTGCCCAGCGCCAACCCCTGCTGACCCTCGATCTCGGCGTAGGGCAATATGCTGGCCAAGGGGCCCTGCTGCACCCCCATGTTGTCGGCACAGGGCAGGATGCCAGCCACCGGCTCCCCATCCCCCATGGCAAAGCCGAGCAGCATGCGGCGCAGGCCGAACAGCCAGCTGTTGCCGGACATGGGCGGCAGATCGAAGCGGACGGGGTAGCCGTCATCCAGCCCCCAGCGGATGCCGGTCTCCTGCACCCAGACCCGCAGCTGGTTGAACTCGTCGTCATCGAGCTCGAAGCGGCGCAGCACGGCGGGCACCTCGAGAATGGCGAGCAGCTCGCCAGCACCGAGGCGGGCGTTGGGCAGCTTGAGCAGGGCGAGGAAGCTTTGCAGCAGCGGGCTCTCCTGGCTGGCGGCTCTGTCCGATACAGCGAAGGGGATCTGGCCACGGGCACCAAACACCGCCTGAATGTAGGGGCCGTAGCTGTTCACGTCCGGCATCATCACCACCACATCTTTCGGAGTGAGGGACGGGTCCTGCTCGAACAGCGCCAGCAGCCGGTCGTGCAGCACTTCCAGCTCCCGCATGGGGCCGTGGCAGGCGTGGATCTGCAGGGATCCATCCGCCGGACTGATGGGGCTCTTGTGGTGGCTGGCGTCGAGACTGAACTGACCGGCGCCCCGTTCGGCCAGATCCAGCACATCTTTCTGGATGGCGCGCAGCAGGCTGACATTGCCCTGCTCATCCACCTCGTCGATGTCGACGAAGGCCTCGATTTGCGGCACCTCCAGCTCCATCAGCTGATGCAGGTAGTCGCGCCCCAGCTTGCCCATGGAGGCGAGCAGCGGGTTGGCGGGCCCTTGCAGGGTCTCGATGTCGGTGCCGGGCTTGAGCCTGGTTTCGAGCCGCGCCAGGGTTTTTCTGTCCAGCAGATCCCCCCAGTAGTAGCGGCAGGGGTTGGTGACGAACAGGTGCACCTCCACCTCGGGTCGGCTGCCGAGGGCCAGCAGGGCCTCCACATAGCGGGGTGGCAGCGCCGAGATACCGAACACGAAGACCCGTTGCGGCAGCTTGCCCGGCAGATCCCGGGTACGCGCCAGCTCGTGGATAAACTCCTCGTAGAGGTTGGCTCTGTGGTAGCCGCTGGGCGCGAGGGCCAGGGTGCGGGCCACCAGCTCGCGCCACAGCTCCGGCTGCCAATCCTGACCGCTCACCCCAGACAGTTCCAACCCCAATCCCTCCCCCTCTTCCCAGCGGGCTATCCAGTCCGGCCGATAGACCAGATATTGGTCAAAGAGATCCGCCACCTTCTGGCAGAGCTGCCACAGCCTTACTTGCTCGGGATCCTGGGCAGGATCCTCGTCATCCCCCCCCAGATAGGCGGCCAGCGGGGCGAAGGCGGGCCTGTCCAGCAGGGCGGGCAGAATGGTCATCAGCTGCCAGCTCATGGATCCCTTGTTATAGGGGCTCTGGCGGGGCACGTCTGCCAGCACCTGGGTGAACATCTCCCAGATGAAGCTGGCTGGCAGCGGGAAGTCGATATTGGCGGCGATGCCGAAGGCCTTGGCCAGCTCCAGCTTGAGCCACTGGGCCATGCCGGGACTCTGCACCAGGATCTGCTCGTGCTCGAAGGGGTGAGAGAGGGGCGCCTGCCGGATGCGGCTCACCAGCAGCTCCTTGAGCAGATCCAGCTGATTGGAGTGGTAGAGGGTAAACATGGACGACTCCCGCCAATTTCATGAAGAGGGGTGCGCGCCGGAAAAGGCGAGCCATTTCCGTCACTTCACACGAAATGGGATTGTCGGGGATCGGGGGGTAAGATGCAAAAGGCGCTTGCCGTCACCAGGCGGGCCTCGTCACAGTACCGGCATTAGCCCCCTGGCGGGCATAAAAAAGCCGGTGCAACTGCACCGGCCGAAAGGCGTTGGAAAACTTGAACTATCAGGCTGTTACCAGCACTTGCCGAGGCGGGCATCCAGGCTGAAGGCACCAGGACCGGCTGCCGCCAGGGCCAGGAAACCACCGGCCACCGAGAGGTTCTTCATGAACATCAGCATCTGCATCTGTTCGGCAGGCTGATAGTGGAAGATGAAGGCGGCCATCAGGGTGAAACCGGCCAGCAGCACAGAGAGGCTGCGGGTAAAGAGACCCAGCACTATGGCGAGACCGCCACCCAGCTCCAGCAGGATCACCAGGGGCAGCATGAACCCGGGCACGCCCATGGCTTCCATGTAACCCTGGGTACCGGCGTAACCGCCGATCTTGCCCCAGCCTGCCATCACGAACATCAGCGCCAGCAAAATACGACCCGCCAGCAGTGCCACATCTTTCATCTTGTCCATCGTCAGATTCCTTTGATTACCCATCTTGGTAATAACAGTGTAAGTGCTAATTGTTAACTCATTCATTTCGCCGAGATTTATCTATCAGGGCAGATCAAACAGCAGGGCTTCACTCCCCTCGGACGCGGTGAGCGTCCAGGACGCCTCATCGCGACTGAGCAGGCCGTCGCCGGGTCGGGCAGACAGACCGTTGCCAGTCAGCTCCCCTGAAATCATATGCAGGTAACCATGACGCCCTTGCAATGCCCATTCGAGGGTTTCCCCTTCGGCAAGCTGCAGTCGCCAGATGCGGGCCTGCTGGCGGATCCTGAAGGATCCCGCCTCCCCATCCGGTGACGCGACCAGCGTCAGCCCGGGCTGGGTGGCTATCTTCTTCTGCTGATAACCTGGGGTAGTGCCGACCTCATTCGGCTCTATCCAGATCTGCAACAGGGAGAGGGGCTCGGTCTGCGAGGGGTTGTACTCGCTGTGCCGGATGCCGGACCCTGCGCTCATCAGCTGGAAATCCCCCGCCGGTATCTGCTCGGCATGACCGAGGCTGTCCCTGTGCTCTATGGTGCCGCTCAGCACGCAGGTGAGGATCTCCATGTTGGCATGAGGGTGGGTAGCGAAGCCGCCACCCGGCGACACCAGATCCTGGTTGATGACCCGCAGGACAGAGTGCCCCATCCAGTCCGGGTCATAGTAGTGACCGAACGAGAAGCTGTGGCGTGCATCCAGCCAGCCGAAGTTGGCATGACCCCGTTCAGCTGCGGCTCTCAATTTCATCATGGTGTGCTCCTCCAATACCTGTAAACGGTTGATTAGCGCTGGCGACCGTCACCCAGACCGAACGGGATGCGGTAGTCGCTGCTTTGATCCCCCAGGCTCACCGTCAGGTTGCCCTGGGTGCGGCTCGGGATCTTGACCTGCTGGGTGCCCATCAGGCTGGCGTGAACCGATGCCAGCAGATCGCCAGACTCATCGCGCACCTCCAGCATGGGGTTGGCCTTGCCAGCCATGGCGGCGGTCGCGTTCCAGTTCACAAACAGCACGCCCGGGGCGGCGTTGATGTCGGCCGGTACGGCAGCCTGGGCGAAACCTGCGGTCATCAGGCCTGCAACGGCCAGCATCTTGATTAGGTTTTTCATGTTCATTCACTCTCTTGGTTTTTATGTCATTGCCAAGGCCGGTCTGGCCCGAATCAATGCATCCATGCAAGAGGTTATTCAAATAGTGTGTTGTTCTTTCACCTACAGCAGACATCGTTCTGTGTGATGTCTCAGCCTGGAACTACCTTTTATTTGGCCGCTTGGCCTTCCTGCCTAAGCGTTGATTGAATAATAAAGTCACTTGCCCTAAGTTGTTAGCGAGATAATCTGGCAAACATGTTCAAAAAAATTGAAGGTTAGATATGGCCAAGGAATCGAACAAGGAGCGGGCGCTGACCCTGGAGGCGATCCGGGTGCTGGACGCCATAGACCGCCGTGGCAGCTTCGCTGCAGCCGCCGACGAGCTGGGCAAGGTGCCCTCGGCGCTGAGCTACACGGTGCAGAAGCTGGAAGACGAGCTGGACGCCATGCTGTTTGATCGCAGCGGCCACAGAACCAAGTTCACCCCGGCCGGGCGCATGCTGCTGGAGCAGGGTCGTCTGCTGCTGGAGGCTGCCGAGCACCTGGTGGGGGAGACCCGGGCCCTGGCCCGGGGCTGGGAGACAGACATCACCATAGCCGTCGATGCCCTGGTGCCGCTGCAGGCGCTCTACCCTCTGGTGGAGCGGCTGGCCGAGCAGACGGATACCCGGCTGCGGCTGCGGGCCGAGGTGCTGGCGGGCAGTTGGGAGTGTCTGGAAGATGGCCGTGCGGATCTGCTCATCTCCTCCCTCAACCCCGACATCATGATGACCGGCATCAAGCATCAGCCCTTGCAGGAGGAGGTGATGCTCTATGTCGCTCACCCGGATCACCCCCTGCACCTGGAGCCCGAGCCCCTGGCGGACGAGACGCTGCGCCGCTACCGCGCCATCGCCATCGCCGACACGGCGCGGCGCAAGCCCGCCCTCACCTATCGCCTGCTGGACAAGCAGCCGCGCCTGACCGTCAGCACCATGGGAGAGAAGCGCGATGCCCTGCTGGCGGGCATTGGCGTCGGCACCATGCCCCTGAGCTGGATAGAAGAAGACATCAAGGCGGGGCGCCTCAAGGTAATCGGCCCCGAGTATCGCCATCAGGTGCAGGTCGTGCTGGCGTGGCGCCGGGATACCATGGGCAAGGCCAAGAGCTGGCTGGTGCGGGAGATCCCCAAGCTGTTCCCCTGCAAGGGGGAATAACCCCTAGGGAGGGCTGCGCAGGAGGTGCCAAAAAATGCGCCCCTTCCTTGACGGCGGGCTCAAATTCGGAGAAAAGAAAAAAAGCGGACCTCTTGCGAGTTCCGCTCAATGCCAGGAAAGAATAAAACCTTGCGGTTAAAAAAACCCTTAAATTGGAAGCAAACAATCGTTTTCTCAACCAGGAAGGTATTGAATCCGATTCGTGTTGGATTATGTGCGATGTAATATGCATCACCAGCAAAATGTTGAAAGGTTGAAGGATATGCACCATCGAGTGTCATTTTCTGCCACCTTGCACCATGACTGGTCAGGCCATTTCAGCCGTTATCGCCGGACGTATCCCCTCTGGTTTTTCTAGGTGTCAAAAATTGAGCCCGATACAGACAAATCTCTCATTTTCTGGCACGACTAAAAATGCAGATAAAGGAATAGTTGCATGACCTACAGCCAGACCCTGGCCAACCACATTCTCGACACCCTGAAGAAGACCCTGACCGACAAGGGGATCCGCTATCAGACCCTGGCGGAAGCCATGGGGGTCTCCATCGCTACCGTGAAACGGATGATGAACAAGCCCTCCCTGCCGTTCGACACCCTGCTGGAGATCTGCCACCTGGTGGGGCTCTCGTTCGAGGAGCTGCTGGATCGCACCCAGGACGCCCAGAGCCGCCGTGCCGTCTTCACCCAGGAGCAGGACGAGGCATTTCACAAGGAGCCGGGGCTCTACGCCTTCCTCGCCAACATCTTCTGGCGCGACAAGACGCTGATCGATCTCAAGCGGGAGTACGGCCTGACCGACGCCTCCTGCTACCTCTATCTGCGCAAGCTGGAGAAGCTCGGCATATTGCAGCTTGGTATCGACAACAGCTACCACTTCCTCATCAGCGAGCGCATCAGCTTCGAGCAGCACAGCCGCTTCGCCCGCCAGCAGGCACGCCAGGCCATGTCTGTGTTGGGGGACTATCTGGTGGAGAACATGCACAAGTCCAACAACTACATGGCGCTCTGTCAGCTCCACCTGGACGAGAGCGAGGCCATGGCCCTCATCGATCGCATGAAGGAGTACTGGCATCAGGAGCTCAAGCTAAACCGCCCCGCCATTGGCCAGCGGGAGGGCAGCAAGACCTACACAATGTCGCTGCAACTGGCGGACTGCGGCTACCAGAGCTTCGACGACCTTATCCCCAATATCGACAACTGATCCCGGCGGATCCTGCGGGATCCGCCACGCTGGCTGTCTGCTACCTAATCAGCAAGCTGGACTCGCTGCGGCTTGCCGACAACCGGTTGCAGCGCTCTGGTATCCAGACAGATACGAATGGCATCCGGCCGCCAGTGCTCGATATCGCAATCCACCAGCGCCCCCTTCTCGTCGTAGTTGACCCGCACCAGTCTGAGCACCGCGCTCCCCTCCGCCAGATTGAGGGCACGGGCGATGGCGCCCCGCGCCGCCGAGGGGGTGATCTCGAGGCTGGCCCCGCCCTGGCCTATGCCATAGCGCTGCTGATAGAGCTCGGTGAGGGAGCTCGCCAGGGGCGCAGTGGCGATATCGGGAAAGCGGCTCGCCAGCAGATGGTGGCTGACGTGGAGCACGGGACGATCGTCGATCAGGCGCAAGCGGCGGATCTCGTAAAGCGGTGTGAAGGGATCCAGCCCCATCCAGTGACACAACTCGCTGCTGGCAAGCTCGCTGCCGTGTGCCAGCACCCGGGTTTCGGCGGTGCGCTGCTGCTCGCCTATCCACTGGTGAAAGTGGGTGTGGATGGCGGGATCGTAGGTGAGGCGGGGCGGCGCCACGAACCAGCCGCGCCGCTCGGCCCGGTAGATAAGGCCGTCCGCCTCGAGGCTGGAGAGCGCCTCCTTGATGGTGATGCGGGTAGTGGCGAAGCGCTCGCTCAGTGCCCGTTCGGCGGGCAGCTGCTGCCCGGCCCCCAGCTGGCCGCTGCCGATATAGCGGCGCAGGGTCTGGCAAATCTGTTCGCACTTGGAGGGGCTGCGGCCATCGGCCAGCCCCTGTTCCCTCAATCGCTCTGTCACTGTCACGTCCCTGTCGGTCATTCCGGTTTGCGCCCTCTGGAGTAGACCAGCGGCTGTCGACCCCGAGTTGTAACCCCTGCTGATGACAGCACCATGACAGGGTGATTGTCACGAAAACGCCATCAAAGCGCCCCGCCACCGTCATATTTCCCCTCTAGCATCCCTCTCGAACCTTAACTGACCTAGTCCAGAGGGATGGGATGATGAAAAGCGTGATCGCAAGTGCACTGGCCCTGGTGGCCATCAGTCAACCACTGTTTGCCGCCGAAAATATCGCGGATCTCGAGAAGGCCGCCCGCGGCGAAGGCCAGCTCCACAGCATCGGCATGCCCGACAGCTGGGCCAACTGGAAGGATACCTGGCAGCAGCTGGGCAGCATCTACGGCATCAAGCATCAGGATACCGACATGAGCTCGGCCCAGGAGATCGCCAAGTTCGCCGCCGAGAAGGCCAATGCCACCGCCGATATCGGTGACGTGGGCGGCGCCTTCGGCCCGGTTGCGGTCAAGCAGGGGGTCACCCAGCCCTACAAGCCCTCCACCTGGGCCGACATTCCCAACTGGGCCAAAGATGCGGACGGTCACTGGATGCTGGCCTATACCGGCACCATCGCCTTCCTGATCAACAAGGATCTGGTCAAGGCCGCCCCCACCAGCTGGCAATCCCTGCTGGGTGGCGACTACAAGGTGACCCTGGGTGACGTGGGCGTGGCCTCCCAGGCCAACAACGGCGTGCTGGCGGCAGCCTATGCCACCGGTGGCAGCGAGAAGAACCTCAAGCCTGCATTGGAGCTGTTCGGCCAGCTGGCCAAGCAGGGTCGCCTGTCACTGAACGACCCGACCATAGCCAACATCGAGAAGGGCGAAGTGGAAGTGGGTGTGCTGTGGGACTTCAACGCCCTGAACTACCGCGACCAGATCGACCCCAAGAAGTTTGATGTGGTGATCCCGAGCGACGGCTCCGTTATCGCCGGTTACACCACCATCATCAACAAGTGGGCCAAGAACCCCAACGCCGCCAAGCTGGCCCGTGAATACATCCTCTCCGATGCCGGTCAAATCAACCTGGCCCGTGGCTACGCCCGCCCCATCCGCAGCAACGTGACCCTGCCGGATGACGTGAAAGCCAAGCTGCTGCCAGCCGAACAGTATGCCAATGCCAAGCCGGTGCAGGATCATGCAGCCTGGGAGCAGAGCTCCAAGGCCCTGCCGCGCCAGTGGCAAGAAACCGTCATGATCAACATGCAGTAAGGGAATCCAGTGCAACACAAGGTGATAGTGGTACTTGTGGATGGCCTGGCAGCCGAGGTAGCCCACACCATGGGCTACCTTTTCGGCATGGTGGAGGCGGGGCGCGGTCTGCATACGACCCTGAGCTCTGCCTTGCCCTCCCTCTCCCGGCCCCTCTACGAGTGCATCCTGACCGGCGTGCCGCCGGTGGTGAGCGGCATCACCCACAACGGGGTGACGCGCCTCAGCCAGCACGACTCCATCTTCCATCTGGCCCGCGCGGCAGGCAAAGGCACCGCAGCCGCGGCCTATTACTGGGTGAGCGAACTCTACAACCGCAGCCCCTGGCTGGCGGCCCGGGATCGCTATACCCATGACGAGCAGTTGCCGATCCAGCACGGCTGCTTCTACTGGGATGACAACTACCCCGACAGCCATCTGCTGATGGATGGGGAGTGGCTCAGAACCCAACATGATCCCGACTTTCTGCTGATCCACCCCATGGGGGTGGACGATGCGGGCCACAAGTTTGGCCTCGATTCCCGCCAGTACCGCAATCAGGCGCGCCGGATGGACAGCCTGCTGGCCGACCTGCTGCCCCTGTGGCTGGCAGAGGGGTATCAGGTGGTGATCACCTCGGATCACGGCATGAACAATGACTTGAGCCACGGCGGCACCCTGCCGGAGGAGCGCACTGTGCCGCTCTGGCTCTTTGGCGATGCCTTTATCGAACGCTGGCCGGATGGGGTGGTGATCGCCCAGACCCAGCTCTGCGCCCTGATGGCCGACCTGCTGGGCGTGCCCCACGACAAGCCGGTGGTTCCCCCGCTGCTCAAGGCGGCCTTTATGCGCGAGGTGCATTGATGATGCCTGCAACCACCGAGATCCTGCTGGATCAACCCGCAGCAACCCGGCGCCAGGCGCGCCGCCACTGGCTGCCCGCGCTGGTGCTGCTGCCCTTTGTCCTCTTGATGATACTGTTCCAGCTCGCCCCCATGGTGTGGGTGCTGGTGGGCAGCTTTCAGACCCCCGATGGCTGGGGCTTCGCCTACTATCGGGAGATTTTGAGCTCCCCCTTCTACCTGCAATCCTTCGGCAACTCCTTGCGTATCGCCGGTATCGCCAGTCTAGGGGGGCTTGCCATCGGCACGCTCGGGGCTGCGGCGCTGCGTCACAGCGGCGAGCGGGTCAAGCGGCTGCTTCTGGCCTTTGTCACCATGACAGGCAACTTCAGCGGCGTGCCGCTGGCGTTCGCCTTCATCATCATTCTCGGCATCAACGGCGCCGTTACCCTGCTGCTGAAATCCTGGGGATTGATCGACGGCTTCAACCTCTACTCGGGGTCGGGCCTGATCCTCATTTACACCTATTTCCAGATCCCCCTCGCGTTGCTGCTGCTCTACCCGGCCTTCGATGCGCTGCAGGATGAGTGGCCGCAGGCCGCCGCGCTGCTCGGCGCCAGCAAGGGCCAGTATGTGTGGCACGTGGCACTGCCGGTGCTGACACCCGCCCTGCTCGGCACCCTGATCATACTGTTTGCCAACGCAGTGGGTGCCTATGCCTCCGCCTATGCCCTCACCACAGGCAACTTCAATCTGGTGACCATCAGGGTGGCCAGCCTGGTCTCCGGCGACATCTTCCTCGAGCCCAATATGGCGGCGGCGCTGGCGGTGATCCTGATGGTGCTGCTGGGGGTGGTGACGGCCGCCAACCAGTGGCTGCTGAAGAAGAGCTATGTGAACAGGGGGCAATCCCATGCGTGATTTGCAACCAAGCTGGCCCAAGTGGGTGCTGGGGGCCCTGGTCGCCACCCTGCTGCTGCCGCTGCTGGCCACCTTTCTCTATTCGATCTCTACCCGCTGGGGGGCGACCCTGCTGCCGGACGGCTTCACCCTCGACTGGTATCTCAAGCTGTGGGGTGACCCGCGCTTTCTGGCGGCCTTTGGCCGAAGCCTGCTGGTCTGCTTCGCCACCCTGCTGCTGGGGACTCTGGTGCTGGTGCCCACCGTGCTGGTGGTGGCCTACTACTTCCCCAAACTGGATCCCTGGATGAACCTCTTGATCCTGCTCCCCTTCGCGGTGCCGCCTGTGGTCTCGTCGGTGGGGCTGCTGCAGATCTACGCCGACGGCCCGCTGCCGATTATCGGCACGCCGTGGATCCTGATCGGCACCTGGTTCACCGTGGTGTTGCCCTTCATGTACCGGGCACTGGCCAACAGCCTGCAGGGTGTACCGCTGAAAGATCTGATGGATGCCGCCCACCTGCTGGGGGCCAGCAGTGCCCGCGCCTTCGCGCTGGTGGTGATCCCCTGCCTGCGCAAGGGGCTGCTGGCGGCGCTGTTTCTGTCGCTCTCCTTCCTGCTCGGGGAGTTCGTGTTTGCCAACATGCTGGTGGGCACCCGTTACGAGACCCTGCAGGTCTATCTCTACAACATGAGGTCCACCTCGGGCCACTTCACCAGTGCGCTGGTGATGAGCTATTTCCTGCTGACCCTGCTGCTCACCTGGGCGGCCAACAGATTTCATCGGTGATCCAAGATGTTTCATTTAGAAGTCAATCAGTTGCACAAATCCTACGGCGACACTCCTGTGTTCGAGGGGATCGAATTCGGCATCCGCAAGGGGGAGCTGGTGACCCTGCTTGGCCCCTCCGGCTGTGGCAAATCCACCCTGCTGCGGGCGCTGGCGGGGCTCACCCCGGTGGATGGCGGTCAGGTGCGGGTGGCCGGTGAGGACATTACCTGGCAGGCCCCCCAGAAGCGGGGCATCGGCATGGTGTTCCAGAGCTATGCGCTCTTTCCCAACATGACGGTGTGGGACAACGTGGCTTTCGGCCTCAAGATGAAACCCCAGCCGGGGCGGGAGCTCTCGGCCAGCGTGCAGGAAGCGCTGGAGCTGGTGGAGCTGACCGGCTTCGAGCGCCGTTATCCGGGCGAACTCTCCGGCGGCCAGCGCCAGCGGGTGGCGCTGGCCCGCGCCCTGGTGGTACGGCCACGGATCCTGCTGCTGGACGAGCCGCTCTCGGCGCTGGATGCCCGCATCCGCCGCAGCCTGCGCCAGCAGATCCGCGAAATCCAGCAACGGCTCGAACTCACCACCATCTTCGTGACCCACGACCAGGAGGAAGCCCTCACCCTGTCGGATCGGATCTTCCTGATGAACAAGGGAGCAATAGTGCAGTGCGGCACGCCGGAGCAGATCTACGCCCGCCCCGCCAGCGAGTTTGTGGCGGGCTTTATCGGCAACTACAACCTGCTCGGCGCAGAGCAGGGCAAGTCGCTGTTCGGCCCCCGTTTTCAGGGCAAGCTGGCACTGCGGCCGGAGTCCATCACCCTGCTGCCCGCAGGGGCGACCAGCGGCGAGCCCAGCCTGCCCGGCATCGTTCGCCAGCAACAGCTGCTCGGCAACGTGATCCGCTATCAGGTGGAGTGCGAGGCGGGGCTCTTGACGGTGGATTGCCTCAACCGCTCGGCTGGCGATCTGCTGGCTGTGGGGAGCGCCGTGACCCTGGCGGTGGCCCGGGATCAGCTCTGTGAGGTAGCATGACGCCTCGTTTCATTTTCGTTGTTATCGCAAGGAGCCCTCATGGCACTGGCACTGTTTGATCTGGACGAGACCCTGATTGCCGGGGATTCCGCCAGCCTCTGGCTGGAGTACATGGTGGCCGAGCAGCTGGCCCCGGCGGGCATGGTGGCCGAGGAGCAGGGGATGATGTCCCTCTACCATCAGGGCAAGATGGACATGCATCAATACATGGCCTTCACCCTGCAGCCCCTGGCGGGCAAGTCGCGCCAATGGCTCAACCAGCAGTGCCACCACTTTGCCGAGCAGGTGCTGCGCGAGCGCCTCTACCCCGAGGGGTTGGCGCGCATCGAATGGCATAGGGAGCGGGGCGACGAGCTGGTGCTGATCTCCGCCTCCGGCGAGCATCTGGTGGCCCCCATGGCAAAGATGCTGGGAATGGATCACTGCGTTGCCATCCTGCTCGACGAGGAAGAGGGGATGCTGACCGGTCAGACCCGCGGCACCCTGAGTTTTCGCGAAGGCAAGGTGGCCCGCATCAACCAGCTCTTTGCCGGGCGGGACAACCTCTGGCAGGGGAGCTTTGGTTACAGCGACTCCCACAACGATCTGCCCATGCTGAGGGCGGTGAGCCATCCGCATGCGGTCAATCCGGCCCCCGCCCTGCGCCAGTGCGCCTCGGAGCTGGGCTGGCCCCTGTGGGAGTGGCACTTGCTCCCTTGAGCCGCTGAATGAAGAAGAGGCCCTCAGGCCTCTTCTTTGCTCAGCACCCCATCGTCTGCCGGCGGCACCTCGTGCTGCGCCAAGGGGGCGACTCCCCCCAGATAGATGCGGTTCTTGCCATCCCGCTTGGCGCGATACACCTCGGCATCGACGATATCGAGCAGCCCCTTGGCATCCAGACCGGGGACGCTCGCCACCAGGCCGCCGCTGAAGGTGATCCCGAGGCCGGGTTCACGCCAGTCCAGGGACGCGACCCCTATCCTGTACTGCTCCAGCAGCATCTGGCAGAAGTGGATGTCAGGGTTGGCCAGCAACACCACCAGCTCCTCGCCCCCGTAGCGGCAGACCCAGCCGTGATCCTCCAGCAGCTGGTTGCCCAGCTTGGCCACCCGCTTGAGCACCACATCCCCGGTCTGGTGACCATAGTTGTCGTTGACCAGCTTGAAGCCATCCAGATCGATCATGGCCAGACAGAAGGCGTGCTGCTCCAGCAGTAGCCGGTTCAGGCGTTCGTCGAAGAAGCGGCGATTGTAGAGGCCGGTCAACTTGTCCAGGTTCGCGTGCTGGCGCGCCTCGTGGTAATCCTTGCTCACCTCCGCCAGCTCGGCATAGACGTGCCTGAGTTCATGCATTCCCCCCTGGGGTACCCCATCGGGCGGCATCCTGCTGGCGCGGATCATGGTGGAGATCTCGTCCAGCATCCGCCTGAAGTAACGGGACCAGACCAGGGCCAGCAGCGCATAGAGCACGCTGGCCAGCACCACAACCCCGAGCACGTTGAGGGAGGCCCGCGCCACCACGGCCTGGATGCTCGACGCCGGCAGCACGCTGATCAGCACCCAGTTGCGCTCGGGCAGGCGGCTGTAGGCCACAAACTGCCGGGAATCCTGATCCAGGAAGATGCCATCCTCCTGGCTGAAGCGGGAGAGCCAGCTCGGGTGGGCCATGGGCTTGAGCAGTTGGGACGGGTCAGGGTGGGCCAGCACCTTGCCGGACTGATTGACGATCATCTGGTAACCGTCGCCCAGGTGCCGGTTCAGCTGGGCGGAGAAGGGGGCCAGCACGGCATCCACCGCGAACACCCCGCGCACCTTGCCCTCCTTGTCGGTGATGGCCCGCGCGAGCGCGATGACCAGGTTGCCGTTGGTGTAGTCGTAATAGGGCTCGGTCCAGACCATCTTGCCCAGATGCTGGCTGGCCAGCTGATACCAGGGGCGCGTCCTGGGATCGAAGCCCGCATCCGCCTGCCATTCGGGGTAGATCAGCATCTGGCGCTCGGCGGTGCCGACATAGATGTAGATGAGGTCTGCCATGACCCCCTTGTAGAGGCGCCACTCCTTGAGGTAGAACTCCGCATTGTTCAGTCGGGGGCCGCTGATGTCGTCCACCTTCACCTGGTCGTAGATGAGGGTGAACTGGCGTTCCATTTCGTGCAGATAGGGTTCGATGAAGACGTGACGCAACTGGTGGTTGGTGGCGAGCAGGCGCTGTTGCAACTCTTGTTGCAGGCTGCGCTCCATGTGCAGGTAGTAGATACCCCCCAGCATCAGCACCGGGATGAACAACAGCAACAAGCCCAGACGCATCCGGGCAACCAGGGACCAGGTCTTTTTGGAGACTGCTCGTTTATCCAACCCTGACTCCTGCTATCCCCCGACGTCGTGTAGTGTCAGAATATCAGCCCCGCTCTATGGCGTCCAAAGGGAAGCTTGCCATGTGGCCAACGAGAAGGAACTGGCTCGGATGTTGAACCCGGAACTGCTGACAGCGCTCCATTATTGCGCCGTGATCACCCTGACCGGCGCCATCACCTCGGAGTACTTTCTGTTCCGGCGCGGCATGTCCATCGAACAGGTGCGCAAGCTGCTGCTGGCGGACAGCCTGGCGGCGCTGGCGCTGCTGTTCATCTTCATCACAGGCGTGCTCATGGTACTCGCCCACCCGCTGCAACCGGCGGCCCTGCTGGCCAATCCTGGCTATCGCACCAAGCTGCTGCTATTCTTCGCCATGGCCCTCAGCTTCGGCTACCCCAGCCGGCTGTTCCATCACTGGCGCCGCTCCCTGCGTCAGGGACGCGCCCCCATAGTCTCCATCCAGCAGCAGTTCTGGGTGATCTGGATCCTCAGGGGCAACCTGCTGATGCTCGCCCTGCTGCCCCTGCTCGCCAGGCTGGCAAGCGGCTGATAGCGTCCCCGGGCTGGCCCCCATCTGATTGCAAATCACCGGCGACAACCCCCCCCGCAGACGGGTATCGTACTGACAGGGCCCGAGTACCCCTGTTACTGCTCTCTCAGGGATGAATCTGTATGCGTTCAAACATGATGTTATTGATGGCCGCCGCCATCTGGGGGTTGGGCTTCGTCGCCCAGCGCCTGGGGATGGATCACATGGGGCCTTTCACCTTCAACGGCCTGCGCTTCCTGCTCGGTGCCGCCTCCCTGCTGCCGCTGCTGTGGTGGCTCAAGTCGCGCCAGCCCAGGCCGCAAACCGGGTCACCCGCGGGCGATCGCCGCCTGCTGCTGGTCGGGGGCCTGATCGCCGGGGGCGTGCTGTTCAGCGCCGCCTCCCTGCAACAGGTGGGGCTGCTCTACACCACGGCCGCCAAGGCGGGCTTCATCACGGGTCTCTACATCATACTGGTGCCCGTCATCGGCCTGGCCCTGCGCCACAAGACAGGGGCCAACACCTGGATTGGTGCCCTCATCGCCATGGCCGGGCTCTACTACCTCAGCGTGACCGAGGAGTTCACCATAGGCTACGGTGATCTGCTGCAGGTGATCGGCGCCCTGTTCTGGGCCATTCACCTGCTGGTGCTGGATCACTACTCGAACCGGGTCGCCCCTATCCGCCTGGCGGGCGTGCAGTTCGTGGTGTGCGGCCTGCTCAGTCTTGGCACTGCCTTTGTCATCGAAACCCCGACCCTCGGCGGCGCCGTGGCGGGCTGGCAGGCCCTGCTCTACGCGGGGCTGGTCTCGGTCGGCATCGGCTACACCCTGCAGGTGGTGGGTCAGCGCGGTGCCCATCCGGCCCACGCCGCCATCATCTTGAGCCTGGAGACAGTATTCGCCGCCATCGGCGGTGTGCTGCTGCTGGGGGAGCATCTGGACGAGCGAGCCATAGTGGGTTGCGCCCTGATGCTGGCTGGCATGTTGATCTCCCAGATCCGCCTGAGATGGTGGTGGAAGTCCCGCCGGGACAAGGTGCCCAGCCAACCCTGAACGAGCGCACCTTGGTGGGCTGCGCCCTGATGCTGGCTGGCATGCTGATCTCCCAGATCCGGCTGAGATGGTGGTGGAAATCCCGTCGGGACAAGGTGCCCAGCCAGCCCTGATACGGGCGGCATGCTGCGCGGGGAAGAGGGTGCCGCCGGGATGGGGCCACCCACCCCCAATAAAACGAGGCGCCTTTGGGCGCCTCGTTTTATTGCCGCAGCGTTATCGCACGCTGGAGCAGAAGCTGACATCGTCCTGCAGGGGATCATTGCTCACGCTGTGATAGAGCTCGAAACAGGGGCCGCTGCCAAACTCCAGCCCGGCGGACACTATGTCGCCTATGTGCTACTGCCAGCGCGGCCCGTACTGATTGCGATCCGTGATGAGGTAGCGGGACTGGGCGTAGCGCCCGGCGGGGATGAGCTGGATTTCCACCTCCCCCGTCCCCTGGGTCCCCACCGGCACCGTGACACCTATGTCGGTGCGACACTGGGCCGGCGGCGTCACTTGCGGGTTGTCATGGTAGATGAAGATCCACTCCCCCTGCTCCAGAGCGCGGGGCGCGGCCCACTGGTGCAGGCGGTTGCAGACGGCGTCATAGCCTTCGCCATAGGGGCCTGTGGCCCGGATATAGGCCAGGGTGCGGGCATCCATCTCGACGGTTTTCATGGTGTTGCTCCTTGCTGATGAGTGGCCTTCAGCATAAGAGAGGGGGGCATCCCATGCGTGTCCATCCTTGCGCTCATGGTGTCCGTTCTTGCCCTTGTCACGGCGAAACTCCCCCGGGGTGCAGCCATAGTGACGGCGAAACGCCTTGGCAAAGGCCTGGGAGCTGGCGAGACCCGCCCCCAGGGCGATGGCGGTGACGCTGGCGTCTGTGTAGCAGAGCTGCCAGGCCGCCCGCTGCATCCGCAGCCGCCGGCACATCTCCCCCGGCGCCTCCCCCACCACGGCGGTGAACACCCGGTGGAAGTGGTAGAGGGAGAGGCAGGCGCGGCTCGCCAGCTCCTCGATGGAGAGATCCGGCTCCTGCTCCAGCGCTCGCAGCACGGGGGTCAGGCGCTCGCGATAGTCGATCACGGGCGGACCCTCGCCATATAGAACACATCCACATAGCGCCCCTGCCGGAAGGCATAGTCGCGGGCTCGCCCCTCTTCCACAAAGCCGAACTTGCGATAAAGCGCCAACGCAGCTTCGTTATCGACGAAAACCGTCAGTTCGATCCGGTGCAGGTTGAGCCAGTTATCGGCCAGATCCAGTGCCGCAGCCATCAGTGCGGAGCCAACCCCCTTGCCCGCCCAGTCATCCCGCACCCCCATGCCAATACCTGCCACATGCTTGCGTCTGGGATTGGGCTCCACATGCAATGCTATCTGGCCCACCAGCCCCCCATCTACCTCCGCCACCAAGGCGACTACATCACTGCTCTCCAACCGCTTCTGCCACTGGCTAAGGGGAGGCGTGGGCAGGTGCAGAGTGCCCGCCTGAGCATTGGGCAGGGCGTAGAGATCCCGCAAGGCGGGGGCATCGGTGGGTTCGGCATGACGGATAGTAATCTGCATATGAGGCTCCTTCTCGAAACCCCCATCATGCAATATCCGGCGCGGTTACACATCCCCCCGCACCCATTTGTCTTTCCTATCAAAGGGCTAGGAAAAGCCCATTGGCCCATCACTGTGCAGATCCGTAGGCTGACCCCCTATCAACAAGGAGAGATATTCATGACTGACAAGACCCTGCACAGCGCCAACGGTGCCCCCGTCATCGACAACAACAACAGCCTCACCGCCGGCCCCCGCGGCCCGGTGCTGATGCAAGACATCTGGTTGATGGAGAAACTCGCCCACTTCGACCGCGAGCGTATTCCCGAGCGAGTGGTTCACGCTAAAGGCTCCGGCGCCTACGGCACCTTTACCCTGACCCACGACATCAGCAAGTTCAGCAAGGCCGACCTGTTCAACACAGTCGGCAAGCAGACCCCTGTCTTCCTGCGCTTCTCCACAGTGGCCGGTGAGAAGGGGGCCGCCGATGCCGAGCGGGACGTGCGCGGCTTCGCCCTCAAGTTCTATACCGAGCAGGGCAACTGGGATCTGGTGGGCAACAACACCCCGGTCTTCTTCATCCGCGATCCCCTGAAATTCCCCGACTTCATCCACACCCAGAAGCGGGATCCGCGCACCAACCTGCGCAGCGCCACCGCCGCCTGGGACTTCTGGTCACGCCACCCGGAATCCCTGCATCAGGTCACCATCTTGTTCAGCGATCGCGGCATCCCCAGGAGCCTGCGGGAGATGAACGGCTACGGCAGCCATACCTTCAGCTTTATCAACGATGCCAACGAACGCTTCTGGGTCAAGTTCCACTTCAAGACAGAGCAGGGCCACAGCTTCTACACAGATGAAGAGGCGGCCAATGTCGTCGGGCAGGACAGGGAGACCAGCCAGGCGGATCTGTTCAACGCCATCGAGCAAGGCAACTTCCCGCGCTGGAAGGTCTATGTGCAGGTGATGCCGGAGGCCGAGGCCCAGACCTACAAAATCCACCCGTTCGACCTCACCAAGGTGTGGCCGCACAGCGACTACCCGCTGATCCCGGTCGGCGTGCTGGAGCTTAACCAGAACCCGGACAACTACTTCGCCCACGTGGAGCAGGCGGCCTTCACCCCGGCCAACGTGGTGCCCGGTATCGGCTTCTCGCCGGATCGCATGTTGCAAGGGCGACTCTTCTCCTACGGTGACACCCAGCGCTATCGCCTCGGCGTCAACCACGGCCTGCTGCCGGTCAACGCCCCGCGCTGCCCCTTCCACCACGGCGCCCATCGTGATGGTGCCATGCGCTCCGACAGCAATGGCGGCGCCAGCCCCAACTACCAGCCGAACCGCTTCGGCACCCAGCAGCCGAGCGAGCAGCACGAACCGGCCCTGAGTCTGGAAGGAGCCGCCCTGCACTACGATTTTCGCGACCATGACAGCGACTACTACAGCCAGCCGGGGGATCTGTTCCGCATCATGGACGAGGGGCAGCGTGCTCGCCTCGCCGCCAACCTGGCGCGCTCTCTCATCAATGTGGAGGATGACGCCATAGTCGCGGCCCAGCTCAAGCACTTCGAGCAGGCCGATCCCGAGTACGCCAAGCGGGTCGAGCTGGCACTGGCCGCCTTGCAGCGCTAAGCCGCAGATCTGAAAAAGCAAAACGGGGGCCTGATGGCCCCCGTTGTCATGATGCTGACGGTGATGAATGAAAAACGGAGCCCGAGGCTCCGTTTTTCAATGCGGTATCAATCCCGGACGCAGCGCCCTCGCGCTCTTCCCACTCCCTTGCCAACAAGCGTTTGTATCACCAGCTCACGACGGCAACGACCTTGTGCATTGGCAGAGCGGCACCATTATCCACCTGCGGTAATAAAGCTGCCTGCGGTAATGAACCAGTGGTTATGAATAGGAAACGGAGCCCGAGGCTCCGTTTTTCAATGCAGTATCAATCCCGAACGCAGCGCCTTCGCGCTCTTCCCGCTCCCTTACCAACAAGCGTTTGTATCACCAGCTCACTAGGGCAACGACCTTGTGCATTGGCAGAGCGACACCATTATTCACCCGTGGTGATGAATAAGAAACGGAGCCCGAGGCTCCGTTTTTTCAATGCAGTATCAATCCCGAACGGAACGCGCTTCGCGCTCTTCCCGCTCCCTTGCCAACAAGCGTTTGTACCACCAGCTACTGCGACGACGTTGTGCATTGGAAGAGCGACGAGCCATTTCTTAGGTTCCAGCCAAGAGAAGAAAGGAGCTGCATTATGCGACAGGGATCACGGCCGTGTCTGTAGCTGGATCAAGAAAAGGCTCACTGACCCACCCTGATCGTCTCCCTGTTGGCCACCCCCTCGTCAATCGGCTCGTAGATGGCGGGTTCGCGCCAGGCCAGGGGCCCGTTGCTCTCCTGCTCGTTTTGCGGGCCGCACTCAAGCCAGAGATCCCCCTGCTGGATGCGAGATCCGAGGGAATATTTCTGATCCTGATACCAGCAGACCCGCTCGGGCAACGAGCCCAGGGGCAACACCAGATCCGTGCCCGCCGAGGGCAAACAGACAAAACGCGGTTCGGATCATGAGTGACACCTGTGACAACGAGAGAGTGATCCCCTAAAGCGACCACCAGCGTCGCCGACTTGACCAATAAGTGTCGGCTCATCTGGCATTCCGGAAGCAATATGATAGCCTGCCAGCGCCCGCCGCTCCCCATGAGTGAAGAGCCGGGCCAGTTCGGGTCATGCTGTCGGGAAAAGACAGTATATAACCTTATTAATCAAATAATTACTTGGATATGTTGTCGATGCGTATCATGCCGTTGCTCAAGGCCGCCTGCCTGAGTCTGATGTTGTCCGCCTGCGTGGCCCCCTTGCTGATGATGAGCCCCACCAGCCAGCTGATGTGGGCCCTGCTCAAACCCCTGGTCGGTTTCGATCCGAACGAGGCCAACCTGTTCGAGCAGCCGCTGATCAAGGACAGGATGACCGCCATGCTGGGGCCCAACTACGACAGCACCATGCAGCTGCTCAAGACGGCCAACGAGTTGCAGCAGGAGGGGCCGCTGTTTTATGTGGTTTCCCGCTACGCCCCTGTGCCGGATGTGGCCAAACAGGCCGGCATGGTGTGGAACGCCGACACCAACCAGCTCTCCGTCATGTTGCAGAAAGGAGACGGCGCGACTCAGGTCTTCGGCGAGAATCTGACGGCGGCGACCCCGGCCTGGCCGAGCGCCATGCAGGAGTGGCAGGCCGGCAACCCGACCGCCACCGCCCTCACCGACGCCGGCAAGGTGATGACGGGAACCAGCGGTTCCCTGCTTGGCAATGTGATGGGCAACCTGCAACAGAGCGCGACCCAGGCCCTGGCCGACTCCACCAGCCAGGTGATCGGCAGTGCCACTGCCCAGGCGCAGCAGCAGGCGACCAAAGCGGTGAGCGACTCGGCCACCCAGGCGGTCGGCAGTGCCACAGCCCAGGCGCAGCAGCAAGCGAGCAAGGCGGTGAGCGACTCGGCCACCCAGGCGGTCGGCAGCGTCACCACCAAGGCGCCGCAGCAGGCCAGCAAGGCCGTGAGTGACTCAGCCACCCAGACGGTGAGCGATGCCACCGATCTTCTGCGGCAAGCCAACCAGGCCGTGAGCCACTCCGCCCAGCAGGCGGTCAGCGACACCGCCAAGCAGGCCGCAGCCAGCGCGCAGCAACAGGCGGACAAGGCCGTCAGCGACACCGCCAAGCAGGCGGCAGCCAAGACGCAGCAACAGGCGGACAAGGCCGTCAGCGACACCGCCAAGCAGGCCTCAGCCAGTACGCAGCAACAGGCGGACAAGGCCGTCAGCGCCGCAGCCAAGACGCAGCAACAGCTGAGCAAGGTGGTAAGCGGAGCGACCGGCACCATGCAGGCGCAGGCCGACAAGGTGGAAACCCAGGGGATGAAGCAGAGCGATCAGGCCAGGGCGGATGCCGAAGCCGAGCTGGAGAAGCTGCTCAACTAAGAGGGCGAACCCGTTCACCATGCAAACAGGCCATCCTAGGATGGCCTGTCGTTTATCTGCGAATGGGCAGGGGAGCCTTACAGGTGGCGGTCCTGCTCGTTGGGCTTGGCCACCTTGTCTTCGCTGTGCTCGATGGCGGTGCGAATGAGGTCGACCCCGGCCCGGATGATCAGCACCCCCATGTTGACCAGCTTGACGCAGACCCACATGAAGGTGATGAGCAGGATCAGCTTGAGCACCGTCTGGAAGGCTTCCAGGAAGTTCTGCTCCAGCTGGCTGGTGAGGCCATTGGCACTGGTCATCAGCCAGGTGTAGACCTCGCGCACGAACGGGATGCGGCTCGGCATCTCCAGCACGTCCAGTGCGGCAGGCAAGGCCTGGAAGATGACGATGCTGCCAAACAGTATCAGGATGACGCCGATGGCAATCCCCAGGAAGAAACCGAACTGTCGCATGAAAGGCCCCAAGATGTGTTGAATGAGAAGAACAATAGCCGCCAATACTAGGGACTGCCCGCGCCGACGGCAATCCTTGCGCCCCAGATTGGGCCGAGACGCCCCCTGCCGGCGCCGGCCATCCACCGGAAGTCATTGCCCAAGTATCTGATTTCTGTGACCCTTGTCCCCATCTATTCCCTTAGTCGCGCCATCATGCTCAGACCCGCTCTTTTACTGCTTCTGCTGCTCGGCTCCCTGTCATCTTCCCTGTTCGCCGCCGAGGCGCCCCCCGGGGCGGCCGCCTGCGTGATCCGCCATCAGCAGGAACTGTTGCTGGTCCAGGACAGGATCTCCGATCGCTACAGCCTGAGTGGCGGCTACATAGACGGGGGCGAGACGCCCGCCCAGGCGGCCCTGCGGGAGCTGTTCGAGGAAACTGGGCTCCATGGCCGGATCACCGGGGAGCTGGGGCGCTGGCAGCGCGCCACCGTATTCGCCTGCCAGACGCTGACCCCCATCCGGGCCCAGCGCGGCTCGGGTTTTGTCTCCCTGCTCCAGGCCCCCAACCTAGGCGGCGAGATCCTCAATGCCAGGCTGATCGATGCCGCCCGCCTGCCCCATGATCAGCGTCGCTTCCCGACGCAACTCGACTGGATCACTCCCAGGCTGGCCCAGGTCCCCGAGAGCGAGGTGCTGTGGGTGTCGGACTTCAGTCGCGAAGGCAGCGCCCTGCACAGGGCCGAGCTGCCGCTGATCCAGCGTCTGCAGCAGTGGCTGGGGCCAGACGCAAGCTGGCTCGAGGTCGGCAACCTGCTGGGATCGGCGGCCTTCCAGCTGGCCCTGCTCCCCTTCTTGCTCCCCTTGCTGGGCTGGCCAAGGCTGCGCAACCTGCTGTTTGCCATGGTGCTGCTCACCCTCTTGGTGCAACTGCTCAAGGAGGGGATAGCCTGGCCCAGGCCCTTCCACCTCGACCCCATGCTAGGGCAGCGGAGCGCACAGGGCTTTGGCATGCCGAGCGGCCACACCGCCTCGACCCTGCTGTTCTGGGGCCTGCTGCTCGGCGCCCTGCCCACACTCAAAGCCTGGCAGGGCATGGGGCTGGCCCTGCTGCTGGCAGCCCTGGCCGGGCTGGCCCGCGTCTGGCTCGGCGTGCACTTTATCTCGGACGTGGCGGCCGGCCTGGGTCTCGGTGCCCTGCTGCTGGCACTGCGCTCCCCCCTGGCGGCACTGGCGCAGCGCCAAGCCCCCTGGGTGCTATTGTTGCTGGCCAGCGCCCTGGCGGGTTGGCTGACCCAATCCAGCGCCCTGGCAGGGCTCGCCATGTTCACCCTGGGGCTGGTATCGGGTAATCTGCTACAACTCGAACGACACCCAACTCCCGCCCTCCATGCCACACTGCTGGCCCTGGCGGGCGGCCTGCTGATCGCAGGGGGGCTGTTCGTGCTCCCTGTGCTGACCGACAGCTCGCTGCTGATCCTGGCGGGAAAAGGGTTACTCTATGGCTGCCTGGGGTTCTGGCTGAGTGCCGCGCTCTGGTGGCTGCTGTCTTTTATCCATACTGGCGCCGGATCCCGGCGCCCCACCCCTCGTTAAAGGGAACGCAATGCATATGAAAAAAGTGGATTTGGCCAAGATCACCCTGGGCCTGCTGTTTCTCAGCCTGCTCATCATCTCGTGCTTCATGGTGCTGCGCCCCTTCCTGCCCGCCCTGGTCTGGGCCACCATGATCACCATAGCCACCTGGCCGCTGATGCAGATGGCCCAGCGCCTGCTGTGGGGCAAGCGCGCCTTGGCAGCCCTGCTGATGAGCTGCATCCTGCTGCTGATGTTCGTCATCCCCCTGTTCATGGCGCTGGCCAACGTGGCGGAGAAGGCCCCCATGCTGATCGAGCTGGGCACCCGCATCAGCCACTCCCCGCCCCCCGCGCTGCTCTGGCTGCAACAGGTGCCTCTGGTCGGCGACAAGCTGTTTGAGTTCTGGCAGCAGATACTGGCGAGCGGCGGCCAGGTGCTGTTCACCAAGCTGGCCCCCTACTTCGGCCAGACAGCCCGCTGGCTCGCCTCCCAGGCGGGCAACCTCGGCCTGCTGTTCGTCCACTTCCTGCTGACGGTGGCCATCTGCGGCCTGCTCTATCACTCTGGGGAAAAAGCCGCCGACGGCATTCGCCGCTTCGCCCACCGCCTGGCGGGCCAGCGTGGTGACAACGCCGTCGTGCTCGCCTCCCAGGCCATCCGCGCCGTCGCCATGGGGGTGGTGGTGACCGCCCTGGTACAATCCTCTGTGGCCGGGATAGGCCTGCTGATTGCCGGCATTCCCTACGTCATGATCCTGGTGGTGCTGATGTTCCTGCTGATCGTCGCCCAGATAGGACCCTTCCCGGTGCTGCTGGCCAGCGTGGGTTACCTCTACTGGAGCGGGGATACTACCTGGGGCACCTTCCTGCTGGTCTGGTCCCTGCTGGCGGGCACCATGGACAACTTCCTGCGCCCCTTCCTCATCAAGCGCGGCGCAGATCTGCCCCTGATCCTGATCCTGGTCGGCGTCATCGGCGGCCTGCTGGCGCTCGGCATCATAGGGCTCTTTATCGGCCCAGTGGTGCTGGCGGTGGGCTACACCCTGCTGGATGCCTGGATAAAAGAGGGGGAGCAAACGCCCGCCCTGGAGGCGCCCGCGTCGCCCCCGGCGGAGTGACCCGCCCGCAAGAGAAGCAAGACGCCGCCCACTGGGCGGCGTCTTTTTTTTGCACAGCCTGGGCCCGGTCGCGGCTCACATAGAACCAAAGTTCGAATCGTCTCGCCAAAACACGAACCAGGGTTCGAATCCGCCCCCCTCCCTCCCCTAGGCTCCCCGGGCCCCTGCCGCCACAATGCCTGCTCCATTGGAGGAGGAGGCAAGATGAACGAACTGAGAGCAAAACGGGCCCTGATCAGCGGCGGGGCCAGCGGCATAGGGCTGGCCATCGCCGAGGCCCTGGCCAGCCAGGGGGTGGAGCTGATCCTGGCTTCCCGCCGCCTGGGGCTGCTGGAGCAGGAAGCGGCCAGACTGGAGACACGATACGGGGTGAGAGTCATGGCGCTGGCGCTGGATGTGTGCGACGGCGACCAGGTGCGCGCCCGCCACGCCGAGGCTCGGGAGCGGCTCGGCCCCATCGATCTGCTGATCAACAACAGCGGGGTCGGCAGCGATCACCTGGTGCAGGATCTGCCGGAATCGGAGTGGGATAGAGTCATGGACACCTGCGCCAAGGGGACCTTCCTGCTGACCCAGGCCTGCCTGCCGGACATGCTGGCGAGCCGCCATGGCACCGTCATCAACATCGCCTCCCAGGCCGCCAGACACGGCTATGCCAGGGCCAGCGTCTATTGCGCAGCCAAGTTTGCCGTCCTGGGGTTCGCCAAGGCGTTGCGGGAAGAGGTGCAGCATCAGGGCATCCGGGTTCATACCCTCTGCCCCGGTCTGGTCCAGGTGCCGCCCCCGTCCTGCCCGGGGGATCGCAAGCCCGGCTGGTTGCAGGTGGAGGATCTGGCCGAGGCCGTGCTCTACACCCTGCGCCAACCCGCCCATGTCCAGCTCGACGAGATTGGCATGACGGGGATCTGAGCGAGGCGTTATAGAACGGCAGGGGCGCCGCGGCGCCCCTTGTCTTAGGTCACACCGGCAGAAGCGGCCAGCGCGGGATATCAGGCCGGTTGGTGCAGGGTGATGCAGTGAATGCCGCCGCCCCCCGCCGCCACCGGGTCTATGTTGACCGCCACCACCTTGCGCCCCGGGTAGAGGCGGGCAAGCAGATCCTGGCAATAGCGGTCGGCCGCCTTGTCGCCGAACTCGGGGACTATGACGGCCCCGTTGATCGGCAGGTAGTTGATGTAGCCGGCAGCAAAGTCCCGGCTGCGGCTGAATTGATTGTCCCGCACATCCAGCGGGGGCGGCAGCACATGCAGCTCCAGCTTGTTGCCGTCCGCATCCGTGGCCTGCTGGAGTATGGCCAGGTGCTGGCGGGTCACCTTGTAATCATAAGAATCGGGGTCGTTGTCCAGGTTGATCACCACCACCCCGGGGCGCACGAAGCGGGCGTAGAAGTCGACGTGGGCATCGGTGATGTCCTTACCCTTGATGCCCGGCAGCCAGATGATTTTGCGCAGTCCCAGGTTGACCTTGAGCTCCGCCTCCACTTGCGCCTTGGTGAGGCCCGGATTGCGATTGCCGTTGAGCCAGCAGCTCTCGGTCAGGATGGCGGTGCCCTTGCCATCCACCTCTATGCCCCCGCCTTCGCCAGTCAGCCTGCTCTGCAGATAATGGGCATCTGCCTGGGTGCTGACCCACTCGGCCACGCCCCCATCCTGCTCGTGCTCCTGCTTGTCGCCCCAACCGTTGAAGTTGAAGTCCACCAGCCCGAGCGATCCCTGTTCGTCTTGCACGAAGACGCCGCCGGTATCCCGCAGCCAGATGTCATCCAGCTCGGCAACGATGAAGCGGGTGTTGTGCTCGCCGCACAGCTGGCGGGCCAGCGCCTCCTCCTCTTCGCGGCAGAGCACGTTCACCTCGGTATGGGGCGCCATGGCCTGCACCAGGCGTCCTATGGTGGCCTGTACCTCCTGGTAATCGCGACCCCAGATGTCACGGCTGGCACCGAAGGCGACCCAGACCCTGGCCTGGGGCCCGGCCTCGTCCGGCATATGGTAGCGGCCAACGGCGCTCGCCTTGGCCTCCGGGGTGGCGGCCTGGGCTCGCGGCAGGGCGCTCAGTCCGGCCAGCGCCCCCATGGCGACCAGCTGTTTCAATACTTGGCGTCGGGATGACATCTCTTTTACTCCTTGGATTCAGAAACTGCTCTTGAAGCGGGTCCAGGTTCGCATGCGGGCACGCATCTGGGATTGTGCAAGATCCTGGCCCGGGATGAGGCGCCCGTAGCTGGCCTCATCCAGATAGATATCCGGGTTGGCTGTCATGGTGGCATCCACCATGGATCTCGCCTTGGCACTGGCGGTCGGATAGCCGGTGCTGTTGGTGATGGCGGCCATGTTGGCCGGGCGCATCACAAAATTGATGAAGGCGTAGGCATAGTCAGGATGGGGCGCATCCACCGGGATCGCCATGGTATCCATCCAGATAGTGCTCCCCTCCTTCGGCAGCCGGTATTCAAAGTCGCTGCGCTTGCCCGCCTCGGCGGCGGCGCGCCTGGCTTGCGTCATGTCGCCGCTGTAACCCAGCGACAGGCAGAGGTCGCCGTTGACCAGCTGGGTCACCGGCTGGGACTGGAACTTGCGGATATGGGGCTTGAGCCCCTTGAGCAGCGCCAGCGCGGCATCCAGATCCTCGGCCTTGCCGCTGTGGGGATCCCGCCCCAGATAGTGCAGCACCACGGCCAGCACCTCGTCGGGGGAGTCGATGATGGAGATGCCGCAGTCGGCAAATTTTGCCGCCAGTTCTGGCTTGAACAGCAGGTCGAGACTGCCCACCGGGGCATCCGCCATCCGCTGCCGGATCATGGCTGCGTTATAGGTGAGCCCTATGGTGCCCCAGGTGTAGGGCACCACCGCATCCCGTGAATGGGGATAGGCCTGCTGCAGCCGCCGCAAGCCGGGCTCTATGTCCGCCAGGTGCTCTAGCTTGCCCTGATCCAGCGGTTGCAGGCTGCCCGCCCGCATCAGCCGCTCCGCCACCGTATCACCGGGAAAGATCAGATCATAACCGCTGCGACCGGCCATCAGCTTGGCCTCCAGGGTCTCGCTGCTGTCCATGACGTCATAGATGACCCGGATCCCTGTCTCTCTGGTAAAGGCGCTGAGGGTATCGGGGGCGAAGTAGTCGGCCCAGTTGTAGAGCCGCAGCACCTTCTCCTCCCCTGTTGCCGCATCGGCCTCCCCGGCCTCGGCCGCAAGGCTCAGCAGCAGGGCCAGGCAGCCCATCCACCCGAGTGTCTTCCTGATCATGATGTGGTTACTCCCCTGTGATTGGCCGCCGCCGTGCAACTATCAGCCCAACAGCGGCCAGGCGGGCTGCTGCTGGGTGATGCAGTGGATGCCGCCGCCGCCGTGGGCCAGCCGGTTGATCGAGACCGGCACCACAGCCCTTTGCGGGAAGGCGCCTTGCAGCACAGCCGCCGCCTCCCGGTCGCTCGCCACCCCGTAGGCGGGCATGATGACGGCGCCGTTGACTAGGTAGAAGTTGGTGTAGGAGGCGCAGAACACCTCGGCCTCCGTGTCTATGGCCTCGCTCGCGTCGTACAGATCCTGCAACTCGAAGGTGCGCCCCCTGGCATCCGTGGCCAGGGCCAGGGCGCGGCGGTTCTCCCTGACGATACGGGCATAGGTCGAGGCGGCATCCCGGGTGGCATCCACCAGCAGCTGGCCGGGGCGACTGAAGGCGCAGACCCCGTCCACATGGCCGTCCGTCATGTCGCCGGTGACGTGGTCGGGATCCCCCGGCAGCCAGATGGTCTTCTCGATACCGAGCAGGCGACCGAAGATCTGCTCGATCTCACCCTTGCTGATCCCCGGGTTGCGGTTGCTGTTGAGCAACACAGACTCAGTGGTGATCAGGGTGCCTTCGCCGTCCACATGGATGGCGCCCCCCTCGTTGGCCAGAAAGCTGCCGATACACTCCAGCTCCAGGCTGTTGAGGATGCGGCGAGCCAGCCCTTCGTCCAGCTGATGGACCGACTTGCCGCCCCAGGCGTTGAAGCGCCAGCTCACCCCGGCGCTGCCCAGTTCGGGGTGGCAGATGAAGGTGGGGCCTGAGTCGCGGCACCAGCTGTCATCCACCGGAATGGGGACAAGGGTCACCCTGTCTTCACAGAGGGCACGCGCCTCGGTCAGCGCGGAAGGGTCGACCACCAGCCTGACCGGCTCGAACCGGGCAATGGCGTTGACCACCCGGGCGAAGTCCTGCTGCACCTCGGCCAGGGTGACGCCCCAGCCGGATTCCCACAGCGCCTTGTTGTGGGGCCAGACCATCCAGGTCGCGGCGTGCTGGCACCATTCGGCGGGCATGAACCAGCCCTTTGCCACTATTCCCTGTTCCCGCATATTCCCTCTCTGATTAGGTACTATTAAGGTTGATGACGATGGGAATAGACTGTTCCCACATAACACGGCGAACAAACGATCGATTTTCTGTGCAAGTGATAAGTGGAGCTAATCAATGATGTTCAAACACTGGCCCCCGCTCAACGTGCTGCGGGGCTTCGAGGCGGCGGCTCGCCTCGGCAGTTTTCATCAGGCGGCGCAGGAGCTGCACCTCACCCAGTCCGCCATCAGCCAGCAGATCCGCTCCCTGGAGGAGCTGCTCGGCCAGCCGCTGTTTCACCGGCAGGGGCGCTCGGTCGCCCTGACCGATGCGGGGCAGGATCTGCTGGAGACCACCCAGAGCGTGCTGCTGCAACTGGCGGTGGGGATCCAGCGCCTCGAGCAGTACCGCAAGCCGAACCAGCTGGTGCTCAACACCAGCACCGCCATCGCCCGCCACTGGCTGCTGCCCCGACTGGGGGCGTTTCATCGCCAGCACCCCGACATCGATCTCTGGCTCTTCACCAGCGACGAGGTGCCCGATCTGGCCGAACAGACCATAGATCTCGCCCTGCGCTGGGATCTCGCGCCGCAGGCCGAGTGTCGCCATCAGCCACTGCTGGCGGACAGGTTGCTGCCGGTGGCCGCGCCTGCCGTGCTGGCCCAACCGGCGCCACAGCGCACTACCCTCCATGGTGAACGAGAGCTGGACTGGCACCACTGGACGCTCAAAGGGGGGGAGGATCTGCAACTGCAGACCCGGGGGCTCAACTTCTCCGATCCCGGCCTGCTGCTGGAGGCGGCCAACGCCGGGCTCGGTGTGGCGCTGGTGAGCGAACAGCTCTCCCAACCGGCCAGGGAGCAGGGACAGTTGCTGCCGCTCTCCGCTTGCAGGGTCAAGGGGCCGCAGTGGGATCTGCTGGTGCATCAGGAGAGCGAAGGGATGCCGGAGTGCCGCGCCTTCTGTCACTGGCTCGGCCAGCAATTTACCGAGGGGGCGGCGGGCGGGAATGAGGATGCCATTGCCGCCCTCTGAGGCAGGTCACTGAATCTGGCGAACGGGCATGGTTAAATGGTCGGCCTCTCTCTATGCCGGATATTGCATGTGACCCTGCCATATGACCGCCTGCCGCTCCAACCCTTGCCTGACTATGGGTATGCCTTCTGGCTGCGCGCTTATCGGATACTGCCGTGACCCTGCCATCTGACCGTCTGCCACCCCAGCCCTGCCCTGACTATCTGCAGGCCTCCTGGCTGCGCTGCGCCCACCAGACCAGCGCCACCCTCTGGCATCCGCCCCACAGTGCCAAGGGGCAGACCTTGCAGAGCCTGCGCCAGCGCAAGCGGGACTTGCTCACCACAGGCGAGATGGCCCTCGAGGATCTCTACGAATTTATGGAGGGGCGCCCCTGCGCCCTGCTGCTCACCGACGAGAGCGGCTGTTTGCTGGCCCGCACCGGCCATCGCGAGACGCTGGCAGAACTCGAAGCGCTGGGCTTTGGCTCCGGCGCTTTTTTTAGCGAGGGGCGCATCGGCACCAATGCCATCAATCTGGCGGCGCTGGAGGGAGTGCCGCTCTGCGTCAGCGGCCCCCAACACTTCAACCAGACCCTGCACCCCTGGCACAGTTGCGCCAGCCCGGTTTACAACAGCAACGGCCGTCAGGTCGCCATCATGGCCCTGGTCTGCCGGGTGGAGGAGGCAACGGTCGGGGATCTGGCGCTCACCGTCAGCGCCGGTCGCGAGCTGGCCCATCTGCTGCAGATGGAGCGCCTGATGCAGGAGTCACAGCACCACCTGAGCGAGCTTTACGCCCTGCTCGATGGCATGGATGACGGCGTGCTGGCCTGGGATCCGCAAGGCAGGCTGCGCTACCTCAATGCGCTGGCGGCACACCGGCTGCGGCTCGATCCGGCGCTCTGCCTCGGCCAGCCGCTGGAGCAGCACCTGCTGCTGCCCCAGCGTTTGCAGCTGGCCATCAAGGGGCAGACGCCACTGAGTCATGTGGAGGTGACGCTGGAGCGGCTCGGGGTGCATTCCGGGGAGTTCATCAATGCGCTGATAAGCCTCAAGCCGCTGCCGGGGCCGGAGGGGGTCAGCTTTATCGCCCTGCTGCATCCGGTCGACCGGCTGCGGGCCATTCACCAGCTGCGCCAGACGGTGCCCGAGCTGTCGGCCCTAGTGGGGGAATCGAGCGCCATGCGCAAGCTGCTGCGCCACACCAGACAGGCGGCCCAGAGTCAGGGACCGATCCTGCTGCGCGGTGAAGAGGAGGTAGGCAAGGCCCAGCTGGCGGAGGCCATCCACTTTGGCAGCGAACGGGCCGCCGGGCCCCTCGTTACCCTCAACTGTCAGGCGCTGCCGAGCGAGCGGATGGCGCTTGAGCTGATGGGCTCCGACGAGGCGGGGCAGGAGCGGGCGGGAAAGTTCGAGCTGGCCCACGGCGGCACGCTAGTGCTGGAGCAGGTGGAGTGCCTCTCTGCTCCCATGCAGGCGGCGCTGCTGCAACTGCTCAAAACAGGCCGCATCCAGCGCTTCGATTCGGCCCGCGTGCTGCCGCTCAAGGTGCGGATCATAGCGACCAGTAGCGCCCCGCTGGAGCAGCGGGTGCAGGAGGGGCAGTTCGGTCGCCAGCTGCTCTATGCCTTGCAAACCTGCGAGCTCTGGCTGCCGGGGCTGCGGGAGCGCAGTGCCGATCTGCCCGGCCTTATCAGTCAGCAGCTAGGGGCGCAGGGGCGCGAGCCGGTACGCCAGTTCAGCCCGGCGGCCCTCGACTGTCTGCTCGCCTATCCCTGGCCCGGCAATCTGGGGGAACTGCGTAGCGCCGTCGAGCATGCCCTGCTCCACGCCAGTCAGGGGCAGATCCCACCGGAGGCACTGCCCGCCGCCATTCGTCACGGCCATCAGCTGGTGGCGGACGAGGTGGTGGGGCAACCGCTGCTCACCTTGGCGGAGCTGGAGCGCCAGGCCATCTTACGCAGCGCCCACGCCTGCAAGGGACAGGTCAGCCAGATGGCCCGGCAACTGGGCATCAGCCGCACCACCCTCTGGCGGCGGCTCAAACTGCTCGGGATCGATCCCGCCGACTACCACGGATAGCTGTCACGCACAGAAACGCCCTTGCAAAAAAAACGACAAGGCCCCGCACTGGCGGGGCCTTGATAAAGCAATGGGAGCCTCAGTCGCCGAAGCGTTCCACTGCCAGTTGCTGGAAGCAGCTCAAAGCCGCATCGGCATCCTCCCCACGCGCCAGCAGGGTGAGTCTGTCGCCCTGGCGCACGTTGAGCATGGCGAGCCGGGTCAGGCTGCGGGGGTTGGCCTCTTTATCCCCCTTTTGCAACTTGAGTTCAGCGGCAAAGGGCTTGAGGGCGGCCACCAGTCGGGCGGCGGGGCGCACATGCAGGCCGTGGGGGTTATCCACCACCACCTCGCAGCGCAGCCAGCCGTCGTCGGCAACGGGGGCTGTGTCAGTGGCGGCCTGCGCCGCGCTGGCGGGCAGCATGGCCTGTTTCGGGCCCAGGGCACCGAGCGCCTCAGCAGCTACCTCGTCAAGGCTCAGACCGGAACCGGCCGCCACCACGGCGGCCAGGGTGCCCTCGACCAGCGGGGCGGGGCAGAGTCGCACCCGGGCGCTTAACTCGGGGGGCAGGAGTTCGAGGGCGGTCTCGGCGCTCAAGAGAGCGCTGCCGAGATCCATCAGCACCAGCACGCCGCTGCCGTCATCCGCTTCTTCAATCGCACTCATCACCGCGATGGCATCGGTGCCTATGGGGTGGTCGGGGTCATCGACCCCGGCCGCCAGCAGCAATCTGGCCGGGCTGCCGAGCTGATCGGCCAGCGCTTTCAATCCGGCCGCCAGCATGGCGCTGTGAGAGACAACGACGATTCCTATCATGTCACAACCTCGCTCTGTCACGCAGGGCGGTCAGCAGCAGCAGGGTCGAGGTGGCCCCGGCATCCTGATGGCCTATGCTGCGCTCGCCGAGATAGCTGGCGCGTCCCTTGCGGGCCTGCATCTGTATGGTGGCCTCGGTACCGGCCGCAGCGGCGGCCACCACCTTGTCCAGCGCATCGTTGAGGGAGAGCTCTTGCTGCTGGGCCTGTTGCAGGGCGGCCAGCGCCGGCCACCAGGCATCGCACATTGTCTTGTCCCCCGGCTCGGCACGGCCGCGGGAGACTATCCCCTCGACCCCGTCGCTCAGCATCTTGCCAAGCTGGCTGAGGCTGAGGCTCTGACAGGCGTCGGTACTGGCCGCCGCCCGGATAAAGAAGGTGCCGTAGAGGGGGCCGCTGGCGCCGCCAACCGAGGAGAGCAATGTCATGCCGGTAGTTTTCAGCACCTGACCTATGTCTTTGTCCGCCACCGCGGGCAGCTTCTCGGCCACCTTGGTAAAGCCGCGCTGCATGTTGAGGCCGTGGTCGCCGTCACCGATGTCGGTATCCAGCGCAGTGAGGTAGTCACGCTGCTCGGCAAAGATGTGCTCGCAGTCGAGCAGCCAGTTGACGATCTGATGTTTGCTTAGCATGAGAATAAAGGCTCCTTAGCAGCCGCGACGCAGGGCTGGGGTGTGAACGGGGGCATCCCACAGGGTCATCAGCTCATCATCCACCTTGAGCAGGGTGATGGAGATGCCGGTCATGTCGAGGGAGGTGCAATAGGGGCCAATCAGGTTGCACACCAGATGGATGCCCGCCTCTTCGCACAGGGTGGCGAGGCGGCCATAGACGCCATAGAGCTCTGAGATGGGGGTGCCGCCCAGGCTGTTAACCAGGGCGATGACACGATCGCCCGCATTCAGCTGTTCGATAAAGGTGTGCTCCTCCTGCCAGCTGCCGGAGGCTCTGTCCCAGTGGCGCAGGGTGCGGCCATAGGGGGTGTTGTCAGAGAGCTCTTCGAACATGTCGTCCACCAGGGTATTGAGGTCGGTGAAGGGGCGACGCGCTATGCCCGGCTCGCCGTGGATGCCTACGCCAAACTCCATCTCGTTGTCCGCCAGGGTGAAGGAGGGCTTGCCGGCGGCAGGCACTGTGCAGGCGTGCATGGCGACGCCTATGGTGCGGCTCTGGTTGTTGATGCGGCGAGCCAGCGCTTCGCAGCGGGTCAGGTCATAGCCCGCCTCGGCGGCGGCCCCCACCAGTTTCTCGCACAGCACTGTGGTGGCAACGCCACGGCGACCGGCGGTATAGAGGCTGTCTTTCACCGCCACGTCGTCATCGATCAGCGAGAAGCCCACCTTGACCCCGTCGCCGTGCAGCAGCTCGACCGCGGTCTCGAAGTTGAGCACGTCGCCGGTGTAGTTCTTCACCAGAAACAGCACGCCCGCGCCGCCATCGACGGCCTGACCGCACTCGTACATCTGATCCGGGGTCGGGGAGGTAAAAATCTCGCCGGGGCAGGCGCCATCCAGCATTCCTTTGCCCACCAGACCGCCGTGCATCGGCTCGTGACCGCTGCCACCGCCGGAGACCAACGCCACCTTGCCCATCACGGGGGAGTCGGCGCGGGTGATGTAGTGGGGTTCAATACGTACCTTGAGCTCGGGGTGGGCAGCAGCCATCCCCATCAGTTGTTCACGGACCACGGCATCGACGGCATTGATCAGCTTCTTCATGGCTCACTCCTTGGCTTGCCACCGCACGGGTAGGCAGATGGTTGATGAAGCCAGTCTAACGGGATAAATCGGGAGAAAAATGACGGCCTGTTCGGTTCGGATTTGAAACAGCAGAGGGAGTATCTACGTTTCAATATGAAACGGCGCTGGGCAAACGGGCGGGAAACTGTTAACGGCCTCACAGCCATGAAAAAGGGCCCCGCAGGGCCCTTCGCTATCACCGGAAGCCTTAGATGGCCCAGCCACCGGCATAGAAGATCACCAGCGCCACGGCGATGATGACGGTGCCGACGTTGAGTTTCTTCCACTCGGCAGCAAACAGACGACCCACGACCAGCGCCACGAAGCCCAGCATGATGCCGGTGACTATGTTGCAGGTCAGCACTATGAAGACGGCGCACAGCATGCCGGCGAGAGCATCGACCGAATCGCTGAAGTCCAGCTTGGTGACGTTGCCCAGCATCAGCAGACCGACGTACATCAGTGCCGGTGCTGTGGCGTATGCAGGTACCAGATAGCTCAGCGGGGAGAGGAAGATCATCAGCAGGAAGAGCACGCCAACCAGTGCAGCGGTCAGACCGGTTTTGCCACCGGCTGCGGTACCTGCGGCGGATTCGATGTAGACGGCAGCCGGAGCACCACCCACCACGCCAGCAACCATGCTGCTGACGGAGTCGGCAGTCAGGGCCTTGCCGCCGCTGATGATGTGGCCACGCTCATTGATGAGGCCCGCCTGACCGGCCACGGCACGTATGGTGCCGGTCGCGTCAAACACGGCTGTCATCACCAGCGCCAGCACGGTCGGGATCACCACCGGATTGAGGGCGCCCAGCAGATCCATGCTGCCTACCAGCGAACCTTTCTCGCCGGTCAGGCTCGGCATGGCGAAGAAGCCCTGCCAGGTCACGTTCGGGTCGAAGATAAGGCCGAGAATGGAGATGGCGATGATCACCATCAGGATGCCGCCCGGCACCTTGCGACGCTCCAGACCGAAGATGGCAGCCAGACCCAGCACAGTCATGATGACAGGGAAGGAGGTCACTTCACCCAGCTGAACCGGCAGACCGGCCCCTTCGTTCTTGATCACCATGCCAACGCCGTTGGTGGCGATCAGCAGCAGGAACAGACCTATACCTATGCCGGTGCCGTGGGCGATGCCGGAGGGGAGGTTATCCAGGATCCACTGGCGCACGCCGGTGACGCTGATCAGGGTAAACAGCACACCCATCAGGAAGATGGCGCCCAGCGCGACCGGAATGCTCAGTCCCTGACCCAGAACCAGACTGAACGCGGTAAAGGCGGTGAGGGAGATGGCGCAACCTATGGCCATTGGCAGCTTGGCCCAGAGACCCATCAGCAGGGAGCCGAAGGCGGCGATCAAGCAGGTCGCCACGAAGACGGGGCCCTGCTCAAAACCGGCGGCACCCAGCATGTTCGGCACCACTATGATGCTGTAGACCATGGCCAGGAAGGTGGTCAGTCCGGCCAGCAACTCCTGGCGGACTGTGCTGCCACGCTGGGTGATGGAGAAATAGGAGTCCAGAAACCCGCTATTGCCGGTGCGGGCCGTCATTTCTTGCGTTGCCATAACTCATCCTGAATGTGTGAAGGAAATCGTTTGCGTAATGGCGCGCAAAATAGCAAGAATTTGGCGAGATTGCAGCGGATCAGCCACCATTTTCCCGAACTTTTCCATTTTAAGCCTCATTGGAGGCCTCAACTTCCACATGGGAAGCTCCCCTTCAGCTTCTACACTCTTAGCTAGCCCCCATCAGCCGGAGACAAGCCCATGCACACAGGCAACCTGCTTGGCCAGATCCCCTCCCCCCTGCCCAATGAGGTGTTTACCGACCTGGTCAGCACCAATCACTTTCGCATCGAGCGTATCCTCTCCCAGGGACAACAGACCCCCACGGGGGAATGGTTCGATCAGGATGAACACGAGTGGGTAGCGCTGATACAGGGCGAAGCCATTCTGGTCTTCATCACACCGGATACCGGGCTCCAGGAGCGCGTTCACCTTGGACCCGGGGACTACATCAACATCCCGGCGCACCTTCAGCACAGGGTGGAGTGGACTCATCCTACCGAGACCACCGTCTGGCTCTGCATCTACTACTAGGGAAGTCCCTTGGCACAGTGACAAAGCACAACGAAAGAAGCCCAATCGACAGATTGGGCTTCTTGGACTCAGATGCTGAATATCCAAAAGCAAAAAGGCCTTCCCGTGAGGGAAGGCCTTTCAAATTAGTGGCGGAGCGGACGGGGAGGCGGACACAGTCCGGCTCAAGCACAAGGAACCACAGGCAGGGACCGAGTTGCCAGTGGCAAGTCGCAGCCCTGTCTGTGGTCCCTTGTTTCCTTAATCCCGTTCACGAAAATCCAAAAGCAAAAAGGCCTTCCCAATCGGGAAGGCCTTTCAAATTAGTGGCGGAGCGGACGGGACTCGAACCCGCGACCCCCGGCGTGACAGGCCGGTATTCTAACCGACTGAACTACCGCTCCGCTGTCTGGTTAGCATTTTGCTAAATTGTCTGCCGTTTCAACGAGGTGTCATCCTCTCGGCCAATCATGCAATGTGTGCACAACTGTTTAATTGGGTGCCTGGCAGTGTCCTACTCTCGCATGGCGAATGCCACACTACCATCGGCGCTACCGCGTTTCACTTCTGAGTTCGGCATGG
>NZ_JBFODK010000021.1:0-16431 GCF_040908275.1 Aeromonas sp. R4-3
GCGCCCGTAGCTCAGCTGGATAGAGTACCTGGCTACGAACCAGGTGGTCAGAGGTTCGAATCCTCTCGGGCGCACCATTTAAAGTGAAATCAACGATTTATGAGCGCCCGTAGCTCAGCTGGATAGAGTACCTGGCTACGAACCAGGTGGTCAGAGGTTCGAATCCTCTCGGGCGCACCATTTTAGGCAGTACACAAAAGTTTGTGAGCGCCCGTAGCTCAGCTGGATAGAGTACCTGGCTACGAACCAGGTGGTCAGAGGTTCGAATCCTCTCGGGCGCACCATTTTAGCAGTACTAAAAGTTGATGAGCGCCCGTAGCTCAGCTGGATAGAGTACCTGGCTACGAACCAGGTGGTCAGAGGTTCGAATCCTCTCGGGCGCACCATACAGACAGCCTCGACGTCAGTCGGGGCTGTTTTTTTATGGGCGCTATTCCCCCGGCCGTGGAGCTCTGCTGCCCTGATGGCGGTTGATGTGCCGCCGCATTGAACGACGCTTGCCGTTCCCGCCACATCACTCCTCGTCGTCGTCCTATCTTCCCCCCGATCCCTATCAGGCCCTGCTACTCGGCGTCTTGTCATCCCCGCCCCATGCCCACCTCCAGCCACACACAGGCGCTGCTGCAGGTGCGCTCTGTGCCCGCTGGCATCACGAGGGTGGCATGGACCCAGGCTCTGGACGTTAAACGCCTTGGCGGCCGGCAGGGGCCTTTGGCGGGCAACAAAAAAGGATGCCGAGGCATCCTTTTTTACTTGAATCGTTCACTCAGCTCTTCAGCCATTTGCGAATGCGGTTGGCATCGCCGATCGGGGTGCGTTTGCCCACAGAGTTGAGCAGCACTATGGCGAGCTCCTGACGGTCCGGCTTGGCGCGCATCAGCAGGCAGCGGCCCGCCTCGTCGGTGTAGCCGGTCTTGGAGAGGCGCACGTCCCAGTCCGGGTTCTTCACCAGGGGATTGGTATTGTTGAACATCAGGCTGTAGGCCGGCGTGCTGAAGCGCATCTCCTTGTTGGTGTCCTGGGTGAACTGGCGGATCAGCGGCTGGCGATAGGCGGCTGTGATGAGCTTGGCGAGATCCCGGGCGGTGGAGACGTTGCGGGTCGACAGACCGGTGGAGTCGTAGAATCGGCTGTTGCGCATGCCGAGTTGCCTGGCCTTGTTGTTCATGGCGCGAATGAAGGCCGAGCGGCCACCCGGGTAGTGGCGGGCGAGGGCAGAAGCCATGCGATTCTCGGAGGACATCAGCGCCAGGTGCAGGGCATCGCGACGGCTCACCTTGGTACCGAAACGGACCCGGGAGTAGGTGTGCTTGATGTTGTCCCTGTCGTTCTGATCTATGGTCAGGGTCTGATTGAGGTTCTGGCGCGCATCCAGCACCACCAGTGCCGTCATCAGCTTGGTGAGGGAGGCGATGGGGCGCACCTGGGCAGGGTTCTTCTGATAGAGGGTCTTGCCCGTGTTGATGTCCATGACCAGGGCACTGCCCGACTTGATCTGCAGTTTGGCCGGGTTGGGCGCCGCCAGGGCTGCCTGCGATCCTAGCAGTCCTATCAATCCACATACCAGCGCGATTGCGCGAATCCGACACCCCATACAACCGACTCCATCCACAGCGAAAAAAGGCGCTAGATTCACTCATTTTTGCCCTCGCTTTACAAGAGCGGGAGGGTGGAATTCGTCACTATTTTCCATAAAAAAGGGCCGCCTGCCGGCGACCCCTGTGATTTCTCTCAATCCCTGGAGATGTGGACCTTGCGTCTGCTCAGCCAGCGCCAGACCAGCGCTATCAAGCCGCCCACCAGCAGCACCAGCGGCAGGCAGAGGATGATGCTGAGGAACTGGGACTCATACTGCGCGGCCAGCTTGGTGTGGCTCAGGTAGTAACCCAGCCCGACCAGGGGGCAGATCCACATGATGGAGCTGATGAGGTTGACCACCAGGAAGCGACCCTGGGGTATCTCGTTGGCGCCGACGATGTAGGGATAGGCGGTGCGCACGAAGGCGATGTAGCGAGCGGTGATCAGGGTGATGATGCCGTACTTGTTGAGCAGGTAGTGCACCTTCTCCTTGTGCTTCTCATCCAGGTGGGACATCAGCCTGTGGTACATCTGGGTGTGGCCGAGGAAGCGCCCCTGCATGTAGCCTAGCCAGGTGCCGACGAAGGTGGCCAGGATCAGCAACGGGACGACAGCGAGCGGCAGTACCCCCTGATAGATGAGCACGCCGGTCAGGATAAGCAGGGTGTCACCGGGCAGGAAGGCGGTCGGGATGAAGCCATTTTCCAGCACCAGGAAGGTCAGCAGGACTATGTAGACCATGAAGACCATGTTGGGGTCGGACAGGGTCGCCAGATCCTGATTAATGAAGGCGTGAGCCAGGTGGTAAAACTGCTCCATACATGCAAACTCCGCAGGTTAGCTGGGTTGGTCGGTCAAGGGCATGGCAAGCACCTTGTCGATGCGCAGGCCGTCCATATCCACGATTTCCAGTTGCCACTGTTCCAGGGTGACCAGGTCTCCGGTCTGGGGAAGGCGGCCAAGGAGCAGCATGATAAGCCCTCCGAGGGTGTGATAGTGATGTTTTTCTTCTTCCGGCAGGCGAACCAGTTCCAGACAGTCCTTCAATTCCGGCAGCGGGATCAGGCCGTCGAGCAGCCAGCTGCCATCGGCACGCTGGAAGGCCCAGTTGTCCTCCCCATCTTCCTGCTGGAAGTCGCCCGCCAGCGTCTCCAGCAGATCCTGCTGGGTGACCAGCCCCTGCAGCTCGCCGTATTCATCCACCACCAGCACCATGTGTTCGGCGTGGGCGCGGAAGTGGTTGAGCAGCTCCAGGCCGTTGAGGGTCTCCGGCAGCAGGCTGCCATCCTGGGTGAGGGCCGCCAGATCGATGGGCTCCCCCTTGATGTAGGCATGCAGCACCTTGCTGACGTTGAGTATGCCCACCAGATCAGAGAGGCTGCCGTCGCAGACCGGGAAGAAGCTGTGGCGATACTCCACCAGGCGCTGCAGGTTGGTCTCCAGCGGCAGAGAGAGATCCAGGTAGCGGATGTCGCTGCGGGGCACCATCAGGGAGGAGAGGCTGCGTTCGTCGAGGCGGAACACATTGCGCAGCATGGTGTGTTCGTGGTCTTCGATCACGCCGGCTTCGGAGCCCTCTACCAGCATGGCGTGGATCTCCTCCTGGGTGACGTTGTTGCTGTTGTTCTGATCGACCCGCAGCAGGCGCAGGCTGGCGTGGGTGGAGGCGGACAGCAGCCAGACGAAGGGACGGGTCAGGGTCGCCAGCCAGAGCATGGGGCGGGCCACCAGACAGGCGATGCGCTCGGCACTGAGCTGACCGAGGCGCTTGGGCACCAGTTCCCCCACGACGATGGAGAGGTAGGTCACCAGCACCACGACAATCACGGTGGCGAGCAGGCTGCTGCTCTTGGGAGATAGGCCCCACTCCTGCAACCACTGCGCGAAGGGCTGGGCCAGCAGCGACTCACCGTAGATGCCGTTGAGCAGGCCTATGCTGGTGATGCCGATCTGGACGGCGGAGAGGAAATGGGTCGGATTCTCCCCCAGCTTGAGGGCTATGGCGGCAGAGCGGCTCCCCTCGCTGGCCATCTTGCTGAGACGGGCCTTGCGTGCGGTGACGATGGCGATTTCCGACATGGCGAAGACGCCATTGAGCAAAATCAATCCAAGCAGGATCAATATTTCCATACTGCAGCAGCACTCCCGGTAGAAAAGATCGCTGGCAGTGTAATGAATTTGCGGGCGATGCGCTTGTGAAAGGAAGTGATTTGGTCCGTGAATTTTTCAATTCCATCCATGACAAGAGGGCATCAGCCCTGAACGGACTCGTCGTCAGATTGGCAGCGGGACTATATAAGCGGGCTTGTCATCCGGGGGCGGAAAATGAAAAGCCCCCGATAGACGGGGGCTTTTTGGACTGGCGAGGGCCACTTAGAGCGCGGCGATCTCGGCCTGCTGGGCTTCCAGCTTGGTCAGCTGGAGACGGTAATCTTCCAGCTTCTCGCGCTCCTTGGCGATGACGGCGTCCGGCGCCTTGGCGACGAAGGCCTCGTTGCCGAGCTTGCCTTCGATACGGCCGCACTCACCGACCAGACGGGCAACCTCTTTGGCCAGACGGGCCAGTTCGGCCTCCTTGTCGATGAGACCCGCCATCGGGATCATCAGCTCGGTGGCACCGATCAGCTTCTTCACCGACAGGGGAGCGACGTCGCCGTCCGCCAGCACGCGGATGGACTCCAGACGGGCCAGGGACTTGAGGAAGGCCTCGTTGTCACCGGCGCGCTGGCTATCCTTGCCATCGCATTTGAGCAGCACGTTGAGGGCGACGCTCGGCGCCACGTTCATCTCGGCGCGGATGTTGCGGATGCCGACGATGAACTCCTTCACCCACTCCTGATCCGCCATGGCGGCATCGTCTACCTTGGCGGCATCGAACTCCGGGAAGGCCTGCAGCATTATAGTGTCGGCGTTGACACCGGCCAGCGGGGCTACCGACTTCCAGATGGTCTCGGTGATGAAGGGGATGATGGGGTGCGCCAGACGCAGCAGGGTCTCCAGCACAGTCACCAGGGTGTGACGGGTGGCACGCTGCTCGGCCTCCGAGCCCTTGCCCAGTACCGGCTTGGTCAGCTCCAGATACCAGTCGCAGAACTGGTTCCAGATAAACTCGTACAGCACGCCGGCCGCGATATCGAAGCGATAGGTATCGAGCGCGGTGCGGAAGTCGCGGATGGCCACCTGCAGCTGGGACTGGATCCAGCGATCCGCCAGGCTGAACTGCATCTCGCCGCCGTGCAGCCCACAATCCTGATCTTCGGTGTTCATCAGCACATAGCGGGAGGCGTTCCACAGCTTGTTGCAGAAGTTGTTGTAGCCGTCCAGGCGCTTCATGTCCCAGTTGATGTCACGACCTGTGCTGGCCAGCGCCGCCAGGGTGAAGCGCAGGGCGTCGGTGCCGTGGGCCTCGATCCCTTCCGGGAACTGCTTGGCGGTGCGCTTGCCGATCTTCTCGGCCATCTGCGGCTGCATCATGTTGCCGGTGCGCTTCTCCAGCAGATCCTCCAGGGAGATGCCGTCGATCATGTCGAGGGGATCCAGCACGTTGCCCTTGGACTTGGACATCTTCTGCCCTTCTTCATCGCGGATCAGGCCGGTGATGTAGACGGTCTTGAACGGTACCTGCGGCTGGCCGTTCTCGTCCTTGATGAAGTGCATGGTCATCATGATCATCCGGGCAATCCAGAAGAAGATGATGTCGAAGCCGCTCATCAGCACGTCGGTCGGGTGGAAGGTCTTGAGCGCCTCTGTGTTGTTCGGCCAGCCCAGGGTGGAGAAGGTCCACAGGGCGGAGCTGAACCAGGTGTCGAGCACGTCTTCGTCCTGACGCAGTGTGGTCACGGACGGGATGCTGTGCTTGGCACGCACTTCCGCCTCGTCACGGCCCACGTAGACGTTGCCGGCGTCGTCATACCAGGCCGGGATGCGGTGACCCCACCACAGCTGACGGGAGACGCACCAGTCCTGAATGTCGCGCATCCAGGAGAAGTACATGTTCTCGTACTGCTTGGGCACGAACTGGATACGGCCATCTTCCACCGCCTCGATGGCGGTCTTGGCCATGGGTGCCACGCGCACGTACCACTGGTCGGTCAGCATGGGCTCGATGGGCACGCCGCCGCGATCGCCGTAGGGCTGCTGCAGCACGTGATCCTTGATCTCGGCCAGGAGGCCCAGCTCGTCCAGCCTGGCGACTATGGCCTTGCGGGCGGCGAAGCGCTCCATGCCGGCGAACTCGCTCGGCAGGGCGGCGTCATAGGCGGTGCTGGGGTTGCCGTTGGTGTCGACCACTTCGGCCTCGGCACGCACATGGGCGTCCAGGGTGAAGATGTTGATCATCGGCAGGTTGTGGCGCTTGCCCACTTCGTTGTCGTTGAAGTCGTGGGCCGGGGTGATCTTCACGCAGCCGGTGCCCTTCTCCATGTCGGCGTGTTCGTCGGCGACTATGGGGATCAGACGGTTCACCAGCGGCAGCAGTATGTGCTGGCCGATCAGCGCCTTGTAGCGGGGGTCTTCCGGGTTCACGGCGACCGCGGTGTCACCCAGCATGGTTTCCGGACGGGTGGTGGCGACGATCAGGTGATCCTGGCCTTCGGCGGTCTTGGCGCCGTTGGCCAGCGGGTAACGAAGGTGCCACATGTGGCCCTTGATCTCGCGGTTTTCCACTTCCAGATCGGAGATGGCGGTGTTGAGCTTGGGATCCCAGTTCACCAGACGCTTGCCGCGGTACATCAGGCCATCTTCATACAGACGCACGAAGACTTCCTGCACGGCCGCCGAGAGGCCCTCATCCATGGTGAAGCGCTCGCGCTCCCAGTCCACGGAGTCGCCGAGGCGGCGCATCTGGCGGGTGATGGTGCCGCCGGACTCTTCCTTCCACTGCCAGATCTTGTCGATGAAGGCATCACGGCCGTAGTCGTGGCGGGTCTTGCCCTCTTCGGCGGCGATCTTGCGCTCAACCACCATCTGGGTAGCGATACCGGCGTGGTCTGTGCCCGCCTGCCACAGGGTGTTCTTGCCCTGCATGCGGTTGTAACGGATCAGGGTGTCCATCAGGGTCTGCTGGAAGGCGTGACCCATGTGCAGGCTACCGGTGACGTTCGGCGGCGGGATCATGATGCAGAAGGAGTCTTTGCTGGTGTCGCCGTGGGGCTTGAAGTAACCCTGGGCTTCCCAGTGCTGATAGAGCGCCTGTTCGATGGCGTTGTGATTAAAAGTCTTTTCCATGGTCTCGCCGTATTCTGGATGGATGGAGTCTGGTGTTGAGTCGTCGTGGATCGAGGGTGGCGCAGTCAGGGCTGCGCCGGATCCGGTGCGGCAAGGACGGGCTGATCCCTCATTTCGAGGGTGTGGCCCGCCTGGCGATAGTGCTTGTAGCGCTCGCGGGCTTGCTGCTTTTGCGTTTCGTCAGTGGGGACAAAATCTACCACTTGAGCGAAGTGTCCTGCAAACAAAGGTGTCTGCTCGGCCAGGTTGATGAGGCGGGCATAGCGCCGTTTCGGTGGCTGATGGCCTATCTCCACCGGGGCCTGACCGCTCTCCCCCTGCAACTGGTGCGGCACGAAACGATCCGGTGGCAGTTGCCACAACAGCTCGTCCAGGCGCAGGGCCTGGGCCTCGTCGTTGCAAAACAGATAGAGGTGGCCGGCACTCCAGCCATCGGCCGCCAGCTGGCAGGCGAGGCGTTCGACCGCAGACGCCTGCGCGTCGTCCGGCTCACTCATCAGGTAAAAGGTCACTTGGCTCATCAGGTTGGTCCCGTTTGGCTGTGACGGACAGCGATTGGCCGTCTGCGGGGAGCCGTGCCAGGCACGGTCTTCCCGGATTCTCTCAATGAAACAAGGAAGAGGCAGGCCTCTTCCTTGTGGTACCACTCCCCTGATGCGGGCATCCGAAGAGAGGGGTTACTCCTTGTCTTCGACATCCGCCACGCCGGCTCGATTGAGCAGGAAAATGCTGGCTCGGCAGGGGCAACGGACTGTCGGGCAAGGATGGTTTTACTCTTTATCCTCAACGTCTGCCACGCCGGCTCGATTGAGCAGGAACTGGGTCAGCAGGGGCACGGGGCGACCGGTGGAGCCTTTATCCTTGCCGCTCTTCCAGGCGGTCCCTGCGATGTCGAGGTGAGCCCAGTTGTACTTCTTGGTGAAGCGCGACAGGAAGGCGGCGGCCGTGATGGTGCCGGCCGGGCGGCCGCCTATGTTGGCCATGTCGGCAAACGGGCTTTCCAGCTGTTCCTGATACTCGTCGAACAGCGGCAGGCGCCAGGCGCGATCGCCAGCCTGCTCGGAGGCGTTGAGCAGCTCGTGGGCCAGGGGGTTGTGGTTGGCCAGCAGACCCGAGGTGTGGTGACCCAGGGCTATGATGCAGGCGCCAGTCAGGGTCGCCACGTCGATGACGGTTTCGGGATCGTAGCGATCCACATAGGTGAGGGCATCACACAGCACCAGGCGGCCCTCGGCGTCGGTGTTGAGCACCTCGACGGTCTGGCCGGACATGGTGGTGAGGATGTCACCCGGGCGATAGGCGTTGCCGCCCGGCATGTTCTCGCAGCCCGCCAGCACGCCGATGACGTTGATGGGCAACTGCAACTGGGCCAGGGCGTGCATGGTGCCGAGCACGGAGGCGGCGCCGCCCATGTCGTACTTCATCTCGTCCATGCCGTCTGCCGGCTTGATGGAGATGCCGCCCGAATCGAAGGTCAGCCCCTTGCCCACCAGCACTATGGGCTTGGCATCGGCGTTGCCCTTGTACTCTATGATGGCCATCATGGCTTCGTTCTCGGAGCCGCGGGCCACCGCCAGGTAGGAGTTCATGCCGAGTTCGGCCATCTCCTGCTCGCCTATCACCTTGGTGGTGATGTTGTCATAGGCATCCGCCAGACGGCGGGCCTGGGAGGCGAGGTAGGCCGGATTGCAGACGTTGGGCGGCATGTTCGCCACGTCGCGGCAGATGCGCACCCCTTTGGCCACGGCCAGGCCGTGGGTGATGGCGCGCTCGCCTATGGTCAGTTCCCGACGCGTCGGCACGTTGAATACCAGCTTGCGCAACGGGCGGCGCGGCTCGGCCTTGTTAGTCTTGAACTGATCGAAGCTGTAGAGGCCCGCCTTGGTGGTTTCCACCGCCTGACGCACCTTCCAGTAGGTATCCCGGCCCTTGACGTGCAGCTCGGTCAGGAAGCAGACGGCTTCCATGGACCCGGTCTCGTTCAGGGTGGTGATGGTCTTGTTGATGATCTGCTTGTACTGGCGTTCGTCGAGTTCCCGCTCCTTGCCGCAACCGACCAGCAGTACGCGCTCGCTGAGCACGCCCGGTACTTGATGCAGCAACAGCATCTGGCCTGGTTTGCCTTCCAGATCGCCGCGGCGCAGCAGCGAGCTGAGGTAGCCGTCGCTGATCTTGTCCAGCTGTTCGGCAACCGGAGAGAGGCGGCGAGGCTCAAATACGCCGACCACGACGCAGGCGCTGCGTTGCTTCTCAGGACTGCCACTCTTTACACTGAACTCCATGGAATCTCCTACATCCTAAAGACAAAAGGCACCATTTATTGAATAATGCGGTGCTTGTTGGGGTATCAGAGGCGGAGCGAACAGCCACAGGCTCCGCAGTTCAAACTGGTAAAAATCCAATATAGGGCCCTATTTTTCAGGCATTCGACTAAAAACACAAGTTTACTTGGGAATGACTGTGATCGTTTTCCGATATTTGTTCAGGGAGACCCTGAAAACCCAGCTGGCGGTGCTGTTCGTACTGCTGCTTATCTTCGTCAGCCAGCAATTTATCCAGATCATCGGCGACGCCGCCGATGGCGAGGTGCCGACGCGCCTGGTTTCCACCCTGCTGCTGCTCAACCTGCCGAATATGGCCCTGTTGATGCTGCCTATCAGTCTGTTTTTAGCCATTCTGTTTGCTCACGGTCGTTTGTATGCGGAAAGCGAGATGACGGTGATGCATGCGGTGGGCTTCAGCCACCGTTTCGTGATGGGCAGCGCCCTGCTGCTGGCCCTGCTGACGGCCGCCGTGGCGGCCTTCAACACCGGCTGGATTGCCCCCCAGGCCAAGGAGCGCGAGTACCAGGTGATCGACGAGTTCAAGGCCGATCCGGGTATCTCCTTCCTGCAGGCCGGTCGCTTCATGGAGCTCGACAAGGGACGCCTGGTGGCCTACATCCAGGATCTGAACGACAAGGGCTCCGAGCTGCAGAAGATCTTCGTGCTGCAGCGCGCCGAAGGGGGCTCGCCCCCTTCAGTGGTGGTGGCCAACGAGGGGCAGGTGACGGCCGACAGCAACGGCTTGCAGTGGCTGACCCTGAAGGATGGCTCCCGCTACGAGGGCCAGTTCACCGGCAAGCAGTTCCAGGTCTCCGATTTCAGCGAATACAGCCTGGTGATCCGTCAGCAGGAGATGGAGCGATCCAACCGCAAGGCGGCGGCCAAGCCGACCCTGGAATTGCTCGGCACCCAGGACAACCAGTTGATGGCCGAGTTACAGTGGCGGCTGTCGCTGCCCTTCTCCATCCTGGTGCTCACCTTCCTGGTGGTGCCATTGGCCCGGGTCAACCCCCGGCAGGGGCGTTATGCCAAGCTGCTGCCGGCCATACTGCTCTATCTCTCCTATTTCCTGCTGCTCAGTGCCGCTCGTTCGGCCATCGACAGCGGGCGTCTGCCCCACTGGCCCGGCATGTTCCTGGTGCCGCTGATTTATCTGCTGCTGATCGGGGTGCCGCTCAACCTGCAGGGCACCAGCTGGTGGAACGGGGTCAAGGGCCACTTTTTCAAAGGCAAGTCAGCATGATGCTGCAACATAGGAGTTTCTGCTGATGTTCGGCATTCTCGATAGATACATCGGTCGGGTCATCTTCATGTCGATCCTGCTGTGCGAACTGACCCTGGTCGGGCTGGCGGCGCTCATCAAATATGTGGAGCAGCTCAGGGCCGTGGGGGAGGGCAACTACGACATGCTCAACGCCCTCTACTTCGTGCTGCTCTCCATGCCCAAGGAGGCGGTGCTCTTCTTCCCCCTGGCGGCCTTGCTGGGGGGCCTCATTGGCCTCGGCCAGCTGGCGACCAGCTCCGAGCTGGTGGTGATGCAGGCATCGGGCCGCTCCAAGATCAGCATCGTCATGGCGGCGCTCAAGACGGCCATCCCCCTGATGCTGCTGGTAGGCCTGATGGGCGAATACGTGGCCCCGGCCGCCAAGCGGATGGCGGATGACATCAAGGCGGGCGCCATGTCGGAAGGGCGGTTGACCGTCTCGGCCTACGGGGTCTGGGCGCGGGATGGCAATAACTTCGTCAACATCAACGGGGTGCGCAACGACGGCGCCCTGACCGGCATCACCCTGTATCGTTTCACCCCGTCTCGCAACCTGATCGACGTGGTCCAGGCGCAGGAGGGGGTGTTCGAGCAGCATCACTGGCTGCTCAAGCAGGTGCACATCACCCGTTTCGACGATCCCAAGCAGATCCTTGACGAGAAACATGCCGAGATGGCGTGGCAGTCCGAGCTGACCCCCAAACAGCTGGGGGTGGTGAGCATAGACCCCGAGAACCTGCCTATCTCGGGACTGCGGGACTATATCGGCTATCTGGATGCCAACAAGCAGGATGCCGGGCGCTACAAGCTGGAGATGTGGCGCAAGCTGCTGTCGCCGCTCTCTGTGGTGGCCATGATTTTGCTCGCCTCTTCCTTCATCTTCGGCCCGCTGCGCTCGGTGAGCATGGGGGCCCGGATGCTGATGGGGATCATGACCGGCTTCGCCGTCTATGTGAGCGATCGGGTATTCGGCCCCGTCAGCCTGGTGTATGCGGTGCCACCCATCCTTGCGGCCATAGCCCCCAGTCTGCTGTTTGGCGGCATCTCCTTCTACATCCTGAGCCGCAAGCAGTGACACTGTCTGTGGTGTGAGACGACAAGAAACAAGAAGGGCACCCAGTGGGTGCCCTTCTTGTTTCTCATCTCGTACTCACTGGGTCACTTGTTCAGCTGCTCCAGGTTCTCCTGCTTGCTGAGCACCACCACTTCACACTCGGCCCAGATGTCCTGGAAGGCGCGGGGCCGCTCGCGATTGAACACGCACATCAGGTTGCCGAGGCCGAAGGCCGAGGTCGCGAGCCGGATCAGGGCCTGGGTGATGCGAATGTTGCTGCCGTCCAGATTTTGGATGCGCAGACGCCAGGCACGCATGCCTATGGTCTGGCCGGCACGGGTCCAGAACCAGGTGTAGAAGCCGCAGATCACCAGGGCGAGCCAGGCGCTGTAGAGGGGGCTGGTCAGCAGCCAGGCCGCATCCTTGCCCTCGGGGACTGTCGCCATCCCGGTGGCCAGCAGCAGGTAGGCTACCCCCATGCCGATGAAACCGGCGATGATCAGCAAGGCGATGACCACCAGGTAGTCATAGAGCAGGGCACCCAGGCGCCGCAGCAGGCCGGCCGAAGGGTGCTGGTGCTGGGGGGGAGACTGGAGAGAGGAGGGGGTCTTGCGCTTGGCCATGATGATTATTCCATTAATATGATGCGGGCATTCTATGTAACTGGCCGAACATCGGCAAGGCGTTGAATAATTGAGCAAACGGTGGCTGCGCAAGAAAAACACCTTGCATGCCAAAACGCCATTCGTATAATCCCTCGCAGTTGCCCGGGTGGCGAAATCGGTAGACGCAGCGGATTCAAAATCCGCCGTTGCAAGACGTGTCGGTTCGAGTCCGACCCCGGGCACCATTCAGATTCCAAGACAAAAGGCCATCCTCGCGGATGGCCTTTTGTTTTTCTGCGCTCGCGGCCCTTCAGTCGATATTTTGTGCGATGCGCCACAGCACGCCGGAGGGGTCGTACAGGCAGAACTCCTTCATGCGCCAGGGCTGGGTGGCAATCTCCGTGACCTTGACGCCGTAGCGTGAGGCGACCTGGCTCGCCTCCACCTGGGCCCGCCAGGCGGCCAGGTCCTCCACCAGGATATGCATCATGAAGTGCTCGGCCAGCGCCTCGTGGTAATAGTCCTGCAGCAGGAAGCTCACCTGCCCGAAATGGAAGTAGGCCACTCCGTCGCCGTCGGAGGCCAGGGTGAACCCGAGATCCTGATAGAACTGCCTGGAGAGGCTGAAGTCGCGGGCAGGCACGAATGCCTTGATTTCGGTCACGGTGAGATTGGGCATGGGTTCCTCGTTCGGGTGACAGGGCAAACCTGGTTGCGCCAGTATGGCCCGGAAGATCGGGCGCAGGCCAGATCAGGCGCTGCATCCTCCTTTGTGATCCCCTCCTTCCCCTCAGATAGGTGAGCTCCCCCCTCTGTCATCATTTGATTATTTAATGCAAACGCATCTTTCATTTGTTCAATAAATGATCTCGAGGGCAAAACGGGCTGGCCAGGCCCCCATTGCCTCGGGATCCCCCCCGTTTGGCATGCCCAGGTGCCATCTTGGTGCAGTTGCCCGGCGCTGCACAGCCGAAGTGCGCCCCCCTTACTGATAGTGGGCAGGATGCGCCAATATGGTGCATGAAATCGCGCAATCAAAGTCAACCAATTGAAAGTAAAGGATTATATTTTTTGGCCTGCTTTATGCTTTAGATAAGCCAGGTCGCCATGAAGAGCCCGCCGAGTCATGCCCGAGGGGGTGGGCAAGCTGGATGTGACGATGCGTGCAAGTGGCCAAGTTTGACATTCATATCAGGAAATGGACCCGGCCGGGTGCCGGGACGACAAGGAGAGGGCTGTATGTTCAAGAGACTCGTAATGACTGGCCTGCTGGCGCTGAGCGCCACCATGGCTGCCCCTGGTTGGGCTGAAGAGGTGGCCGCGCAGGCCGAGGTGGTGCAGGCTGCCGCGACCGTGACCATCAACAAGGGGGACAACACCTGGCTGATGCTGGCGTCCGCCCTGGTGATCCTGATGTCCATCCCGGGGCTGGCCCTGTTCTACGGTGGCCTGGTGCGTGCCAAGAACATGCTGAGCGTGCTGATGCAGGTGTTCACCCTGTTCTGCCTGATCACTGTGCTCTGGGTCATCTACGGCTATTCGCTGACCTTCACCGAGGGCGGGGCCTTCTACGGCTCCTTCGACAAGCTGCTGCTGGTCGGGGTGACACCTGAGTCGATCGCCGCCACCTTCAGCAAGGGGGTGGGGATCAGCGAGTTCATCTATGTGGTGTTCCAGGGGGCCTTTGCCGCCATCACCTGCGGGCTCATCGTCGGTGCCTTCGCCGAGCGGATGAAGTTCTCTGCCGTGCTGCTGTTCGCCGTGATCTGGTTCACCTTCGCCTACATTCCGATGGCGCACATGGTGTGGTACTGGGCCGGTCCGGATGCCTACACGGATGCCGCCGCCGCCGAGGCTGCAGGTGCCACCGCAGGCTATCTGTTCCAGCACGGCGCCCTCGATTTCGCCGGCGGCACTGTGGTGCACATCAACGCGGCGGTTGCCGGTCTGGTCGGCGCCTTCATGGTCGGCAAGCGGGTTGGCTACGGTCGTGATCCCATGGCTCCCCACAGCCTGACCATGACCATGATAGGGGCCGCCCTGCTCTGGTTCGGCTGGTTCGGCTTCAACGCCGGCTCCGCGCTGGAAGCCAACGGCACGGCCGCCCTGGCCTTCGTCAACACCTGGCTGGCGCCGGCCGGTGCCGCGCTCTCCTGGACCTTGGCCGAATGGGTGATGAAGGGTCGTCCTTCCCTGCTGGGTGCCGTGTCCGGTGCGGTAGCTGGCCTGGTGGCCATCACTCCCGCCGCCGGTTTCGTCGGTGTCGGTGGTGCCCTCATCATAGGTCTGCTGAGCGGCGTGGCCGGTCTGTGGGGCGTGCATGGTCTCAAGCGCCTGCTGGGGGCCGATGACAGCCTGGACGTGTTCGGCCTGCACGGGGTGTGCGGCATCCTGGGGGCCGTGCTGACCGGGGTGTTCGCCAGCCCGGATCTGGGTGGCACCGGGGTGTGGGACTATGTGACCAATCAGGTGGCCGAGGGCTACTCCATCCTGACCCAGGTGAAGATCCAGGTCATAGGTGTGCTGGTGACGGTGGCATGGACTGCCCTGGTCTCCGCCGTGGCCTACAAGCTGGTGGATCTGCTGATTGGCCTGCGGGTCAAGGAAGATGCCGAGCGGGAAGGGCTGGATGTCACCAGCCATGGGGAGAAAGCCTACAGCCTGTGATCCCCTCAGGCTACCGTTGACCACCTGCCGCCGGCCTTGTCCGGCGGTTTTTTTATGGCGACCCATGAGGCGCCGCCCATCCAGAGTTCCCAGATCCCACCCGTTGTTATTTCCTTCAAGGGATGTTTTATGCCTGCAATTTGGCCGGATCTCCGCTAAACTCTGCCACCCTTTATTTGGGGTAGCCGGGTCAGCCCTGCTTCCACCCTTTCTTCTATGCCTTCGGAGCCGCTCATGCCGTTAGTGGGACACCAACATCAGATCGATATTCAGGAACTGACCGACAAGGGGGATGGCAAGGGTCGCCTGTTCGATCGCCCCCTGTTTGTCGAGGGTCTGCTGCCCGGTGAGCAGGCGCTGGTCGAGTTGACCGAGGTCAAGCCGAACTATCTGCACGGCAAGCTGGTCGAGCTGACCCAGCCGTCCGCCGACAGGGTTCCCGATTTCTGCCCCAACACAGAGTGCGGCGGCTGCCAGGTGCGCCCGCTGGCCTATCCGGCCCAGCTCAAGCTGAAACAATCCCTGGTGCAGAGCGCGCTGGAGCAGGTCGGGCTGGGTGAGACCCAGGTCAACACCATCCTCGGCATGGACAGCCCGTTCGCCTACCGCAACAAGGCGCAGTACGCCGTGCGTGGCAGCGAGGCCGGCGCCGAAATAGGCTTCTACCGCAAGCACTCCCATGATCTCATCACCGCCGACGACTGCGCGGTGCAGGACTCCCTGCATGTGGAGCTCAATGCCCGGGTGCGTGGCTGGATGCGCGCGCACGACATCGCCGCCTATGACGAGGTGGCCCACACCGGCTGCGTGCGCAACCTGATGACCCGCAAGGGCTTCAAGAGCGGCGAGCTGATGGTGGTGCTGGTGACCCTGGGTGAGGCGCTGCCCTTCGAGGCCGAACTGCTGGCGGCCCTGAGCGATCTGCCCATCACCACGCTAGTGCAGAACATCAATGACGAGCGCACCAACCGCATCCTGGGAACGAGCAACCGCGTGCTGCTGGGGGAAGGGGTGATCCGCGACAAGATCCACGAGCTCGCGTTCGAGATCTCGCCCCTCTCCTTCTTCCAGAACAACCCGAGCCAGACCGATGTGCTCTACTCCAAGGCGCTGGAATACAGCGAGCTGACCGGCAACGAGACTGTGTTCGACATCTATTGCGGCATAGGCACCATCTCCCTGTTCCTGGCTGGCAAGGCCGCCAAGGTGGTGGGCATCGAGTCGGTGGAGAGCGCCATCAGCGATGCCCGCCGCAACGCCGCCCTGAACGGCATAGAGCACACCGAATTCCACGTGGGCAAGGCCGAGCAACTGATGCCCGAGCTGCACGCCCAGGGCGTGACCGCCGATGTGGTGGTGCTGGATCCGCCCCGCAAGGGTTGTGACAAGGCGGTGCTGCAGACCCTGGTCGCCATGGCGCCGCGCCGTCTGGTCTATGTCTCCTGCAACCCCCAGACCCTGGCACGGGATCTCGCCTGGCTGGTCAAGCAGGGCTTCGTGCTGGACGAGGTGCAGCCGGTGGACATGTTTCCGCACTCCATGCACGTGGAAGCAGTCGCCCGCCTGAGCCTGCCAGCGAAAGGCTGAGCGGGCATTGGCGCGGAGAGGTTGGCATGTTCCTCCTCCACGCCATGCGCGTCGAGGCCGTTGCCTGCCTAAGCCTGCCGGCCAAGGAATCAATGGCATTAGCCAGATGGCTCTGATAAAACGACT
>NZ_JBFODK010000021.1:16722-142023 GCF_040908275.1 Aeromonas sp. R4-3
GTTTTTTTATGGCTGCCAGCGGCTGGCCAAGAGGTTGGGAGCCTGAGATATATACGTTTGGCCGAAGGTTTGGATGCCGCCGATCCATGGCATTGGCCCGGTGAGGTGCCCCGGGGCAGGCGGTGTCAGGAGAGTGAAGCAGGCAAGGAGGGGTCTTATGAAAGGCGTGTTGCTGCGTTGGCTGGCTCGCTACGATGCCTGGTGCCAGGAGTGGGGACTGGTGCCCGAGAACCGGCGCTGCTGCGCGCCGGTGCGTTATGACGAAGACGAGCAGGAGGAGCCGACGTCGGAGGGCGATGCCTCGCCACTCAATCAAAATTGCGCGTCACGGCCCCGTTAACGCTGTTGTACTCAAATCCCAACCCGTCCGGATAAGCGGGGAAGCGGCCGATGGAGTCGCGCAGGGTATAGCGGCAGTTGTCGTGGCGAAGCTTGCCATCAGCCTGCCCGTCTACCGGGATGAGCCGGGAAATGTAGTCACTCTTTGAATCTTTATGACGTTCATCGGCCGCCGTCAGATCGGTATCGAGAAGGGCGCCGAACAGGCTCTCGCAGTCATCCCGGCTGCTGACGGAGATCTGATCGCTGTCGCCACCGGGGAAGATTGCATCAGGGAGTTGACCACCCTGATCCTCCTTGGTGCCCACCGGCCAGCCGTGGCTGTTGATGTCGAGATCCTGCTTGCCCATGCCGCTAAAGTTATAGAGTGCCAGCGGCTCTCCCTTCACCTTGACCGCCCAGCCCGCATGGGCGAGTTGCACGGCGCTGGCAAAACTGCCCGCGGTCGCCGAGACGCTGCTCTTGAGCGCATCGTCCTGGATGTTGATGAAGCGGGCAGGGCGGTGACAGCCAGTATGGCCAGCACCACGATGACCAGCACCAGTTCTAGCAGGGTAAAGCCGTGGGAAAGGTGTTTTGGCATGGAATCAACCCATTGAGTACGACGAACAGGTAAGCGCGACATGGAACTGATAGATACCCACTGCCACCTCGATTTTCCGGTCTTCGATACCGATCGGGAGGCATTGCTGGCCCAGTGGCGCCAGCTGGGGGTGGGCGAGTATATCATCCCCGCCGTGGGAGAGGAAAACTGGGGACGGGTGATGGCGCTGGCCGAGCGTCATCATGACATTCGTTATGGTCTGGGGGTGCATCCCTGGTATGTGGGGGCCCAGACGGAGGGGGCGCTGACAAGGCTGGAGGCCCTGCTGGCGGGCAAGCCCCGGGGGCTGGTGGCCATCGGCGAATGCGGGCTGGACTTGCGCACCCAGGTGCCCCAGGAGGGGCAGCTTGAGCTGTTCGAGGCGCAAGTGAGGTTGGCCATGGCCCATGACCTGCCCCTCATAGTCCACTCGGTGCGGGCCAACGACACTGTTGCCAAGATCCTGCGGCGCTTCAAACCGGCGAGGGGGGGCGTGATCCACGCCTTCAGCGGCTCCCTGCATCAGGCCGAGGCGTTCTGGCAGCTGGGTTTCAGGCTGGGAATAGGAGGGGTCATCAGCTATGAGCGGGCCAACAAGACCCGGGAGGCGATCCGTGCCATGCCACTGGAGGCCCTGCTGCTGGAAACCGACGCCCCCGACATGCCGCTACAGGGGCGCCAGGGAGAGATCAACACCCCAGCCAGCCTGCCGACCATAGCCCGGCTGTTGGCGCAATTACGGCAGCAGCCGCTGGCGGATGTTATTTCGGTGTTACATGAATCCACTCTGCGGCTTTTCCCGCGGTCGACCACGAATTTAACAACTAATTAACGCTCGATGCCGGTGTGATAAAAAACAGGACCCATAAAAATCGTTTGCGGTCTAATTAAACGACGTTCAGCCCATTTCAGGCTTATAAAATGTGACCAGTATTCTATTTTGTCGCACCGTAATTAGTATAATGCGCACCCTTGATTAGCGGCTTTAATACACAAAACGTTAACAAGCTGGCAGGTGCTACTAAAGAGGAAGTGTTAATAATGAATCTGATAATGGGTCTGGTAGGGATGGCGACGCTCATCCTTATCGCGGTGCTGTTCTCCAGCAATCGCAAGGCAATCAAAATCCGCACCGTGGGTGGTGCCTTCGCAATTCAGGCCGGTCTGGGTGCCTTCGTGCTGTATGTCCCGGTTGGTCGGGATATTCTGGTGAGCGTGTCCGATGCCGTCTCCAGCGTCATCGGTTATGGTCAGAACGGTATCGAATTCCTGTTCGGTGGTCTGGTCAGCAACAAGATGTTCGAAGTGTTCGGTGGCGGTGGTTTCATCTTCGCCTTCCGTGTACTGCCCGTCATCATCTTCTTCTCTTCCCTGATCGCGGTTCTTTATTACCTCGGCATCATGCAGTGGGTGATCAAGCTGCTGGGTGGTGGTCTGCAGAAGGTGCTGGGTACCTCCCGTACCGAATCCCTGTCTGCCACTGCCAACATCTTCGTCGGCCAGACTGAAGCCCCGCTGGTGGTGCGTCCCTTCATCTCCAAGATGACCGACTCCGAGCTGTTCGCCGTCATGTGTGGTGGCCTGGCCTCCGTTGCCGGCTCCGTGCTGGCCGGTTACGCCTCCATGGGCGTCAAGATGGAATACCTGATCGCCGCCTCCTTCATGGCTGCCCCGGGTGGTCTGCTGTTCGCCAAGCTGCTGGTACCGGAAACCGAGACCCCGAGCTACGACGAGAACTCCGCCGATGGCGAGCTGGACGACAAGCCGGCCAACGTGATCGACGCCGCCGCTGCCGGTGCCTCCGCCGGTCTGCAACTGGCCCTGAACGTGGGTGCCATGCTGCTGGCCTTCATCGGCCTCATCGCCATGATCAACGGCATCTTCTCCGGCGTGGGTGGCTGGTTCGGCATGCCTGAGCTCTCCCTGGAGCTGCTGCTGGGCTGGCTGTTCTCCCCGCTGGCCTTCCTGATCGGTGTGCCCTGGAGCGAAGCCGTGGTGGCCGGTTCCTTCATCGGTCAGAAGCTGGTGGTGAACGAGTTCGTGGCTTACCTGAACTTCGCGCCCTACCTGAAGGATGAAGTGCTGATCAACGGCGTGGCCATGTCCGATCACACCAAGGCCATCATCTCCTTCGCCCTGTGCGGTTTCGCCAACCTGTCCTCCGTTGCCATCCTGCTGGGTGGTCTGGGCTCCATGGCACCGAACCGTCGCGGCACCATAGCGCGCTTCGGCCTGAAGGCCGTGCTGGCCGGCTCTCTGTCCAACCTGATGTCTGCCACCATCGCAGGCTTCTTCCTGGCACTGACAGCCATGTAATGCTTGTCTGACAGACAAGTTAAAACGAGCGCCACAGCGAAAAGCTGTGGCGTTCTCGTTTGGAGCGGTGACAACCGTTTTCCTTTCTAGACTAATAATAAAATGAGTCAAATCGGAGGTTTTATGAATGAAGTGCTACTGGCGATTGCTGCCGGCTTTATCGTTGGCGTGTTGTTTTCTTTCCTCAAGTTGCCGATCCCGGCACCTCCCGTACTGTCCGGGGTAATGGGGATTGTGGGGGTCTATCTGGGGGGGATTGCCTACTCCTGGATCCTGACCCGCTTCTTCTCTTAAGCACCTTCCAGTGCTGGATTTGCCGGGTGTGAGGTACCTCTGAAATTGGCAAATCCGGCTTGCAAACACGGGGTATCTCGGCTGAAATAGGCGATGCCAGCAGGGTGCTGGCATTGACTAATGCCCACATGAGGTGGGTGTTGGCGGTCAAATGGAATTGATTGGGAAGTCGGGTCTGCGGTTGTCGGCCTTTCTCAAGTCTTCATGGAACCAAGTCCGCACTTTTGTAAGAAAGTGACAGGGCTCTTGCCTTATTTGCAGCCGTATTGCCTGTGCATTTGCGCTGTAATTCCATATCCCTTTCGCCTGGGATCTTCGTTTGCCGATCCTGTGTGTTCGGTGGCGGCAGATCGCGGCTGAGGGGACTTATCGAGACTTTGGAGACATAGCATGACTGATCTGAAACTGGCCGCCCAACGCGCCCTGAACCTGATGGACCTGACCACCCTGAACGATGACGACACCGATCAGAAGGTCATCGACCTGTGCCGCAAGGCCAAGTCTCCGGCCGGCCTCACCGCCGCCGTCTGCATCTATCCCCGTTTCATCCCTATTGCTCGCAAGACCCTGCGTGAGATCGGCGCCGCCGACGTGCGCATCGCCACCGTGACCAACTTCCCTCACGGCAACGACGACATCGAGATCGCCGTGGCCGAGACCCGCGCCGCCGTCGCCTACGGTGCCGATGAAGTGGACGTGGTGTTCCCCTACCGCGCCTTCATGGCCGGCAATGAACAGGTCGGCTTCAGCCTGGTCAAAGCTTGTAAGGAAGCCTGTGGTGACAAGGCGCTGCTGAAGGTGATCATCGAGACCGGTGAGTTGAAAGAAGAGGCGCTGATCCGTCGTGCCTCCGAGATCTCCATCGATGCCGGTGCCGACTTCATCAAGACCTCCACCGGCAAGGTGCCGGTCAATGCGACCCCGGAAGCGGCCCGCATCATGATGGAAGTGATCAAGGCCAAGAACCCGAAGGTGGGCTTCAAGCCTGCTGGTGGCGTGAAAGACGCAGCCGTTGCCGGTCAGTACCTGGCCATGGCCGAAGAGATACTGGGCAAGGACTGGGTCTCTCCGCGCACCTTCCGCTTCGGTGCCTCCAGCCTGCTGGCCAGCCTGCTGGCGACCCTGGGCCACGGCGACAAGCCGGCCAATACCAGCGGTTACTAAGCGGTGACAGGGGGCGGCCTGCCGCCCCCTCTTCGGATCCTGTTCGGTCTGTGTTCGTGCAAGGCGCACGGAGGGAATGAAAGATGTTTTTGCCTCAAGAAATTATTCGCAAGAAGCGCAACGGTGAAGCGCTCAGTACCCAAGAGATTCAATTCTTCGTCCAGGGCATTACCAACAACAGCATAGGCGAAGGGCAGATCGCGGCCCTGGCCATGGCGGTCTACTTCAAGGACATGACCATGGATGAGCGGGTCGCCCTGACCTGCGCCATGCGCGACTCCGGCATGGTGCTGACCTGGGATCACCTGAACCTGGGTGGCCCCATAGTCGACAAGCACTCCACCGGTGGCGTGGGTGATGTGGTCTCCCTGATGCTGGGCCCCATGGTCGCCGCTTGCGGCGGCTTCGTGCCCATGATCTCCGGCCGTGGTCTGGGCCACACCGGCGGCACCCTGGACAAGCTGGACGCCATTCCCGGCTACCAGACCTCGGTCGACAACGATCGCTTCCTGAAGGTGGTGAAAGAGGCGGGCGTGGCCATCATAGGCCAGACCGGCGATCTGGCCCCGGCCGACAAGCGTATCTATGCGGTACGGGACATCACGGCCACCGTCGAATCCATCGCCATGATCACCGGCTCCATCCTCTCCAAAAAGCTCGCCTCCGGGCTCGAAGCGTTGGTGATGGATGTGAAAGTGGGCTCAGGAGCCTTCATGCCGACCTTCGAAGCCTCCGAAGAACTGGCCAAGAGCATAGTGGCCGTAGCCAACGGTGCCGGTTGCCGTACCTCTGCGCTGCTGACCGACATGAACCAGGTGCTGGCCTCCAGCGCCGGCAACGCGGTAGAAGTGCGCGAGGCGGTACGCTACCTGACCGGTGAATATCGCAACCCGCGCATCCACGAAGTGACCATGGCGCTCTGTGCCGAGATGCTGATCTCCGCCAAGCTTGCGAGCGACGAGCAAGACGCCCGTGCCAAGCTGCAAGCGGTGCTGGACAACGGCAAGGCCGCCGAGATCTTCGGTCGCATGGTGACCGGCCTCGGTGGTCCGGCGGACTTCATGGAGCGTTACGACGCTTATCTGCCCAAGGCCGGCATAGTGCGCCCCGTGTATGCGGCGCAGAGCGGTTTCGTGACCGCCATGGATACCCGCGAACTGGGCCTGGCCGTGGTCGCCATGGGCGGTGGTCGCCGCGCCGCCGGGGACAAACTCGATTATGCGGTCGGTCTGACCGACTTTATCCGCCTGGGGCAGAGCGTCGAGGCTGACAAGCCGCTCGCGCTGATCCACGCTCAGACAGAAGCTCAATTTGCCGAGGCCGCCCGCATGGTGCAGGCAGCCGTCAAGATCGGTGACACCCGACCAGAGGCACTGCCCGAGGTTTATCGTCGCATCGGTCTGGCCGATTTGTAACAAGGGGAAGACCCATGAAACGTACCTTTATTCTGATGATGGACTCCTTCGGTATTGGCGCTGCCGCCGATGCCGAGAAGTTCGGAGATGTGGGCGCCAACACCCTTGGCCATATCGCCAAGGCCTGCGCCGCCGGTGAGATTGAAGGCCGTGGTGCCCTCAACCTGCCCAACCTCAACAAGCTGGGCCTGGGCCACGCAGGGGAGCAGGCTTCCGGCTACTTCCCGGCAGGCTTGAAGAAAGATATCGAGGTAGTCGGTGCCTATGGCTTTGCCCAGGAGCTCTCCTCCGGCAAGGACACCCCGTCCGGTCACTGGGAGATCGCCGGTGTGCCCGTGCTGTTCGAGTGGGGCTACTTCCACGATCACCACAACAGCTTCCCCCAGGAGCTGCTGGACGCCATCGTCGAGAAGGCGGGTCTGCCGGGTTACCTCGGCAACTGCCACGCCTCCGGCACCCAGGTGCTTGACGATCTGGGCGAAGAGCATATGCGGACCGGCAAGCCGATCCTCTACACCTCTGCCGACTCAGTGTTCCAGATCGCCTGCCACGAAGAGACCTACGGCCTCGAGAAGCTCTACGAGCTGTGCCACATAGTGCGCGAGCTGCTGGAGCCCTACAACATAGGCCGCGTCATCGCGCGTCCGTTCGTGGGCAGCGGCAAGGGCAATTTCAAGCGCACCGGCAACCGTCACGACTACTCGGTGCTGCCGCCGGCGCCGACCGTGCTGGACTACATGAAGGATGCGGGTGGCCAGGTGGTCTCCATCGGCAAGATTGCCGACATCTATGCCCAGCAGGGCATCACCAAGCAGGTGAAGGGCACAGGCCTGACCGAGCTGTGGGACAGAACCCTGGAAGAGGTGAAGGCCGCCGGTGACAACACCATCGTCTTCACCAACTTCGTGGACTTCGACTCCTCCTACGGCCACCGCCGTGACGTCAAGGGCTACGCCGATGCGCTGGAGTATTTCGACTCCCGTCTGCCGGAGCTGTTCGAGATACTGCAAGATGGCGATGTGGTGGTGCTGACCGCCGACCACGGCTGCGATCCGACCTGGAGCGGCACTGACCACACCCGTGAATACATCCCTGTGCTCTTCTACGGCAAGCCGGTCAAGGCCGGTTCCGTCGGCCGTCGCGAGACCTTCGCCGACATCGGCCAGAGCATAGCGGCCTACCACGGTCTGCCCAAGCTGCAATACGGTACCAGTTTCCTGTAACTGACCCGCCCGCCACTTCGGCGGCGGGCAATTTTAAAAACAATAAAACTCAACCTAGTGTGAAGGAATCAAGAGAATGGCAACTCCTCATATCAATGCAAAAGATGGCGCCTTTGCTGACACAGTGCTGATGCCGGGCGACCCCCTGCGTGCCAAGTACATCGCCGAGACCTTCCTGGAGAACGTCGAGCAGGTGTGTGACGTGCGCAGCATGCTCGGGTTTACCGGTACCTACAAGGGCCGTCGCATCTCCGTCATGGGCCACGGCATGGGCATCCCGTCCTGTTCCATCTATGCCAAAGAGCTGATCACCGACTACGGCGTGAAGACCCTGATCCGCGTAGGCTCCTGCGGCGCCGTGCGTGAAGACGTCAAACTGCGTGACGTGGTGATCGGCATGGGTGCCTGCACCGACTCCAAGGTCAACCGTCTGCGCTTCAAGGATCACGACTTCGCCGCCATCGCCGACTTCGATCTGGTTGCCAATGCCGTGCAAGCCGCCAAGAACAAGGGCACTCCAGTGCGCGTGGGTAACATCTTCTCCGCCGACCTGTTCTATACCCCGGACCCCTCCATGTTCGACGTCATGGAAAAATACGGCATCCTGGGTGTCGAGATGGAAGCCGCCGGCATCTACGGCGTGGCCGCAGAGTACGGTGCCAAGGCACTGACCATCTGCACCGTCTCCGACCATATCCGTACCGGCGAGCAGACCACCTCCGAAGAGCGTCAGCTGACCTTCAACGACATGATCGAAATCGCGCTGGACTCCGTCCTGCTGGGTGACAAGTAATCCCCATTCACATCATGCAAAACGGCGACCTCGGGTCGCCGTTTTTTTATGCTTCATTTGGGGAGTCAGCCCGGAGGGCCGGGTGTGCCGTCTATCCTTTCTGGTTGCGCACCGCGAGATCAGTACCATGAAACCAATGCATATCCTGACTCAGCTGATCTTCATTCTGATGCCGAACATAGCGTGGGCCAGCGAGGGGCGGTTGGCCCCGCATCACCTCCTCTGATCTCAATCACGCCGCTCTGGGCCCATGCTATTCGCCAAGATTCGATGGTAGATAAAGAGCCCTAATCACCCTCTTCGCTAACCACCAGCGACCAGCTCTCATCGGGATCGAACAGCTGGATCGCCTCAACGGCAGTTGCTGTGTCTGCCCCCAGATCCTTTTGATAAACCCGCCCCTCATGATTCACCATGAAGGTCATCACCCCACTGTTGGCATAATCGGCCGGCCAGGCGATCAGGGCGACACCGTCTCTTAACAGCCCGTCGACAAAGTACTCTTTACTCCCCCCATTGGCCGCAGCTCCTTGGGCATACAGGATACGGTAGTAGTAGCCATGATAGGGTGTGCGTTGACCGACCACGGCCTTGTAGCCCTCTGCGGCTGCACTGACGACCTCCTCTCCGGCCGGGCTTGCTGGATCACCCTCGCCCACAGGCCAATAGAGTCCATTTTGTTGTCCTGCATCACTGCGTAGTTTGGCCGCAAAGAGTCCCGCGGTTTGACCATCATGCCCCATGGCGGCGTACTCTATCTGCGCGTCGATAAAGCCGCGGCACACCGCAATCGCCCCCAACTCATTCCGACCGATGCGGCGATAGGCGATCTCTTTGGCACCTGCGGCGCCATCGAGATACCACTTGCCATCTGCGGCCACGAGGGGGATGGGCAGTGGCCAATCCGACTCCCCCACGACCAGGATCATTTTATCCTTACCTTCGGCCACCAGTTGGTGCTTGTTCTTGAAGCTCGCGACGAAGGCGGTGCGATCATTGGCATCGGCCACCTCATCCCCCGAGGTGATGGCCTCCTCACTATTTTCGCCGAGCAACAGCGTCAGTGCGGTGACATCGTTCCGCTCCAGGGCCGTGATCAGGGCCTGCACCGCCTCATCCGGGGTGGCGAAGGTGCGTTGTGCCATGGCGCTTGCGTCGCAGGCAGCGGTCAGGGCCAGCAGGGCCAACCCCCATGAGGGGGCCCAACTCCATTTCAACAAACGCTTCATTATCGCGTACTCCGTCTGGGTTGAGTGTTGCGCCCGGCATGCGCGCTACTAGCCACACTTTCACGCCCACGATGGCTGGCGGCGCGCTCGGTTCTGCCCGAATTCTGCACCCCTTGGAAGGCACTCTTTGAGGCTGCTGGTGCCCTGCGTGTCGCCGTCTGTGTTGCGCTCTTGCTGTGGGTAGCTCGTGGCTGGACATAGCCGCGATCACGCGCCCCAGCTGTCTGTGGAGTGATTTGCTGCCGCTTGACCTTGTCTCCTGCGTAGTTGCCCTGGCGCGGCGTGCGTTGAGCCACATTCGCCTCCCTGCTCACCTGTCTAGCGTCGCGTGTTGCCTTGGCAGTTTCGCTTTTTGGCTGGCGGTTGGCTCCCGCATAGCTCCCCTTCGGCGCTGTTGCGCGAGCCTCCCTGTTCACCTCATTGACTGCGCGTGGTGCGCCGGCGTATTCGTTTTTAGGTTGGCGATTGGCCCCCGCATAAGTCCCCTTAGGTGTGGCATCTCGTCGGCCCCCTGCCTCGTTATTCAGCGAGCGTGGCTCCAGGGTAGCCAGCTCTGCACGCTGGGGGCGCGCCGCTGTGATGGGGCTGTCGGCTTGGCGCAGGTAGTTATTGGGGCCGCGCTCAAACTTGTTGAAGTAATCGTTCCCCTTGGCATTGATATAAATATTGTTGTTGGATCCCCGCTGATAGTTGGCCGGACGGTTGTAGCCATTGGCGGGACGAAAACCATTGCCATAGTTGGGGTTATAACGATAGGGAGCGTAACCGCCGGGATAATCGGATCCCCACCGCGGGTAATAATAATCGCCCTCATCATCATCGTCGTTGAAGACCTCGTTGACCAACATGCCCGCACCAAAGGCGAGCAAGCCCGTCACGACCATATCACCGCGGTCGTACTCATCCTCGTCATCATCATTTTCTACCACTGTCGTGGTCGTTGCCGCAGGCACGGTCGTTGTCGTGGTTGCTGTGGTCACCGGTGCTGAGGTCGGCCCGGCAGCTGGCGGGCTATAGACGGCGGTTGGGTCGTATTGCGGGACGTAAACGACGTCAGGGTTGGCAGGCGCAATGGTGACGATCTGCTGATTGTTCTGCTCATCCTTGGCCACTTTCATTTGTTCCGAGTCTTTCAGGTTGCCCACCTCCATCGCCTGTTGACGCAGGCGCTGAACGGCTGCCAGCACGCCCGGTTCATCGGCCAGGAAGGCGCTGCCCAGCTCAGTCGTCCACTCCATCTTCAGGCACATCATGTCCATGACGGTTGGGAAGTGCATCAGCGACATGGTGGGCGGCGTAAAGCCCAGCGGCGCAATGGCGGCGGTCAGCTCTTTCCCCTTGAGATCGGGGTGGGCGACCAGCCAGTTGCCGGCATCGAGCACCTCTTGCGGATTGGTGGCGCTGGCCAGCACCTGAGCCAATACCGCATCAGGGTAAAGGGCTACGGGCGCAAGCAGGGTCTCGAGCGCCTCTGGGGTATATTTCGATGCTTGTGTGTTAATCGGTTGAGGCTGCGCTTGCGGTGCGACCGCAGCGCTGGCTGTGCTGGCGGCCGCGCTGGGCTGGACGCTTTGCGCGACGAGGGGGGGCTCCTCTTTGCATGCCGCCAATACCGTGCTGAGGGCGATCACGGCCGCCAACGCGCTACGGCGAAATAGGGGTTGCTTCATGATCTTGCTTCCTTCTGCTGGAGTGGCTGATGCGCCTCTTGCCTGATGATTTCCACACATGTTGTATCTCAATGCATTCAATGCGGGCGTTTCATACCGAAAACATAAACCACTAATCGAGATCACACCCAAAACCGGCTGGAAAGGCGTGAAAAATTCGTTTGCTCCTGTCCCAAGCTACCCCTGAACACCTTAACGTGACCAAAATCAGATGGACAAACCTGAGAAGTGAAGGACTATGGGATACCGCCTTCGGTGGCGCTAGAGATTCAATCAATGCACTTGGGGATGGAGAGGATCTAGGCGCAGCACAATGGGACTGCGGATGCAGCGCAAATGGCTGGACAGGCTGGTCAAGGAACTGCGGCATGAAGTGATCGTGGATCGCCACTTGGTCAACGAGCGCTTCAGCGACGACGGCGGAACCAAGCTACTCGAAACTCTGCTCGATCAGCTACTCGAACCGCTGGGGGTAATAACAAGAGCAAGGCGTTTCGCGAACGGCGCCTTATTCGATGCCGGGCGGCGGGGCGTTGTCGGCGGAGGCCTGGCTCTGCACAGCTCTCTTCTTGTGCTTGCGGACCCGCATGTAGTTGCGGCGCACCCCGTAGGAGATGAGCAGGCCAGCCAGCAGCATCACCAGCAGCATCAGTCGCTGTTTCTCCTGACTCACCTTGAGATGGGTATCCTGCGCGGCGAGCAGCCGTTGCTCCTCCAGGGTGATCCTCAGGTAGCCCAGGGTCAGGTTTCCCTCCTGGATCTCCTGCACGAACTGGGTGCGCCCCTTGCCCTGCTCCGGCAGTGACTTGTTGTCGGTGCCGATGGGCAACAGGTTCTCGAGGGGAACGGCCTGATCCGACTGTGCTAGGGGGATGCCGCGGGCGTCGTAGAGGGTGACGTCGAGGATGTCGGGCTCGGCGGCCAGATCCTGTGCCAGGCGCTCCAGCTCGCTCTCCTTGTCCTCCTTGATCCAGCGCCGCATGTCCCGGGCGGCGTAGGCGACCAGCGCCTGGGCCCTATCCCGCGCCGCGCTGTGCAATGCGGCCTGGCTTGCTCCCTGCATGTGGATCATCAGCACCAGCACCCAGAGACCGAGCAGGATCCCCGCTGCCAGGCTGATAACACGTTTGATGGGGAGATGACGCACAGCGCTGAGCCTCTTGGGGGGAATGGACAATGGTGGCGGGATCTTGGCGCTTGCCTGTACAAAAAGCAATACGCTACTCTGGGCCCGCATGATGAACCCCATGATCTCCAAGGAAGGCGTCTCTCTTATGTTGTTGTCCCAACTCCCCCGCTCCCCGCACGACTGGTCCCAGGCTCTGTGCGGTGCTCCCTGCTGGCAACTCACCCCCGAAGCCCTGCTGCCCGCGGCCAGTGCCCATGACGGCGCCTGGTTGGTGCTGTTTGGCAAGGCGCTAGGTGCCCGCCACCTGACACAAGTGGCGACGCTGCTGGCAGACCATAAGGTCGAGGCCAGCCTCTATCCTGTGGGGGAGCAGGCCGGTGTGCCCCTGCTGCTGCTCGGCGCTAGCCGTTTCTCCCCCGAGCTGGTGCTGGCCCTCAAGGGGCAGGAGTGGGACATAGATGCCTGCCATCTCGACACCTTGCCCACCCTGGGGGCACCCGGGCTGCTGGTGATGGACATGGATTCCACCGCGATCCAGATCGAGTGCATCGACGAGATAGCCCGCCTGGCGGGTGTGGGTGAGCAGGTGGCGGCCGTGACGGCGGCGGCCATGCAGGGCAAGCTGGAGTTTGCCGACAGCCTGCGCAGCCGGGTCGCCCTGCTGAAGGGCGCCCCTGTCACCATCCTCGATGAGGTGGCGGCCGCCATGCCCTGGATGCCCGGCTTGCAGCTGATGGTCGACACCCTCAAGCAGGCGGGCTGGACAGTGGCGATCGCCTCCGGCGGCTTTACCCGTTTCGCCGGCGAACTGCAGCAGGCGCTGGGGCTGGACGCCATCTTTGCCAACGAGCTGGCGGTGGAGGAGGGCGTGCTGACCGGCCAGGTGAGCGGTCCCATAGTGGATGCCACCGCCAAGGCCGAGGCGCTGCTGCAATTGGCGCGGGAGCATGGGATCCCCGCTACCCAGACGGTGGCGGTCGGCGATGGCGCCAACGATCTCAAGATGATGGGGGTGGCAGGGCTCGGCATCGCCATTCACGCCAAACCATTGGTGCGGGCCCAGGCGGCCGCCACCCTCAATCATCATGATCTGGAAGGGGTGCTCTGCCTGCTCGGCGCGCTCGCCTGCCGCGACAGGCGCTGGAGTTGAAACCCGCTCAAGGAGGAGCAGAGAACAAGATGGAACTGTTGCAACAATCCCTGTTTGTCCCCTGTGGCGAACATCGGCTCCATGTGCGCCATATCCAGCCCGGTGTCGCCATCCATGCCGATCCCATCCTGATGGTGCACGGCGCCATCGAGAACGGGCGTATCTTCTACACCGAATCCGGCAAGGGGCTGGCCTGTTTTCTGGCCAGACACGGCTATCAGGTGTACGTGGCCGATCTGCGTGGCCGAGGCCAGAGCACGCCAGCCATCGCCGAGCGTGCCGGCCACGGCCAGCATGAGTTGATCACCGAGGATCTGCCCGCGCTGCAGCACTGGGTGGCGGCGCGCCATCCCGCGGCCAGGGTGCACTGGATGGCCCACTCCTGGGGCGGGGTCATCATGGCCTCGACCCTGGTGCGCTTCCCCGAGCTGGCGGATCAGATAGCGAGCCTGGTGTTCTTCGGCACCAAACGGGGGGTCTCGGTGCAGAGCCCCGAGCGCTGGCTGAAGGTGGACCTGATCTGGAACCGGCTGGCGCCCTGGCTGGCGCGCCGCCAGGGTTTTCTGGCAGCCCGCAAGTTGAAGATAGGAGCCGATGATGAGCCCTTGCGTTACCTGCAGGAGACCATTCCCTGGGTGAAATGCGGGCCCTGGCAGGATCCCCACGACGGCTTTGCCTATGACGAGGCCGCCGCCAGGGTGAGCTGGCCGCCGCTCTGGATGATCTCGGCCAAGGCGGACAAGGTGCTGGGGCACCCCACAGACGTGCGCCGCTTCAGTGCCGAGATGGGGTCGGCGACCCGCCACACCCGCCTCGGCCGGGATAACGGCAACCGGCTCGATTATGATCACATCAACATGCTGACGGCGCCCCAGGCCCAGGAGGATCACTTCCCCGAGATCCTCGCCTGGCTGCTCAACCCCCAGGCGGCCTGAGCGCTCGCTGAAACGGGCAGCCATCTGCCCGCCACCTGCCCCTGATACTGACGGCTGAGGGCACCAGGGGCTGGCCTCTCTGGGCTACTTCGCCGTGGGCTTGATGCCGAGCCGGAACAGGGTGGCCTCTGTGGTATCGGTCAGCTCACCGACCCCCACCACGCTCCACAGCTCCTCTTCCAGCTGCTTGGCCTTGTGAATGGCGAACTTGGCGATGTAGTCCAGCTCGCCCGCGATGAAGCTGGTGTCGGGGCGACCGGTGCGGGAGATGCCGACCAGCACCGAATAGAACTCGCCCTGCTGCAGGGCCAGCTCGATGAAGCGGCGCTTCGCCTCCGGCGAGGAAAAGCTGCTGGCCAGGTGGCTGCGAAACAGGGGAGCCCCGCCCTGGGAGTGCAGGCTGGCGATGTAGACCTCTTCCTCCTCAGGCTTGTCTTCCCGCGCCATGGTGCGCAAGGGGTTGAGCAGCACCGTCTTGAGCAGGGCCCCCTGGAACAGGGGGTAGAGGTTCAGCTGCTTCTCCTGCCCGGCGCAGGCCTGCAACAGGCGGGAGAGGCTGCGCGGTCGGGGTGCCATGCCCACGGCGGCAGGTCTTGCCGCCGCCTTGAGCTTGTTGACATAGACCGGCGAGTTGAACAGGTGGTGGGTATAGAGGTTGCGCAGCGCCCGTGCCATGCCGCGGTAGCGCTTGTGCTCCCGGGTGGTCTTGAGCTTGTTCTGGTTGCTCTCGATCAGCAGGCTGAAGAACTGATGGCCTATGTGGCGCTCCGCCGTGCCTTCGATGCACAGATGCAGCACGGTACGGCTCAAATTGAGGCTGACCAGCCGGTAGGGCAGGCGCTGCAAGTCCATGGTCTTGGCGAGCTCCTGCAATCTGGGCAGGGCGATAGTGACTGTTTCCCCCTTCTCCCCCTCGAATGCCTCCTCCAGCTCGATCTGCATGCCATGGGCCGAGATGTCACGGGTCCAGCCGATCCAGGCGCGGTCCTTGTGCCTGAGCACTATCGCCGTCTTGTGAACGTAGCGGGCCTCCTTGCGCAGTTGCACATAGTGCAGCGTCTCTATCTCGAAGGGGGCCGCCTGGGTGTCGTGGCCGAAGCGTTGCAAGGCGTTGGCATTGGGCTGCTGGCTGTCGTAGTGGAATTCGCTGCGCTGGTGGTCCAGCCCTATCTCCTGCAGCAGGCCGACATAGCCTATCTGGCCGAGGCGCTCGCGCAGCAGCATGTCCTGCAACTGGTGTGACTCTCCCTGCTGGCTGTCGAGGTCGGCTTCGCTCAGGGTGCAGGCCTCCAGGCTGAACTTGTAGACGCGCCAGCTGGGGCGACGGGCCCCGACCTGGAAGAAGAGGGCGGCCAGGCCGCTCTGCTGCAACTCTTCGCGGGTGGCGGAGAAGAAGTAGAGGTGACTGCGCACCGAGTGGGTGAAGCTGTAGATCAGGGTCTCGCGCAGTCCCCCTTTGGCTGGCAACAGGGAGGGCATGCGCGCCGCCGTGAAGAGGCTGGCGAGCATGTCGCGGTTCTTGGCGTCGCGCCAGTACTCGAGGATGTGCTGGTTGTTCTCGGTGCGCAGGGCGATCTCGAGGCTTGGGGTGTCGCCCCGACCGAAGTAGAGCGGCATGCCGGTCATGCGCGGCAGGTAGAACTGCTCGTATCCCTTGATGATGGCGGCCGACAGCAGGTAGTCGACGCTGACCCGATAGCGACTGCGGTTGCGCTCGATGAAGTCGCGCAGGAATTCGTCGAAGGCGGGATGCTCGCCGCTCTTCACCAGCCGCAGCCAGAATTTCCCCTCTTTCTGCTCCTGCCCCAGGATCTGGTAGCTGATCGGCTGGTGCAGTATGGGGAGGGGGTTCTCGCGCTCCAGTCCGGTGAAGAAGACCTCGATGTGATCGCCGGTCTGGTAGTCGGGCAGATAGGGAACCGAGACCCGGATCCCGCCGAGGGAGAGATCCGAGCTCTTGGCCAGCAGCTTCTCCCCGTTCGCCAGCCTGAGCACCATGGGGGAGCTGAAGTGCATCCGCTCCTCCTGCCGACCGTAGTGGCTGGCGAAGGGGATGGCGTTGACATCGAAGGGGCTGAACGGGCTGACGGGCAGGGAGAGGCTCTCGCTGCGCCCCTGATTGAGCTTGTACCAGGCTTGCAGCGCCTCGTAGACCCCGAGCGTGTAGCTGTCCCGGTAGAGATAGCACTGGGACTGGAACTGCTCGACGGCCTCGGCGGGCATGAAGTGGGTCACCCCTTCAAACTCGTGTACCTGGCAGAGGGCCCCCAGCTCGTTGCGCATGTCGATCACGCGCCGACAGGAGGTGCACTTGCGCTTCAGTTCCATCTTCAGCAGGAAGCGGCCGTTGGTATTCTCGTTCTGGGTCAGGCGGTTGAAGATCTCGTCGAAGTCCTTTTCCCGGAGCAGGGGGACAAGTTGTTCAATCAGGTGTAGTGGTTGTTCTGAATCCATGTATTCCTGCCGCGGAAAGTCACTTTTCCGATTCTGGGTTTGATCTGCCGGTCGCAAACCAGTATATCAAGCAGGAATTCATCCTGTCCCCGAGTTATCCATGGCCAAAAACAAAACCGCCTATGTTTGTTCCGAATGTGGCGCCGACTTCACCCGCTGGCAAGGTCAGTGCAGCGAGTGCAAGGAGTGGAACACCATCACCGAGGTCCGGCTGGGCGTCACTACCCCCGGCAAGAGTGCCCGCTACACAGGTTATGCCGGCGCCGTCGGCAGCCAGGTGCAGACCCTGGCCGAAGTTGCGACCACAGAGATCCCCCGCTTCAGCTCGGGCTTCAAGGAGCTGGATCGGGTGCTCGGCGGCGGTGTGGTGCCGGGCTCGGCCATCCTCATCGGCGGCAACCCGGGGGCGGGCAAGTCGACCCTGCTGCTGCAGACCATGTGCGGTCTGGCGCAGCGGATGAAGACCCTGTATGTGACGGGGGAGGAGTCCCTGCAACAGGTGGCGATGCGAGCCAGTCGGCTGGGCTTGCCTACCGACAAGCTGCGGATGCTGTCGGAAACCAGCGTGGAGCAGATCTGCATCATTGCCCAGCAGGAGCAGCCGCAGATCATGGTCATCGACTCCATCCAGGTGATGCATGTGGCGGATGTGCAGTCATCCCCCGGCTCCGTCTCCCAGGTGCGCGAATCTGCGGCCCTGCTCACCCGCTACGCCAAGCAGAATCATGTCGCCATCTTCATGGTGGGCCATGTCACCAAGGACGGCACCCTGGCCGGACCCAAGGTGCTGGAGCACTGTGTCGACTGCTCCGTGCTGCTGGATGGTGCCCACGACTCGCGCTTTCGCACCCTGCGCTCTCACAAGAACCGCTTCGGTGCGGTCAACGAGCTTGGCGTTTTCGCTATGACGGGGCAGGGGATGAAGGAGGTGAGCAACCCCTCCGCCATCTTCCTGAGCCGTGGTGACGAGCAGGCCCCCGGCTCCATCGTCATGGTGATCTGGGAGGGGACGCGCCCGCTGCTGGTGGAGTTGCAGGCGCTGGTGGACTACTCCCAGGTTTCCAATCCGCGCCGGGTGGCGGTGGGGATGGATCACAACCGTCTCGCCATGCTGCTGGCGGTGCTGCATCGTCACGGTGGCTTGCAGATGGCGGATCAGGACGTCTTCATCAACGTGGTCGGGGGGGTCAAGGTCGAGGAGACCAGTGCGGATCTGGCGCTGCTGCTGGCCATGGTTTCCAGCTTCCGGGATCAGCCCCTGCCCAAGGATCTGGTGGTGTTCGGCGAGGTGGGGCTGTCTGGGGAGATCCGGCCCGTGCCCTCCGGCCAGGAGCGGTTGCAGGAGGCGGCCAAGCACGGTTTCCGCCGCGCCATAGTGCCTCATGCCAACGCGCCCAAACACCCCATCGAGGGGATGGAAGTGGTACCGGTAAAGAAGCTGTCCGATGCCCTCGAGGCCTTGTAACAGCGTAAAAGAGCACAAAAAAAGGAGCGTATGACGCTCCTTTTTCATTGATGACGGCGGATCAGGAGGGGGGATTGTGCTCCCTGTGCTCTTGCAGCAACTGCTCCAGCTCGCGATACAGCAGCTGCTCCTCACCTATGTTCAGTTCTATCATCCGCTTGAGGTGAGTGGCGCTGTCGATGTCGATGTGGTGGCAGTAGAAGCCCAGCTTCTTGCTGGCCTCGTGGGTCAGCTCGACCTGCATCTTGATCTCGATGTCACTGCCGCCCAGCATGAAGCAGATCTCGTACTCCTTGTCGTCGCTGCCGACCCAATCCTCGGGCCTGATGAGCAGGGCGCCCTGCAGGGAGACATCCACCAGCTGGGTTCGCCACTGGTGCACCCCTTGCGTCAGCTTGGCGGCGGTCAAATAGAAGATTCGGGTAAAGTGGCGGCGCTCGGCCATGTTCATCTCCGGTCTGCGTGCGAGCACAGTGCTAACCATCCATGCCCAGAGTGTAATCTAGCCGGCGCATCAGGATGTTGAACTGGCTCCGATATTGAGCATCAGACTCGCTAGCGGCTGAGGGATTCGACCACCTGAAGCGCCTTGACCAGCCTGTCCTCCTGCTTGAATCTGTCCTCCAGCACCGGACCCAGCTGATTCAGATCCTCATCGAGCTGCAACAGCTGGGCCTCGTCGGCATTGCTGTATTTGTCGTTGAACTCCAGGGCAAACTCGGTGCAGGCACGGATATGGGGATAGATGCGTTTGGCCAGCTCCAGCTTGTCACCGCTGGCTTGCTCGAAGGCGGTGACCACGTGGTTGTAGATCTCGAAATGACCGGCGCTGACGTAGTCGACCAGCTGCTCGCAGAAGCGTTGCAGTTCGACATGACCGGGAAGGGAGCGTTGCTTGGACTTGGTGGGCATGAGCCCGGCCAGTCGCATGTACTCGACCAGCAATGCCTGCCTGGCATCCAGCCAGTCATCGATTGCCCTGTGCTTGCCTGCCAACGCGCGCTTGGTTTGTTCCAGTTCAGTTAACATAGTCCCTCCATGGGCATGGCATGAAGCGCTATGGCTGCAGGCCTTCGGTCATTCTCAGCGACTGACGACACTCCTATAACTAGGGAAAATCCTGTTGACCGTCAATAGGAGTGTGGGGATATTGTTACATCAGGCGGGGGTTTGCATACAAGTCTCCGTCGGTTTCTGGTCCCGTGTCGCTTGTCAGGAGGACGCAGGGGCGAGATATGTGACTATTTCCGCAGATCTTGATGAAAACCCCAGCATTCAAGCCAATCCGGCTGATAAAGCCTTTGCCTGAGTGTTTTTTTTTGAATAGAGTGGCCCGGTGCTAAATGCCCGATCATAAAGGAAATGTTATGAACAAAGCTCAACTTGTCGATGCAATTGCCGCCAAAGCAGACCTGAGCAAAGCTCAGGCCAAAGTTGCTCTGGAAGAGATCATCAATGGTATTACCCAGAGCCTGAAAGAGGGCGATGCCGTTCAGTTGGTGGGTTTTGGTACCTTCAAGGTCAACCATCGCGCGGGCCGCACCGGTCGCAACCCGCAAACTGGTAAAGAGATCCAGATTGCAGCCGCCAATGTGCCGTCCTTTGTGGCAGGCAAGGCGCTGAAAGACGCCGTCAAGTAATCGCGTAAAGTAATCAAATGAAACCCGGCGCCTGCCGGGTTTTTTCTTGCCATCTTCGTTAAAATTTGTTTCAGATACACTCAGAATATGGCATGCGCTGTAGTGAGGTGGATATGGAACAGAAGAATGCCATCCGGCAGGTGGCCGTGCCCTGGGCACCCTCCCGCCAACTTCCCCCCGGCCTGGTTGTGGCCGAACTGCATCAGGATATCTGGAGTGACAATCTGACGGTTGTGTTGGGGCGTGCCCGCAGCATAGATCTGCCGCCGCAGCCGCTGTGCCGGGTCAGTTTCCGCCATATCTTCGCCGTGAGGGTGATGGAGGATTGCGATCTGGCGGAAGGGCGGGACAGCCACGTCATCGAGGAGCAGATCCAGCTCATCACGCCGTCCCGCTTCGCCAGCTGGTTCCATCAGGAGTCCGATGGCCTGCACCTGGACGAGGACTTGCAGCACTATCGCATCTCGACCTGGGATTACTGCGCCGATGTGCTGACCTCTTCCCCTCCGGAATTGCAGTTTGTGGCGCTGGAGGAGTGAGCGGGCGCCACCATCCAGATAAAAAAGCCGGAACATCGCTGTTCCGGCTTTTTCTTGCCTGAGGGCCGACGGGGTCAGCCGAGCAACTGCTCCCTGTGCAGACCGAGCACTATCAGGAGCCCGAGCAGGTAGAAGGCGCTGAGCTTGATGCCGAGGATGGCCAGCATGCCGGCACAGAGGCGAACCAGCGCCTTGTGCAGCCAGGAACCGGTGAAGCGATACATGTTTACTCCACCGATTCGGTCGGGGCGAATTCGGGCACCTTGGCCATGGCGTCCAGCACCACCTGGATGCCGGCCCCGGGTTTGCAGGCGTTCTCGCTCAGGTGGCGGCGCCAGGCACGGGCCCCCTGCATGTTCTGGAACAGGCCCAGCATGTGACGGGTCATGTGGGAGAGGTAGTTGCCCTTGGCCAGCTCCTGCTCCATGTAGGGCAGCATCATGCGCACCACTTCGTGGCGGCTCGGCACCTCGCCCCCCAGACCGAATACCCGACTGTCGACCTCGGCCAGGATATAGGGGTTCTGGTACGCCTCGCGCCCCATCATGACCCCGTCCACCTGCTGCAGGTGCTCCAGGGTCTGTTCGAGGGAGTTGACCCCGCCGTTGAGGGCTATGGTCAGCTCGGGATAGTCCCGCTTGACCTGATAGACGCGCGGGTAGTCCAGCGGCGGGATCTCGCGGTTCTCTTTCGGGCTCAGGCCGCTCAGCCAGGCCTTGCGGGCGTGGACGATGAAGGTCTCGCAGCCGGCATCGCGCACCTGCTCGATGAAGGCCTGCAAGAACTCGTAGGAGTCCTGATCATCGATGCCGATGCGGGTCTTCACTGTCACCGGAATGCCCACCACATCGCGCATCGCCTTGACGCAGTCGGCCACCAGGGCGGGCTCCCCCATCAGACAGGCGCCGAAACGGCCGTTCTGGACGCGATCGGAGGGGCAACCCACGTTGAGGTTGATCTCGTCATAGCCGCGCTCCTCGGCCAGCTTGGCACAACGGGCCAGGTCCGCCGGATTGCTGCCACCCAGCTGCAGGGCGAGGGGATGTTCCTGCTCGCTGTAACCCAGATAGTCCCCTTTGCCATGGATGATGGCGCCCGTGGTCACCATCTCGGTATAGAGCAGTGTCTGGCGGGTCATCAGACGGTGGAAATAACGGCAATGCCGATCGGTCCAGTCCAGCATGGGGGCGATGGAGAAGCGCTGCGCCTGCATAAAAATCATCCGGGTTGGCAAAATAAGGGGCCGGATTCTACCACAAGGTGAGACGGCCTCAGAAAATGAATTTTGTCGCCGCGCACAGGGGGCCCTGTGATAGTATCCGGCTAATTGACAGGGTATCTGCGTGATCATGAATCAAGACCTACTTCTACAACGAGCGGAACGTCTCTGCGACCAGCGGGGGATCCGTTTCACCCCGACCCGGCGCCAGGTGTTCCGGCTGCTTGCCGCCCATGGCAATGCCATCAGCGCCTACGATCTGCTGGCCCAGTTGCAGCAGACCGAGGCACATGCCAAACCCCCCACCGTCTACCGGGCGCTCGACTTTCTGCTCGAGCAGGGGTTCGCCCACAAGGTGGAGTCGCTCAACGCCTTCATCTTCTGCTGCCACTTTGACCATGCCCACCCCATGCAGCTGCTGATCTGCGATCACTGCAAGGAGGTGGTGGAGCTGCACGATCCGGCCATCGACAGCGCCTTTTCCGAGCAGGCTCACCAGCATGGTTTTACTATTACCAACAAGACCATAGAGGCCCATGGTCAATGTGCTCGTTGCTCTGACACCCTAGGAAGTGAAGATGAAGGCTGATTTTGTAAACCCGTTCCTGCTCTCCCTGCTCAATGTGCTCTCTACCATGGCACAGCTGGAGCTCAAACCCGGCGCGCCCAAGCGCAAGACGGACGAGCTGGCACGGGGGGATGTCTCCGGCCTCATCGGCATGGTGGGTCCGCAGACCCGGGGATCGCTCTCCATCAGCTTCGAGAAGGGGCTGGCGCTGGAGATCATGCGCCGCATGCTGGGGGAGGCACCGGCCACCATCAACGAAGAGGTGACCGACATGGTGGGCGAGATCACCAACATGGTGACCGGCGGCGCCAAGCGCATGCTGGGGGAGAAGGGCTATGAGTTCGACATGGCGACCCCCATCATAGTCTCCGGCCCCAATCACACCATCACCCACAGGGCTGACGGTGCCAAGATCATGATGCCGTTCGATTCAGAGTACGGCCGTGCCACCATAGAGATCTGCTTCGAGTAACCGCCATGTGGACGATGCTGAAATGGACTGTCATCTGTGGGGGGCTGCTGCTTATCCTGTCGGATATCCAGATCAGCACTTCCCTCTACAAGTACGAAGACAACAGCGTGCAGATCAACTTCCCGCGCTGGCAGAGTGAGCAGCCCTGGGGCAGCCTGCGCTGGCATGCCGGCCAGGTCGAGAGCCACTGGTACGGCCTGGCCGGCAAACCCAAGCCGGCATCCGTGCTCTGAGTACTGACCCGATTTGCCATGCACAGTTGCAAAAATGAAAGAGGCCAGCGAAAGCTGGCCTCTTTTTTATGTCGTTGGGATGAGGATCAGGCGGCTTCGGCGGCCAGCTTGTCACCACCGCGCACCAGGGTGCCCAGGCCGCAGGCCAGCAGGGTGGGCAGCAACCAGGCCAGGCCCTTGTCGAACAGCGGCAGGAAGGCGAACGCATCCATCTTCATGCCGGCGGCACCCAGACCGTCCAGGCAGCCGAACAGGAAGGCAACCAGCAGCACGGAGCGGAACACCAGGCGGGGACGCCCGAAGTAACCCTTCAGGAAGGTGACCAGCACCAGGGCCACGGCCACCGGATAGATGGCGACCAGCACAGGGATGGAGAGGCTGATGAGCTGGCTCAGGCCGACGTTGGCCACCACGGCACAGACGACACCCAGCAGTACCACCAGCTTCTGGTAGCTCACGCCGGTGAGATTGTGGAAGAAGTCGGAGCAGGCGGAGATCAGGCCCACGGCAGTGGTGAAACAGGCCAGGGTGATGATGGCTGCCAGGATGAACTGACCCGGCTGACCGAACAGGCTCAGCACGTAGGCGTTGACGATGGCGCCGCCATTGCTGACGTCGGTGGCGACACCGGCCGCGGTGTTACCCAGCTGGAACAGGGAGACATAGACCACGGACAGGCCGATGGCGGAGATGATGCCGGCGATGGCCAGGTACTTGAACTGGCTCTGATAGTCGTGAATGCCTTTCTTGCGCAGCAGATCGACGATCAGGGCGCCGAACATCAGAGACGCCAGGGTATCCATGGTGTTGTAGCCTTCCAGGATCCCTTTCACCAGGGGGCTGTGCTGATAGTCGCCGGACGCGGCGGGCATGGTGCCCTGGGGGGCGACGAAGACGCCGACGGCCAGGGTCAGCAGCAGCAGCATCAGCACGGGGGTCAGGTATTTGCCGATGGCATCCATCAGCTTGCCCTGATTGAGGGAGACCAGGATGGCGATACCGAAGAAGACCACGGTGTAGGCGGCCAGACCGGATTGACCCATGTCGCCGAGGAAGGGCTTGAGACCCATCTCGTAGGCCACCAGGCCGGTACGGGGAGCTGCGAAGGCCGGGCCTATGATGATGTAGATGGCGACGGCCAGCGCGGTGGCAACGCCTGTGGGCAGCAACTTGGTCATGCCGGCCCAGCCGTTGCCGGCCTTGGCGACGGCGAGAATGGTGATGAGGGGCAGGCCCACGGCGGTCACCAGGAAGCCCAGCATGGCCAGGGAGAGGTGCTCACCCGCCATGTAACCGGCCAGGGGCGGGAAGATGATGTTGCCTGCGCCCAGATAGAAGGCGAAGGTCATGAAGCCCAATCCGAGTACATCGGACAATGTGAGTGATTTCGTCAAGTTCAACCTCGTCTGTCTTGTAAACTATTGCTTGTTATAGTTTTTTATTGGTCAGTGACCGGCGTTGTTCAGGGGTAAAAAAAAGGAGCCCCGCTGCTTTTTTCATCGCCACCAGTGGTTTGAGCTGGTCTTGAGCGGGCGCTCGTTTGCTAGTCAGCATAATGATGTGAAAAAATAGTTCAAGGCGAAATTTACATCTTCAAATAGAAGGGGTGGGTTAGTTGGATGTATCTGTCGGAATAGCCTCCAGCAGTAGAATGGATCACAATTTCACCCTGCTTACACCTGCTTAATCCTCTGCCAAGTAGCAATAAAACGCGATTTGCCTCTTTCCCCTCCCTGGTGATAACAGCTGTATAACAAAGGCTGTACAGATCATAATCTGCCGAGATGCATAAAATTTCATCTGCCATGGCGGTGGGCAACACCAGTGCCAGTCGTCCATTCTGACTCAGCAGACGACGGCTTGCCGCCAGCAGCGCATGGGGATCGAGCGCGCCAGTGTGACGGGCTAGCGCCCTGGCCGGATCGCTAAATACCTGACCTGCCACGAAATAGGGAGGGTTGGAGACGATGAGATCGTAAGGAGCCGCCTGATAATCCTGAATGGCGCTCTCTATAATGCTGACCCGGGTGGCCCAGGGGGAGGCCGCCACGTTATCCCTGGCCTGGTCCGCTGCATCCTTATCCAGCTCCACCCCGTCGATCCGGCAGTCGTTCGTGCTGCGCTGTGCCAGCATCAGGGCGATCAGGCCGCTGCCGGTGCCGATATCGAGTACCCGGTGCGCCTGTTCGACTGGCGCCCAGGCCCCCAGCAGGATGCCGTCGGTGCCCACCTTCATGGCACAGCGGTCATGGTCGATGTGAAATTGTTTGAAGGTAAAACCGCTGCTACGTCCCATCTGACCCTCGTTGCTCGTCTGCCATGGCGAAAATGGTCGGCGATTATAGCGGCTAAGCCACAGTCGCCATAGGAGCCGGCGGCATAATCGCCTATAATCAGCCGCTTCCTTAATGACCGAGTATTGCCATGAGCCAGTCCTTTGATGATTTCGACCTGAATCCAGCCCTCAACCGGGCCTTGGCCGAGATGGGTTTCACCCGCCCCACCACCATTCAGCAGATGGTGCTGGAGCCAGCCCTGGACGGCCGCGATATTCTGGCATCAGCTCCGACCGGTACCGGCAAGACAGCCGCCTTCCTGCTGCCCGCCATGCAGCACCTGCTGGACTTCCCGCGTCGCAAGCCGGGCCCTTGCCGCATGCTGATCCTGACTCCGACCCGCGAGCTGGCGCTGCAGGTCAGTGCCCATGCCAGGGCGCTGGCGGTGCATACCCACCTCAGCATCGAGACCATCATCGGCGGCGTCAGCCATGAAGAGCAACTGCCGGCCCTGACCAAGACCACCGACATAGTCGTGGCCACCCCGGGTCGCCTGCTGGAGTACATAGAAAAGGAAGAGTTCGAGAGCCACGACATCGAGGTGCTGGTGCTGGATGAAGCGGACCGCATGCTGGACATGGGCTTCATCAAGGATGTGAACCGCATAGTGGCCGAGGCGCGCTACCGCAAGCACACCATGTTGTTCTCCGCCACCCTGGAAGGGGCCGGTCTCGAGAAGTTCGCGAGCGAGATCCTCAAAGATCCGGTGGAGCTGCATGCCGAGCCGCCCCGCAGCGAGCGCCGCCCCATCACCCAGTGGGTGCACCTGGCCGATGACGCCGCCCACAAGCTGGCGCTGCTGATCCACATTCTGAAGGATCCCCAGACCCAGAAGGCCATCGTCTTCGTCAAGACCCGCGAGCGGCTGGCGGAGCTCTCCGGCCAGTTGCAGGCGGCCGGTGTCTCCTGTGCCTGGATCCGTGGCGAGATGGAGCAGAGCAAGCGCGTCGAGTCGATTCGCAAGTTCCATGAAGGGGAGGTGCCCTTCCTCATCGCCACCGATGTGGCCGCCCGGGGCATCGACCTGCCCAACGTCAGCCACGTCATCAACTACGACATGCCCTACGGCACCGACGTCTACGTCCACCGTATCGGCCGTACCGGTCGCGCCGGCAACCGTGGCTGCGCCATCAGCCTGGTAGAAGCCCACGACATGGCCATGGTGGCCAAGATAGAGCGCTACACCGAGGAGCGCCTCAAGCGCCGGGTGATCGATGAGCTGCGCCCCAGGCACAAGGAGGCGCGGGTGCCGGTGAAGAAGAAAAAGCCGAAGGATGGCAAGAAAAAGAGCGCCAAGAAGAAAAAGAAGTAATGCCCCATTGACGCTGCAACGGCCATCCTCGGATGGCCGTTTTGCTGCCGCTCTCCCGGGCCTGTGGAGATAAGCGCGCAGAAAAAAGCCGACGCATGAACGTCGGCCAACAAAAAGTGCTTACAACAGAGGATTCATAGGTTCAGACCCGGGGATCCCGAACTTGGTTCCCTCCATTTGTAATTAATTTTCAGCGCGCTTGAACATCAGGGTGCGATCGTCGGACTCTTCTGGCACGAAATAGTAGCCAGCCTCATTGAACCCGGTCAGCTGGGTCACCTCGGTCAGCCTGTGCTTGATGATGTGGCGGGCCATCATGCCGCGGGCCTTTTTGGCGTAGAAGCTGATGATCTTGAACTGGCCGTTTTTCTCGTCCTTGAACACCGGAGTCACTATGCGGCCCTTCAGGGCGCCCGGGCGAACCGACTTGAAGTATTCGTCAGACGCCAGATTGACCAGCACCTCGCTGCCCTGTGCGGCCAGCACCTTGTTCAGGTGCTCTGTGATGATGTCACCCCAGAACTGATAGAGATCCTTGCCGCGCTCGTTGTCGAGGCGGATCCCCATCTCCAGCCGGTAGGGCATCATCAGATCCAGCGGTCGCAACACCCCGTAGAGGCCGGACAGCATGCGCAGGTGCGCCTGGGCAAAGTCGAGGTCGGCCTCGCTGAAATCCTCCACTGCCAGGCCGGTGTAGACGTCACCCTTGAAGGCCAGCAGCGCCTGGCGGGCATTGCTCGGGGTGAAATCCGGCTGCCACTGGGCAAAGCGGGCGGCGTTGAGCCCCGCCAGCTTGTCGCTGATCTTCATCAGGCTGGCGATCTGATCCGGGGTCAGCTGCCTGGCCCTGTGGATCAGCCGGGCGGAGTGATCCAGCAGCTCGGGCAGGGTGAAACGGGAGGTCACCAGCGGCGACTCGTAATCCAGCGTCTTGGCCGGGGAAACCACAATCAGCATAACTGTCCTTTACTAGCGGTGACGCACGCCCCTCATTCATCCAGGGTCACGTTGTCGAGTGTGCCTGCACCCAGCTGCTCGCGACCCGACAGCTTGATCAGCAGTCGCAGGTCGTTGGCGGAGTCGGCATGGGCAAGGGCCTCACTGTAGCCAATTTGGCCGGCGCAGAACAGGGCGAACAGGGCCTGATCGAAGGTCTGCATGCCGAGCTCGCCGGATTTGGTCATCACCTCCTTGAGCCTGTGCATCTCTCCCTTGCGGACTATGTCGGTGATGAGCGGGGTGTTGAGCAGTATCTCGAAGGCGGCGACACGGCGCTGCCCGTGAAGGGAGGGCAGCAGTTGCTGTGCCACTATGGCGCGCAGGTTGAAGGAGAGATCGAACAGGAACTGGCGATGCTTCTCCTGCGGCACCAGATGGAGGATGCGATCCAGCGCCTGGTTGGCATTGTTGGCGTGCAGGGTGGCGAGACAGAGGTGGCCCGTCTCGGCAAACTGGATGGCCAGCTCCATGGTCTCCTGGGTGCGGATCTCGCCGATGAGGATGACGTCCGGCGCCTGGCGCATGGAGTTCTTGAGGGCCACGTTGAAGGACTCGGTATCGATCCCCACCTCCCGCTGGGTCACCAGGCAGCGCCCATGCTGGTGGACGAACTCCACCGGATCCTCCACCGTCAGTATGTGGCCGTCGCCGTGCTGGTTGCGGTAGCCTATCATGGCCGCCTGGGTGGTGGACTTGCCGGCCCCGGTGGCGCCGACGAACAGCACCAGGCCGCGCTTGGCCATGGCGACCTCCTGCAGTATGGAAGGTAGCGTCAGTTCCTCGAAGGTGGGAATGCGGGTCTCGATGCGGCGCAGCACCATGCCCGGCAGATCCTGTTGCCAGAAGGCGCTGATCCGAAATCGCCCCAGCCCCTCGCGGTGAATGGCGTAGTTGGCCTCCCGGGTGTGCAGGTAGCGCTCGAAGTGCGCCTCGTCCAGGCTCTCCCTGACCAGCGCCAGTGCCGCCTGCTTGTCCAGCGGGCTCCCCCCGAGTGGCGCCAGACGCCCGTTGACCTTGAGGGTGGGAGGGGCATCGACCGTGATGAAGAGATCCGAGCCCTTTTGTTCAACCAGTGCAGCGAGCAGAACATCCATGTTCATAGCGACTCCTTGGGTGTGAAAGCGTCTTAAATGCTGTTGGGATCGGCCGCCTTGGCCTTGGCGTCGAGGGCGGCAACGACGCCCCGGTTGACGAGCTGCTTGAGGCTCTGATCCATGGTCTGCATGCCGTGGGTCATCCCGGTCTGGATGATGGAGTAGAGCTGGGCGACCTTGTCTTCCCGGATCAGGTTTCGCACCGCCGGGATCCCCAGCATGATCTCGTGGGCCGCCACCCGGCCGCCGCCGATCCGCTTGAGCAGGGTCTGGGAGATGACAGCCCGCAGGGACTCGGAGAGCATGGATCTCACCATGTCCTTCTCCGAGCCGGGGAAGACGTCGATGATCCTGTCTATGGTCTTGGCCGCCGACGAGGTGTGCAGGGTGCCGAACACCAGATGGCCCGTCTCCGCCGCCGTCATGGCGAGGCGTATGGTCTCCAGATCGCGCATTTCCCCCACCAGTATGATGTCCGGGTCTTCACGCAGGGCCGAGCGCAGGGCGTTGGCGAAACTCTTGGTATCGCGATGCACCTCGCGCTGGTTGACCAGGCAACGCTTGTTCTCGTGCACGAACTCGATGGGATCCTCGATGGTGAGGATGTGGTGGTGGAAGTTGTCGTTGATGTAATCGACCATGGCCGCGAGCGTGGTGGACTTGCCCGAACCGGTCGGGCCCGTGACCAGCACCAGGCCGCGGGGAAACTCCGCTATCTTGCGAAACATCTCCGGCGCCCCCAGATCTTCCAGGGTCAGGACTGTGCTCGGTATGGTACGAAACACGGCGCCAGAGCCCCGCGACTGCTGGAAGGCGTTGACCCGGAAGCGCGCCATGCCGGGCACCTCGAAGGAGAAGTCCACCTCGAAATTCTCCTCCAGCTCCTTGCGCTGGTGGTCGTTCATGATGTCGTAGATGAGGGCGTGCACTTCACGGTGATCCAGGGCGGGCAAATTGATCTTGCGAACCTCCCCATCAACCCTGATCATCGGGGGAACCCCGGCCGAGAGGTGTAGATCCGAGGCCTTATGCTTTACACTGAAAGCCAATAACTCTGTGATATCCATAGATTTGTTATTCTCCCATCACAAGATCACGAACGAAATATGAGCCAGATTGCCCAGCACCTGCTTCAGGTAAAGGAACGTATTGTACAGGCCGCCAGGCGAGTTGGCCGTGGCGCCGATCATATCCAGCTGCTTGCGGTCAGCAAGACCAAGCCGCTTGAAGACATCCAGGCCGCCTATGCCGCCGGTCAGCGCCGCTTTGGCGAATCCTATGCCCAGGAGGCCGCGCTCAAGATAGATACCCTGCGTGAGCAGGCGGCCTGCCAAGACATAGAGTGGCACTTTATCGGCCCGCTGCAATCGAACAAATCCAGGCTGGTGGCGGAGCGATTCGATTGGGTGCAAAGTGTCGATCGTGACAAACTCATCGAGCGCCTCAACAACCAGCGTCCAGCCGGGTTGTCACCGCTAAATGTCTGTCTGCAAATCAATATTAGCGGAGAGAGCAGCAAATCCGGTACGTCGGAGCAAGAGATTTTCCGGCTGGCCGCCCTGGTTGACCAGAGCAAGCGACTGGTGCTGCGTGGCCTGATGGCGATCCCGGAGCACACCAGCGACGAGGCGGTTCTGGCCGCGCAGATGCGGCGCATGCAGGCTCTGTTCACCGAGCTTGCGCAACAATACCCTAGCGTCGACACCCTTTCGATGGGCATGACCGAGGATCTCGAGGCCGCCGTCGCCCATGGCAGCACCATGGTCCGGGTCGGCACTGCCATCTTCGGTGCCCGCGATTACTCATAAACAGAAGCACGCGGTGCAGCCTGCCCTCGCCTTCGTCGGCGCAGGTGAACCGCCGTGTTGGCAGCCAATAACAGGAGTGTTTGATGCAACATAGAACCCTCGCCTTCATCGGGGCGGGAAACATGAGCCGAAGCATCATTGCCGGTCTGATCCAGGCCGGTTATCCGGCCGAGCGGATCACCGCCGCCAACCCCAGCCGGCCCAAGCTGGACCAGCTGGCTGACCAGTTCGGCATTCGCATCACCCAGAACAACGCCGAGGCGGCCCGTGAGGCCGAGGTCATAGTGCTGGCGGTCAAACCCCAGCTGATGGCGGCCATGCTGGAGGCGCTGGTGGCCGAGCTGGGTTCCCTCGAAGGCAAGCTGCTCGTCTCCATCGCTGCCGGCATCAAGGTTGAGCGGTTGCAGGAGATGGCGGGGGGACATGCCCGCATCATCCGCACCATGCCCAATACTCCTTCCCTGCTGGGATTGGGGATGACGGGCCTCTATGCCCCGACCGGCATAGCGCAGGCGGATCGCGACTTCGCCGAGCAGATGATGCAGGCCGTCGGCAAGACCCTCTGGGTCGCGCAGGAGAGCGGCATCAACGGCGTCATCGCCGCGGCGGGCAGTGCCCCGGCCTATTTCTTCCTGTTCATGCAGGGGATTGCCGAGGAGGCTGAGGCCATGGGCTTCACTCCCGAGCAGGCCCGTCTGCTGGTGCAGCAGACCGCCCTTGGCGCCGCCGCCATGGTGGAGCAGAACCCCGGGCTCTCCCTGCAGGCCCTGCGCGAGCAGGTCACCAGCAAGGGCGGCACCACGGCCGAGGCCGTCAAGACATTCCAGGAGCAGGGGCTGAAGCCACTGACCGCTCGTGCCATGCAGGCGGCCGTCACCCGGGCCGCCGAGATGGAAACCCTTTTCTGAACCTTTTGTAGCAAGGAGCCCGGATGAACACGGCTTACTTTTTGATTAACACGATTTTTGATCTCTACCTCATGGTGGTGCTGCTGCGAGTCTGGTTGCAGTGGGCCCGCGCCGATTTCTACAACCCCATGAGCCAGATGGTGGTCAAGGTGACCAACCCCCTGGTGATCCCGCTGCGCCGCATCATCCCCGGTTTCGGCGGGCTGGACATGGCCTCGGTGCTGCTGGCGCTCATCATCGCCTTCGCCAAGCTGGCGCTGCTCAAGAGCATGAACGTGCTGCTGACCGACTGGCTGACCCTCAGCCTGTTTGCCGTGCTTACCATTCTGAAGAAGACGGGTTCCATGATCTTCTGGGTGCTGCTGATCCGCGCCATCCTGAGCTGGGTAAGCCAGGGTCGCAACCCCATCGAGTACGTGATGCATCAGCTGACCGAACCCTTCCTGGCACCTATCCGCCGCATACTGCCGGCGCTGGGTGGCCTGGATCTCTCCGTGCTGGTCGCCTTCATCGCGCTGCAGGCCATAAACTATCTGTTGGGGGATCTGTTCGGTCAGCTGTGGTGGATGATCTGATGCCAGCCGTCCTGCTGGAAGGGGACGCACTGATACTGCACCTGATGATCCAGCCCAAGGCGAGCCGGGATCAGATCGTCGGCTTGCACGGGGACGAACTGAAAGTGGCCATCACGGCGCCGCCGGTGGATGGTCAGGCGAACAGCCATCTGATCAAGTATCTGGCCAAACAGTGCAAGGTGGCCAAGGGGCAGGTCCGCATAGTGCGGGGGGAGCTGGGACGGCACAAGACGGTCGCCATAGAGGCACCGAGGCAGATCCCCGCCGAGATCGCCGCCCTGCTGGAGAGTGGAACAGGAGAAGGATGACATCATGAAAACAGTCTGGATGAGCTGCCTGCTGGCGCTCTTGATGACACTGCCGGTGCGGGCCGAGCAGATGAAGGAGCTGGGCCCCTGGCAGGTTCACTACAGCGCCTTCAACTCCAGCTTCCTCACCCCTGAGGTGGCCAAGGCCTATGGCCTGGAGCGCAGCCGCTACAACGGCATCGTCAACATTGCGGTGCAGAACAAGCAAGGGGTGGCTCAGGCGGTGGGCATCAGCGGCGAGGCCAAGAACCTCACCGGCACCATACGTACCCTGAGCTTCCAGGAGGTGAAGGAGGGTGACTCCATTTACTACCTGGCGGTGCTGCCCTACCGGAACGAGGACACCTACCAGTTCACTCTGAAGATCATGGGGGAGGGGCAGCAGCAGACGCTGACCTTCCAGCAGACCTTCTACGTCGACTAGCTGTCCGGATACGATGAAAATGCCCCGAACCCACAGGTTCGGGGCATTTTTTTATCCGGCGAGAGCCTGCCTCCGTATTTAGCGGCTGGCCAGCGGGTAGGTGAACAGGGCCAGGTGGGCGAAGTTGAACAGGAAGTGCAGCAGTATGGCGACGCTCAGCTGTCCGCTGAGCTGGAATGCCAGGCCGTAACAGACCCCCGCCAGGGCGGCAAACAGCACCAGCAGTGGACCACCGGCCAGGTGCGCGGCTCCGAACAGCAGGCTGGCGACCAGGAGACCGAGCCAGGGCTTGCTGCGACTCGCCACCCCTTGCTGGATCAGGCCGCGAAACAGCGCCTCTTCCGCCACGCAGGTGAACACCAGGTTGTTGAAGGCGAACAGCCACCACCAGTGGGGCAGCCCCACTTCGGGCTTGAGGGCCCCCAGTTGCCAGGCGGTGATCAGCAGGGCCGCCAGCGGCAGTATGAGCAGGGCCAGCGGTCGCCAGCGCATAGTGCCGCCCGGGCCGAGCAGGGCGGGCCAGGCCAGCAGCAGGCCGAAGAAGATGAGCGGCTTGTCCAGATTCAGGTAGAGGGTGAAGGGGACGCTGGCGGGGCCGGCCTGTACCCGATCCAGCACCTTGAGGTTGTCAAAGCCAGGCACCAGGTGCAGCGTCAGGGCCATGGCCCACAGCAGCACCAGCGTCAGTGCCACGCCACGCCAGGGTTGGGGCAGGCCGGGCGTGCGCCAGGCCAGCAAGAGACCGGCGAAGCTGACCAGTGCGGCGACGGGGCTGAGTCGCTCCAGCCAAAGGGCGGTCAGCAGGGCGACCCCCAGCAGGATCAGGCCGCTCCTCTGCTGGCGGGCTAGGCAGAGCAGTACGGCCAGTCCCAGGGCGAGCCAGATGAGGGTGTCAGGGAGTGGTAACATTGAGTCTCCTTGTGGGTTCCAAGGGGCGCACCTTAACCAGCCTCTGTCTCTCGCACAAGGCGCAATGGACTGGTCGGAGCCCTGTCGTGCCCCTTCTTGCCGATGGTTCTGGCCGGTCTGGATAATAAAAAAGCCGGAGCAAAGGCTCCGGCTTTGGGGATAGATGGTGGCCCGGATGAAGGGGCCCAAGCCAGATTAACGGCCGGATTCGGCGATGACGCGGGCTATGATGTCGGCGCGCTTGGTCGCTTCCAGCTCGCCCAGGGCGATGAGGCCGGCCTTGAAGATGACGTTCTTCGGCAGGCTGACGTCGTCCAGGGTGGTGATGGCTTCGACATGCAGGCCGTTCAGGCGGCTGGCATCGCGCGGGCTCAGGTTGACCTGGGTATTCATCACCTGCTTGCCTTTCTTCTTGGCAGGCACGGCGGCTTTCTGGCTGGATTCCTGTTCTTCGTCTTCCGGCAGTTCGTCATCAAAATCGTAAATGGACATAGTCAATCCTGTTGGGTTGCAAGGGGCATGCTCGCCCGAAATGTGGGTATTCAGCCCATATCCTCGTTGCGGATAAAGGCGCGCCAGGAGCCGAGCACCTGGGCAAAGTCTTCCAGTCCGCACATGGCCAGCTGCTCATCATCGTAGTAGGCGAGATCGTCGAGATCCTCATCCAGCTCGATATTGAGGACGTTGGCTTTCACCTCGGCCTCCTCAGGGGTGAGCAGCAGCGAATAGTCACCGCCGTGACGCCTGTACTCCGTGCGGGTTCGATTGGAGAGCTGGTCGATGATGGAGAAGAGCTCGTCGAGGGTCTCCTCATCCTTGCCAACTTCATCGATCAGCCACTGACCTATGGCCTCATGGCCCATGGAGAACCGGGCGCGATAGCCACCGAACGGGTCGCGGCGAAATTCATAGTCCATAGCGGAGTCCCTATCGGAAGGGTGGAGCCACCACAACACGGAGCGGCGTGACGCCGGATCCATGATCCTGGGTGGGGCACAGATAGCGTAAAGTGGCCTATTCTAGCGATCCCCCCCGCGCTTGTCTTGATGATGTGGGATCTTTAACGGGTCTGTCCCCCTGATCCAGGCCACCCGGGGGCCCTGTCAACGAATGGTATGGAGAGGCAATGCAGCTCAATGACACCCTTGCTCGTCAGATAGTGAGCCGGGCGATGAAGATATTGTCGTTCTCGGTCAACGTGATGGACGAGCATCGTCTGATCATCGCCTCCGGAAACCCTCTGCCATCTATCCGGAGATGTTATGCAGCTCAATGACACCCTTGCTCGTCAGATAGTGAGCCGGGCGATGAAGATACTGTCGTTCTCGGTGAACGTGATGGACGAGCGCGGCCTTATCATCGCCTCCGGCAACCCGGAGCGGCTCCATCAACGTCACGAGGGGGCCGTGCTGGCGCTGACCGAGAATCGGGTGGTGGAGATAAGCGAAGCGACCGCCCTGCAGCTCAAGGGGGTGAGGCCCGGCATCAACCTGCCCATCGCCTATCAGGGGGAGTTGCTCGGGGTCATCGGCATCTCGGGGGATCCGGAGGAAGTGCGTGCTTACGCCGAGCTGGTGAGGATGACAGCCGAGCTCATTCTGGAGCAGGCGGCGCTCACCGAGCAGTTGCAGTGGGACAAGCGCCACAAGGAGGAGCTGGTGCTGCAGCTCATCCGCGGCGAGGGGCGGGCCGATCAGTTGCAGCAGGCGGCCCGCTTCCTCGATCTCGATCTGGCTCAGCCTCGCGTCGTCGCCGTGCTGGCGCTGGAGGAGGCGGATCCCGCCCGGCTGCGGGAGCTTGTGCACTTGCTGGAAAATCCGGAGCGGGACAACCTGGTGGCCATCAACGGCCTGGACGAGATAGTGGTGCTCAAGCCGGCCCAGCTCAGCGACGGCGTCTGGCAATCGGCGCAGGAGCGCAGCCGCATCAAGCTGCTGCTGGCCCGCATTCCCCATTTCAAGGTGCGCATCGGGGTGGGTGATTACTTCGCCGGGACGGGCGGGTTGGCGCGCTCCTACCAGACCGCCCGCGACACCCTGCGCCGCGGCATGAGCCAGGCACCGCGCAAGCAGGTCTACTTCTTCGAGGATTACCGCCTGCCGGTGCTGCTCGGGAGCCTGGCGGACTCCTGGCAGGCGGATCAGCTGCGGGCCCCCCTGCTAAAGCTGGCAAAGGAGGATGCAAAGGGAACGCTGCAAAAGACACTGCGCCAATATTTCTTGCAGGATTGTGATCTGCATCCCTGTGCCGAAACGCTCTTCATCCACCCCAATACCCTGCGTTATCGACTGACCCGGATAGAGCAGATAACCGGCTTAAGTTTCAACAAGTTAGATGACAAGTTCCTGCTCTATCTCGGGCTCAATCTCGACGGCTGATTTGTTCATGTGAACAAAATAGAAGGCTCCTGAAGCACAAGCTTTGGCTTTTCAGCCAAAGCATTCCGGGCGGGGATCACCATAATGGCCACCACTTACTTCCACTCAAGGTGCCCGTCATGATCCCTGTATCCGCGCTCGGTGCTCTCGCTGCGCTCTCCATCGCCATCTTCCTCATTCTGAAGAAGGTGCCGCCCGCCTACGGCATGATAGTCGGTGCCCTGGCCGGTGGCCTGATCGGCGGCGCCGACCTGACCCAGACCGTCGCCCTGATGATCGGCGGCGCCCAGGGGATCACCACGGCCGTGATGCGGATCCTGGCGGCCGGTGTGCTGGCAGGCGTCTTGATCGAATCGGGGGCCGCCACCACCATCGCCGAGACCATAGTCCGCAAGCTCGGCGAGACCCGTGCCCTGCTGGCCCTGGCGCTGGCCACCCTGATCCTGACCGCGGTCGGCGTCTTCGTGGACGTGGCCGTTATCACTGTCGCCCCCATAGCGCTCGCCATCGCCCGTCGCGCCGATCTCTCCAAGGCCGCCATACTGCTGGCCATGATAGGGGGAGGCAAGGCGGGCAACGTCATGTCCCCCAACCCGAATGCCATAGCCGCGTCCGACGCCTTCCATCTGCCCCTCACCTCAGTGATGGCGGCCGGTATCATCCCGGGCCTGTTCGGTCTGGTGATGGCCTACTGGCTCGCCAAGCGCCTCAACAACAGGGGCAGCAAGGTCGCGGCCGACGAGGTGGTGAACTTTGACGGTGGCAAGCTGCCCGGCTTCTTCGCCGCCATCAGCGCCCCCCTGGTCGCCATACTGCTGCTGGCCCTGCGCCCTGTGGCCGGTATAGTCGTGGATCCCCTCATCGCCCTGCCCCTCGGCGGCCTGGTCGGCGCCCTGATGATGGGCAAGTTCAGCAAGGTGAACCAGTTTGCCGTCTCGGGTCTGGCCCGCATGGCGCCGGTGGCCATCATGCTGCTGGGGACCGGTACCCTGGCGGGCATCATAGCCAACTCGGGTCTGAAGGATGTGCTGATCAGCGGCCTGACCGCCTCCGGCTTGCCCTCCTACCTGCTGGCCCCCATCTCAGGTGCCCTGATGTCGCTGGCGACCGCCTCGACCACGGCCGGCACTGTGGTGGCCTCCAACGTGTTCAGCTCCACCCTGATCGAACTTGGGATCAGCAGTCTGGCGGGGGCCGCCATGATCCATGCCGGTGCCACCGTATTTGACCATATGCCCCACGGCTCCTTCTTCCATGCCACCGGTGGCAGCGTCCACATGGGGGTGGGTGAGCGCCTCAAGCTCATTCCGTACGAAACTGCGGTCGGTCTGACCATTGCAACTGTCTCCACCCTGATGTTTGGCGTGTTTGGCCTCGCCTAAGGAATTGATATGAAAATTGTTATTGCACCCGATTCATTCAAGGAGAGTCTGAGCGCCATGGCGGTGGCCGATGCCATCGAGGCCGGTTTCAAGCTGGTGCTGCCGGATGCCACCTATGTCAAATTGCCCATGGCCGATGGCGGCGAGGGCACTGTGCAGTCCCTGGTGGATGCCACCGGTGGTCACATACTGCCGGTCGAGGTGACGGCACCGCTCGGCAACAAGGTGCAGGGCTTCGTCGGTCTGCTGGGGGATGGCAAACGTGCCGTCATCGAGATGGCGGCGGCCTCCGGTATCCATCTGGTGGCACCGGAGCAGCGCAATCCGCTGCTCACCTCCAGCTTCGGCACTGGCGAGCTGATCCTGGCCGCGCTGGAGATGGGGGTCACTCACCTCATCCTCGGTATCGGCGGCAGTGCCACCAACGACGGTGGTGCCGGCATGATCCAGGCGCTCGGCGGCAAGCTCTTGAAAGAAGATGGCACCCCCATAGCCCTGGGTGGTGCAGGTCTTGCCGAGCTTGCCACCATAGACTTGAGCGGGCTGGACCCCCGCCTGAGCGAGCTGGTCATCGAGGTGGCCTGCGATGTGGACAACCCGCTGTGCGGCCCGAAAGGCGCCTCCGCCGTGTTCGGCCCGCAGAAGGGGGCGACCCCCGAGATGGTGCAGCAGCTGGACGCCAATCTGGCCCACTACGCCGACTGCATCGAGCAGGCCCTCGGCAAGCAGGTGAAGGAACTGCCGGGGGCGGGCGCCGCCGGTGGCATGGGCGCTGCCCTGGTGGGTCTGCTCGGGGCCGAGCTCAAGCCCGGCATCCAGATAGTGATCGAAGCCTTGAAGCTGGCCGATGAAGTGGCCGACGCGGATCTCGTCATCACAGGGGAAGGGCGCATCGACAGCCAGACCATCCACGGCAAGACGCCAATCGGTGTCGCACGCTGCGCCAAGCAGTTTGGCAAGCCGGTGATCGGCATCGCCGGCTGCCTCACCGACGATTGCGGCGTGGTCCATGACCATGGCATCGACGCCGTGTTCGCCGTGGTCAACCGGGCCATGTCCCTGCCGGAGGCGATCGCAACCGCCACCACCAACCTGCAGCTCACGGCCCGCAACGTCGCCGCCCTCTATCTGCTGCGTCGTTAACCCTCTTCTGGCCGGTGCCCGTCACCGGCCACACCCAGCCCCGTGTAGCGGATGTGGTTGCTCGCCTGAGGGCGGACCCTCTGACGCACCTTGCCGATCCTAGGATCGGCTTTTTTATTATCCTGCTGTCTTTTATATGGTTTTTGTATTCTGCCAGTGGCCTTTGCGGCATAGTGATCCCCCATAGTACAAGGAGCAACCCATGATCTTGCTGACCCTGGGGGTACTGCTATTTACCCTGATCCATCTCTATCCCTGCTTCGCCGCAGCGCACCGTGCCCGAATGTGCGATCGGCTGGGGGAGAACCGTTACAAGGGACTCTTCTCGCTGCTGGTGTTCGTCGCCATCGGCTGCATCCTCGCCGGCTGGCGCAGCGCCAGCCCCATGCCGCTCTACTTCCCGCCCGCCTGGGGACCCATGCTGGTGATGGCGGCCATGCCGGTTGCGCTGATCCTGCTCTGCGCAGGGCAGGGGGCCAACCACCTGCGCCGTTGGCTGGTGCATCCCCAGCTGCTCGGCACCCTGCTCTGGGCCTGCGCCCATCTGGCGGTCAACAGCGAGGCACGCTCCCTGGTGCTGTTTGGGGGCTTGGGCGCCTGGGCCCTGGTCAGCATCGTCTGGATTTCGGTGCGGGACTGGCGCACCAAGCCGAGGCCGGCGGCCACCTGGCAGGGGACGGGGATCAGCGTGGGCGCCGGTCTGGCGCTCACGGCCCTGCTCATCTTCTGGGGCCACGGCTGGTTGACCGGGATCCCGCTGCACTGATCCCTGAACCTTGTTCGGGGATCTCGCGTATGATGGAGAAAACCCGAGGAGTCACGTCAATGAAATGGTTCACCCTGCTGCTGTTGCTCGGATCTGGCGCGGCATCTGCCGCCTGTCCCGACTACTTCAATGTGGAGATGCGGGAGCTCAACAATACCCAGCGCCATAACCTCTGCCAGCTGACCGAGGGCAAGGTGGTGCTGGTGGTCAATACCGCTTCTTATTGTGGTTACAGCGGCCAGTTCCGGGATCTGGAGGCGCTCTATCAGAGCTACAAGGACAAGGGCTTGATGGTGCTGGGGTTCCCCTCCAACGACTTCTGGCAGGAGGCGGGCAATGAGAACAAGACCGCCGAGGTGTGTCGCCGGGATTACGGTGTGACCTTCCCCATGTTCAACCGGGTCTCGGTGCGTGGCGCCGATGCGGTACCCCTGTTCAAGGGGCTGGCGGCCGCCGCCGATGGGGATGCGCCCAACTGGAACTTCCACAAATACCTGGTGGGCCGCGATGGCAAGCTGATTGCGAGCTATGGCGCCAATCAGAATCCGGCCGATGATCCCCTCAAGGAGCAGCTGATCCAGGCGCTGGGACGCTGACCCTACCCCCTGGCGGGCGGCTCTGGAATAATGGGGGCCCGCCACCCACTCTGGTTATCCCGTGCTGCAACGTCTTCCCCAAATGGTGATCTTCGATGCCCTGGTCCGCGAGCAGGGCATCTCTGCCGCCGCGCGGCGGCTCGGGGTCTCCAAGTCCCATATCAGCAAGCAGCTGGCCCAGCTTGAGACAGCGCTCGGGGCCCAGCTGGTGCAACGCACCACTCGCCGCTTCTCCCTGACCGAACTCGGTCAGGAGTATGCCCGTCACTGCCGCGCCCTGGTGGCGGTGGCCCTGGAGGCGGACTCCATGGTGGCGGAGCGACGCGGCAAGGTGAGCGGCGTGCTGCACCTGGGGGTGGGCCAGTCTTTCGGCCGCTTGCACGTGATCCCGCGGCTCAAGGCATTCCAGGCGCGCTACCCCGATCTGGAGCTGGAAGTCTCCCTGTTTGACCACAGAACCAACCTGGTGGATGAGGGGCTGGATCTCTGGATCACCACCTACGAGGACAAGCCCGAGGGGCTGGTGGGGCAGCGGCTGGCAGACATCGGCTTCGTGCTGGTGGCCTCGCCGGACTATCTGCTGAGCCACGGCACCCCGCTGCACCCCAAGGATCTGGCCAGGCACAACTGCATCACCTACCAGAGCCGGGAGCGGCGCTACCACGAGTGGTCGTTTCGCCAGGGCAAGGAGCGCCAGACGGTGCAGGTGGCCGGCAACTACAGGGTGGATCTGGCGGAGGCGGTGCGGGACGCCGCCCTGGCCGGGCTCGGCATCGCCTATGTTGCCAACTACCTGCTGGACAAGGAGCTGCAATCCGGTCAGCTCATTCCCCTGCTGCCCCAGTGGCGCCCGAACCAGAAGATGGCGGTGCACGCCGTCTATGCCAGGCGCGAGCACCTGGATCCCAAGATCCGCCTCTTCATCGACTTCCTCAAGGAGAGCTTCGGCCCCGAACCCTATTGGGCGCAGCGGCTGGCCCCCTGGCTTGGGGGCAGATTGTCCGGTGTGGAGGAATAATCGTTTCCATACAAGAACACTGACTTTCGCCTGATACCAAACACGAGCCAAATCAGCCAGTTGGCGCAACCGATATCGTGCAAACGTTTTTGCTAACAGGGTTGTAACCAGGTGGACTTGCAGTGATGGGGGTAGGGGAGCAGAATCCGCGCCCATCTTCAGTCCCACTAGATGGAATCCCTATGATCGCCCTGCTCGGCATCTTGAGTATCCTGGCACTAGCCGCACTCTGCTCTGATAATCGTCGTCGTATCCCGTTGAGAACAGTGGGTCTCGCCCTCTGCCTGCAAGTCCTCTTCGCCGCCCTGGTGCTCTGGCTGCCCGCCGGTCAGAGCGTGCTCAACGGCGTCAGCGAGAGCGTCAGCAGCGTGATCGGCTACGGTCAGGAGGGGATCGCCTTCCTGTTCGGCGACCTGGCCAAGTTCAAGCTGGGCTTCATCTTCGCGTTCAACGTGCTGCCGGTCATCATCTTCTTCTCCGCGGTGATCGCCATCCTCTACCACATCGGCATCATGCCGCGGGTCATCGCCCTGCTGGGAGGCGGTCTGCAGAAGCTGCTGGGCACCGGCCGTGCCGAGAGTCTCTCCGCCACCGCCAACATCTTCGTCGGCATGGTGGAGGCGCCTCTGGTGGTCAAGCCCTACCTCTCCAAGATGTCTGACTCCCAGTTCTTCGCGGTGATGAGCTGCGGTCTCGCCTCAGTGGCCGGTGGCACCCTGGTGGGCTATGCCAGCATAGGGGTCGAACTGAAATACCTGATCGCCGCCGCCTTCATGTCGGCGCCTGCCGGTCTGGCCATGGCCAAGATCCTGGTGCCGCCCGGTGCCGATGAGGTGGATCACCATCAGGATGTGGAGATCCCCCGCGCCACCAACGTGATCGAAGCGGCGGCCGATGGCGCCATGTCCGGCCTCAATATCGCTGTGGCGGTGGGTGCGACCCTGCTGGCCTTCGTCGGCGTGATTGCCATGCTCAACGGCCTGCTGGGCTGGGCCGGTGATCTGGTGGGGCTGGATCTGAGCTTCCAGATCATCCTGGGCTGGCTGTTCGCCCCCGTCTCCTGGCTGATCGGCGTGCCCTGGGATCAGGCTCAGGCGGCCGGCGCCCTGATCGGCACCAAGATTGTCATCAACGAGTTCGTCGCCTTCATCGCCCTGGTGCAGGATCAGACCCTGAACGAGTCGAGCAAGGCTATCGTCACCTTCGCCCTGTGCGGTTTCGCCAACATCTCCTCCATGGCGATCCTCATCGGCGGCCTGGGGGCCATGGTGCCGGAGCGAAAGTCCTTCATCGCTCGTTACGGCATGCGCGCCATACTGGCGGGGGTGCTGGCAAACCTGATGAGCGCTTCGCTCGCGGGGCTGTTCCTCGCCCTCTGAGTGGCCTCGAGGCTAGCACCTTCAGATCAAAGCCCGCTTCGGCGGGCTTTCTTGTGGCCGTTGTCGGGCAAAAAAAAGGCGCTGTCCGAGTTATGTGTTGAAAGGCTAACCTTGAAGCAGGTCATCACCTTGAGGGCCTCCATCATGGATACCCAAGCCTTTCAACATCTACTCTCTCTTTTCCCACAGCTCACTTTGCGCCAGCGTCGCCTCGCGCAACATGAACTCACCGCTCCTCACCCCATCACCTCTTTAGCCACCCAACTCCCCCCTTGCCAATGTTGCCCTCACTGCCAGGCCGAGGCCGCGCAGTTGGCTCCCTGGGGCTGGAGTCGAGGGTTGCGTCGCTATCGCTGCAAGCAGTGTCTGCGTACCAGCTCCGTTCTCACCAAGACGCCACTGGCCCGACTTCGTAAGGCACAGTGCTGGGAAGACTATGCCCAGGCCCTCATCGACGGGCTGACCGTGCGACAGGCTGCCGTCCGCTGCGGGGTCTGTAAAAACACCGCCTTTTTGTGGCGTCACCGCTTCCTGAAAGCCATGGCGAGCCACCAGGCGGCACGGGAAGGGGGTATCGTCGAGGTCGATGAGACCTTCTTCCTGGAGTCGTTTAAAGGGCAACGTGGTTTGCCCCGCCCGGCCCGTCATCGTGGGGGCAAAGGCCGTACCCGAGGCACAGGGTCGGATTACATCCCGGTGATGGTGGTTCAGGACCGGGCTGGTCACCATGCGGATTTTCAGTTGGAGAAAGATAGCGGTTTTGACACCCCTTGTCTCGCCAGATGCGGTGTTGTGTAGCGATGGCGCCGGGGTGTATGCCAGTTTCAGCAAAGCGCAGGGAGTGACCCATCAGGTCGTGCGCAATCGTCAAGGCGAGCGCGTGGTTGGCGCGTACCACATCCAGCATGTAAACGGATATCACCGTCGGTTGAAAGAGTGGATGGATCGGTTCCATGGGGTAGCGACCCACTATCTGAGGAATTATCTGGGTTGGCGAAGGATGCTGGAGCGCTATGGACGGGAAGTGACTATCCCACGTTGCTTGCATGAGGCGCTGGGGCGCCCCATGCAACACGTAATTGGGACATAGCCAAAAAAAAGCGCCTCAGAGGAGGCGCGGGGAAAAAGACAGATTGGAAGCGTCACATGGGTGCCACTTGAATGAGGGATGAGCCGTGCCATCCAAGTGTGAGTGCATCATGCCTTTCCCAGTCTGAAGCCCTTCTGAGGCGATTCTTCATACTATGTTCATTTTGCTAAACGCCCGGCGGCGTCAGCTCGAAGCCTCTGTTCTCCAGATTCAGTGCCAGCAACCAGCGTTGTGAACGGGATGCCGCCGGCTAACCAAGGGTCAGGGAGTCAGCGTGAAGTGGTCGACAGTCTGTTGTTCCAGCGCCAGCAACCAGTGTTGTGAACGGGATGCCACTGGCTAATCAGGGGGTCAGCGCTACGTTGTCGACAGTCTGTTGCTCCAGCGCCAGCAACCAGTGTTGTGAACGGGATGCCGCCGGCTAACCAGGGGTCAGGGAGTCAGCGTGAAGTGGTCGACAGTCTGTTGCTCCAATGCCAGCAGCCAGCGCTTGATGGGAATGCCGCCAGCGTACCCCGTCAGCGCGCCGCTGCTGCCTATCACTCGGTGGCAGGGCACTATGATGCTGAGCGGGTTGCGGCCGTTGGCCGCCCCGACGGCCCGCACCGCCTTGGGGTTGCCGATGGCCTGGGCTATCTCGAGATAGCTGACGGTCTCGCCGTAGGGGATGTCGCACAGGGCGCGCCACACCGACTGCTGGAAGGGGGTGCCTCTGGCGGCGAGCGGCAGCGTGAAGCGCCGCAGCCGGCCAGCAAAATAGGCCTCGAACTGCTCTAGGTAGGGGGCCAGGGCCGCATCGTCCCGCTGCCACTGCGCCATGGGGGTCACCGGCTGTTCCCCTCGCACGAACTCCACGAAGCGCAGGCCATCCTGGTCGATGGCGACCAGCAGGGGGCCCTGGGCGCTGTCACAAAAGCTGTATCTCATGAGTCTCTTTTCCTCGGCCTGAACGGCTCACTCCATCCCGGGCTTGCCACGGGCCGACTTGATCTCGCCCTTGCGCTTCTTGGCGTCGACCCGCTTGCGCTGGGAGCTTCGGGTCGGCTTGGTGGCATGGCGGGCCTTGGGGCGCCAGGCGGCCTTTTTCAGCAGCTCGGTCAGGCGGCTCATGGCCTCCTTGCGGTTCATGTCCTGGCTGCGGTGGGTCTCGACCCTGATCTGGATGAAGCCATCGTGGACCCGGCTGTCGCTCAGCTTCTCCAGCCCCTCCTTGTAGAGATCCGGCAGGCTGGGGGAGTCGCGGTAATCGAAGCGCAGCCAGATGGCGGAGTCCGTCTTGTTGACGTGCTGGCCCCCGGCACCCTGGGCGCGCATGGTCTGAAACTGCAGCTCATGCCAGGGAATGATCACGCTGTTGGAGATGACTAACATGGGGTGATGCTCTCATTTGGTGCATCAAGGGAGTCTGGTGCAGCTTGGTGCCTCATTATGGGGCGAGATGCGCTTCCTTGGTGATCCTGGGCCGAAACGGCTCAAGGGTTAATGGCTATCTTTATGAAAATAAACAATAAAAATACTTGGCACAAGAATTGATGACCCATTCGTGACATACCATGGATTGGGAGCAACCAGATGAAGCTGATTACTGCGATTATCAAACCTTTCAAGTTGGACGACGTGCGCGAGGCCATCGCCAACCTGGGCGTCGAGGGCCTGACCGTGTCCGAGGTCAAGGGTTTCGGTCGCCAGAAGGGGCACACCGAATTATACCGGGGGGCCGAGTACCAGGTCGACTTCCTGCCGAAGGTAAAGCTGGAGATCGCCACCGCCGACGAGAACGTGGAAGGGGTGATCGAGGCCATCTGCAAGGCGGCTTATACCGGCAAGATAGGGGACGGCAAGATTTTCGTCTATGACCTGCTGCAGGCAGTGCGCATCCGTACCGGCGAGAGCGACGACGAGGCGCTGTGATGCTGCGCCAGGGCCCCGGCCACTGAGCCGACCGGGTTGAGCGCTCAGGCCCTGCCGGGCCGATAGCAAAAGAGAATGCGTGGTCATGGAGAGACTGGGTGGGATTCCATCCGGTCTTTTTGTTTTGGCGACGATTAAATATGTGGCCTTACCTCTGCAAACCGCCTTGATCCTCTCATCCCGATTCATGCAGAATGCAAACGAAAATAGTTATCACTATATGCACAGACAAGGAATGGATGATGAAAATGAAGATGTTGGCGCTGCTGTTCTCCTCGCTGATCGCCCAGTCGGCCTTTGCCGCCGCTGAAGTGAATGTCTACTCCAATCGGCAGGATGAGCTGATCAAGCCCATCATCCAGCAGTTCGAGAAAGAGACCGGGATCAAGGTCAATGTGGTATTTGCCAAAGAGGGGCTGAACGAGCGCCTGGAGCGCGAAGGCAAGCTCTCCCCGGCGGATCTGATGCTGACCGTCGACATCAGCCGCCTGACCGATCTGGTGGACAAGGATCTGGTGCAACCGGTGGACAGCAAGACGCTGCAGGAGAACATCCCCTCCATCTATCGTGATCCGGACAACAAGTGGTTTGCCCTGACCACCCGGGTGCGCGCCATCTACTCCAGCAAGGATCGGCTCGGCAAGCTCGACACCATCCGCTACGAAGATCTGGTCAAGCCTGAATTCAAAGGAAAAATTTGTACCCGCAGTGGCAAGCACGAGTACAATGTGGCGCTGGTTTCGTCCATGATTGCCCATCACGGCATGGCGGACACCAAGACCTGGCTGGAAGGGGTCAAGGCCAACCTGGCGCGCAAGCCGCAAGGCAACGACCGGGATCAGGTCAAGGCGATCAAGGATGGTATCTGTGATGTCTCCCTCGGCAACAGCTACTACCTGGGCGCCATGCTGAAAGATCCGGCGCAGAAATCCTGGGCCGAGGCGGTTTACATCAACTTCCCGAACCAGGCTGATCGCGGTGCCCACGTCAACGTGAGCGGCGTGGCCATGACCAAGTACGCCAAGAACAAGGAAGCCGCCCAGAAGCTGATGGAGTTCCTCTCTGGCGACACCGCCCAGCACATGTATGCGGACGTGAATGCCGAGTATCCGGTCAAGGCCGGGGTCGAGCCTTCCGCCATGGTCAAGTCCTGGGGTAGCTTCAAGTCTGACCCCATGCCGGTCAGCGACTATGCCAAGCACCGCAAGGATGCCTTGCAGCTGCTGGATGAAGTGAAATTCGACTTGTAATCAGATGGGGCCTAAGGCCCCATCAATCGCTGTGGTCTCATGAAAAATTTTGGATGGATTGCCGGCAGCTGGGCCACCGCCCTGCTGCTGGGCTTACCGGTGCTTGCCCTCATCTTCTCTGCCTTCTCGGCAGACGGAGACCTGTTTCGCCACCTCGCCGATACGGTGCTGCTCGATTACCTTGGCAACACCTCAGGGCTGGTGCTGGGGGTAGTGCTGCTCAGCCTGTTGTTCGGGGTGCCCACCGCCTGGCTGGTCGCCATGTGCCAGGTGCCGGGGCGCCGCGTCCTGCAGTGGGCGCTGATGCTGCCCATGGCCATGCCCTCCTACATAGTGGCTTACGTCTATACCGACCTGCTTGACTACTCGGGCCCGCTGCAGGCGGGGCTGAGATCCCTGTTTGACTGGCAAAGCCCGGCCGATTACTGGTTCCCAGCCATCCGCTCCCTCGGCGGTGCCGCCTGGGTGCTGGCGCTGGTGCTCTTCCCCTATGTCTATCTGCTGGCGCGCGCCTCCTTCCTAGAGCAGTCGGTCAGCCTGATCCACTCCAGCCGATTGCTCGGTTGCACCCCCTGGCAGAGCTTTCGTCGCCTCAGCCTGCCCCTGGCCCGTCCTGCCATCATGGTGGGGGCGTCGCTGGTGGCGATGGAGACACTGGCGGACTTCGCTACAGTCCACTTCTTTGCCATCAACACCCTGACGACGGCCATTTACGACACCTGGCTCGGCTATGGCAGCCTGGCCACAGCCGCACGGCTCTCCTGCCTGATGTTGCTGGCTGTGGTGCTGCTCATCGCCCTGGAGCGCCGCTCCCGCCAGCGTCAGCAGGTGTTCCAGAAATCCATGGGCCATGAGCAGCCCCTGCGCTACCCCCTCAAGGGGGCCAGCCGTCTGCTGGCCGGGCTCTGGTGCTGGGGGCTGGTGCTGGCCGGTTTCGGCCTGCCGTTCGTGATACTGCTGGACTACGGGGTGCGCTATTTCGCACTGTCGTGGACGCCGGAATTCGTGCGTTTCGCTGGCAACAGTCTGCTCATCTCGGCCCTGACAGCCCTGCTTGCCATGGCCATAGCCCTGCTGCTCGGCTTCTTCCGCCGCCTCGATGGCGGCACCCGCAGCCTGCTGCCCCTGCGCATCGCCGCCACCGGATATGCCATGCCGGGCACAGTGCTGGCCATCGGGGTGCTGGTGCCGCTGACGGCGCTCGATTTTGGTCTCAACGATCTGGCCGAGTGGCTCGGGATGCAGGGGCCAGGCCTGCTGCTGACCGGCACCCTCACCGCCATCGTATTCGGCTACCTGGTGCGCTTCGTGGCCATCGCCATCGGCTCGGTGGAGAGCAGCATGGGCAAGGTCTCCCCCAGCCTCGACATGGCGGCCCGCTCCCTGGGGCAGGGGACGGGGGGCATGTTGCGCCGGGTGCATCTGCCCCTGGTGCGACGCGGCCTCTTTGCCGGTGCCATGCTGGTGTTCATCGAATCCATGAAGGAGCTGCCTGCGGCCCTGCTGCTGCGGCCGTTCAACTTCGAGACCCTGGCCACCCACGTCTACCAGTTCGTCTCGGACGAGATGCTGGAACGGGGGGCGCTCGGCGCCATCGTCATAGTGCTGGTGGGGCTGGTGCCGCTTATCTGGGTCAACCGCAGCCTGGATAGCCCGGGTCACTAGGCCCGTTATCAGGGTATATGAGGGCATCCCGGCCGGCGGCGGGGATGCCATGAAACGAGAGGAACCGAGTCTTGTCTTGCTTGCAAGTAGAGAAGGTAAGCTGCCGTTACAACGGCCAGAACGTGCTGGAACAGCTCTCCCTGACGGTGGCCGACAACGAGATCGTCTGCCTGCTCGGAGCGAGTGGCTGTGGCAAGACCACGCTGCTCAAGGCCGTCGCCGGCCTGCTGCCGCTGGCGGAAGGCAGCATTCGTCTCGGCGAGACCCTGCTGGATGGGCCCGGCGTGACGGTCTCGCCTGAGCGTCGCCACATCGGCATGATCTTTCAGGATTACGCCCTCTTCCCCCATCTGACGGTGGCCGAGAACATCGGCTTCGGGCTGACCCGGGCGCCTCGCGACAGCCGCCAGCAGCAGATCGAGGAGGCGCTGACCCTGGTCAACCTGCAGGGGCTGGGGGATCGCTATCCCCATCAGCTCTCCGGTGGCCAGCAGCAGCGGGTCGCCATCGCCCGCGCTTTGGTCTGCAAGCCGCGGCTGATGCTGCTGGACGAGCCCTTCTCCAACATCGACACCCAGGTGAGGATGAAGCTGATCCTGGAGATCCGCGCCCTGCTCAAGCGTCAGGGAATCGGCGCCATCTTCGTCAGCCACAGCAAGGAGGAGGCGTTCGCCTTCGCCGATCGGCTGGCGCTGTTCCGGGCCGGTCATATCGAGCAGGTGGGCCAGCCGGAGCAGCTCTATCGCCGCCCCGAGAACCGCTTCGTGGCGGAGTTTCTCGGCGGGGTCAACTATCTGGCGGCCGAGGTGGTGGACAGCCACTGCGTGCAGACAGCGCTCGGGGTCATCTGTGGCCATGAAGCGCACGGTCGCTCCCCGGGAGAGCGGCTGCAGCTGATGCTCAGGCCCCAGCAGCTGGTGTTGACGGCCGCCGCTGATGGCGACTTGCTGGTGCGGGAGCAGCAGTTCCTCGGCCATCACTGCCGGGTGCTGGTGGAGTGCGCCGGTCAGGTGCTGGAGGCCAGCATAGGGGAGCCTCTTGAAGGGGAGAGGGCGCGGGTGACCGTGGCCCCCCATGCCCTGGTGCTGTTCGAACAGATGCCCTGATAGTGATGTGAAATCAAGGAATTGACCCGGTTCCGGTTTATAATCGCGCCACGCCCATAGCCAATGTCTTTGGAGAGAGAAATGAAAGCTCAAGCCGGGATCTGCGCAGAGCCGAATCTGCATGCCCTCTATCTGATGTTCAATCGCACCGGTGACGGTGCCGAGCTGGCGGCCCGTCTGGCCAAGCTGCCGGTTCTGTGGGATGCGGTGAGTGCCGATTTCCCCGACGCCGGTTTCAGCGGTCTGGTCGCCGTCGGTGCCGAGGGCTGGGATGCCATCTACCCTGCCGCCCGTCCGCCCCAGTTCCGTGGCTTTATGGCGCAGTCTGCCAACGGCCAGGAGGCCCCGAATACCCCGTTCGATCTCTTCGTGCAACTGCGTGCCGATCGGGTCGACGTGCTCCATCACGCCGGGCAGCGGGTGATGGCGCTGCTGGCCGGACTGGTGGAGCTGGCCGAAGAGGTGCGTGGTTTCCGCAATCTGGACTGCCGGGATCTGACCGGTTTCGTCGACGGCACCGAGAACCCCCAGGATGAGCACAGGGCCGAGGTGGCACTGCTGGAGGGGGGCGAGTTTGCCGGCGGATCCTATGTCCATGTCCAGCGCTGGGTCCATGCCATGAGCGACTGGGAGAAGCTGGCCCTGAAGGAGCAGGAAGACATCATTGGCCGTACCAAGGCGGACAACATCGAGTACGAGTCGGCCGACAAGCCGCTGACCTCCCACATCAAGCGGGTTAACCTCAAGACCCCGAAGGGGGAGTCCATGGAGATACTGCGCCAGAGCATGCCCTGGGGCACCATGACCGAGCAGGGGCTCTACTTCATCTCCTGCTGCCGCACCCCGCAGCACTTCAATGCCATGCTGGCCAGCATGTACAAGGGGGAGGGCAGCCACTTCGATCACCTGCTGCGCTTCACCAGGGCGGTGACAGGGGCCGCCTTCTTCGCCCCCTCCATCGATTTTATGGTCGCCCAGGGTAAGTAACGACTTGCCGAACGCGCAGAAACAAAAATCCCGGCCTTGGCCGGGATTTTTCGTTCAGGTGGCGCGAGCGCGACCCGATCAGGGGGTCTGTTCGAACAGCTCGAGGGCGGAGAGGTAGAGCTCTTCGATGTCGGTGTCGCTGGTCGGGGTGATGAAGATGGTGTCATCACCGGCTATGGTACCGAGGATACCTTCGGCCTTGCCGAGGGAGTCGAGCAGGCGGGCGATGAGCTGGGCCGCACCCGGGCTGGTGTGGATCACCACCAGGGCGCCGTTGTGGTCGACATCCAGTACCAGATTCTTGAGCGGGCTGGAGGTGGTGGGCACACCCAGCTCCACCGGCAGGCAGTAGACCATCTCCATCTTGGCGTTGCGGGTGCGTACGGCGCCGAAGCGGCTCAGCATGCGCGAGACCTTGGACTGGTTGATGTTCTCAAAGCCCATCTCTTGCAGGGCAGTGACTATCTCTGCCTGGGAGCCAAATCGCTCCTCTTTCAGCAAGGCTTTAAAGGCCTTGGCCAGTTTTTCTTGCTTGTCGTTATGTTTCATCTTGGACTCACGAATGAGGGAGGTGACCGCCTGTCACGCTCAGGCGGCAGATACGAACAGCGCTGCTATTTTGCATTCATATGCCTGTTTTGGCAAGGAAGCGGCGCTTGTTCTGCATATTGATTCAAATATAGCTTGCATCAACTTATGCTGGCGCTAGAATCAGGACGAAATTTTGAAAACTTATTCAATTGGGCTGTATGGGTATCGAATTAATCGGCATCGAAAAATCCTGGCACAAGGTGCCGGTACTGCAACAGGTCAGCTTCCGGACCGCACCCGGCGAGACCTTGGTATTGCTGGGCCCGAGCGGTGCGGGCAAGAGTTCGCTGCTGCGGATGATGAACCTGCTGGACACCCCGGATGCGGGTGTGCTGCGCATTGCTGACAGTGAATTTTCTTTCCCGTCCAGCCTCTCTGCCGCGGAATTCAACCGTCAGGCCCAGGCCTTGCGCCGCAAGGTGGGCATGGTGTTCCAGCAGTACAATCTGTGGCCCCATCTCACCGTGATGGAGAACCTGATTGAAGCCCCCGTCAAGGTGCTGGGCATGAGCCGCGAGGCCGCCATCGAGAAGGGCGCCTACCTGTTGGCCCAGTTGCAGCTGGCCGACAAACGGGATGCCTGGCCTGCGCGCCTCTCCGGCGGTCAGCAGCAGCGGGTGGCCATAGCCCGTACCCTGATGATGGATCCCCAGGTGCTGCTGTTCGATGAACCGACCGCGGCGCTCGATCCTGAAATAACCAAAGAGGTGGCGGAGATCATCCGCACCCTGAGCCAGACCGGCATCACCCAGGTAGTGGTGACCCACGAGGTGGAGTTCGCCCGCAAGGTGGCCAGTCAGGTGATTTATCTGGAGAAGGGGCGGATCATCGAATCCGGCACCGCCGCCATCTTCCAATCTCCGCAAACCAGCCGGTTTGCCGAATTCTTGATGCATTGATACTGAATCGATAAGGAAGCTGTCATGAAAAAGAGTCTGTTGCTGGTTGCTGCCATGGGTCTGCTGAGCACCTCGGTGCTGGCCAAGGAGATCAAGTTCGCCACCGAGGCCACCTATGCGCCGTTCGAATACCTGGATGACAAGAACGAATTCCAGGGCTTTGACATCGATCTGGCTCGCGCCGTCTGCGAGCAGGCCAAGCTGGAGTGCAGCTTCCACAACCAGGCCTTCGACAGCCTGATCCCCAGCCTCAAGTTCCGTCGCTATGACGCCGTCATCGCCGCCATGGACGTGACCCCGGAGCGGGCCGCCCAGGTCGACTTCTCCGACATCTATTACGAGAACTCGGCGGTATTCGTGGCCAAGAAGGGTGCCTTCAAGGGGCCTGAAGAGCTGGTGGACAAGACGGTCGGCGTGCAGAACGGCACCTCCCACCAGTCCTACCTGGTGGACAACTGGGTGAGCAAGGGTCTGCTGACCGTGCCCTACGCCAGCTACCAGAGTGCCTTCCTCGACATGATGAACGGTCGCACCGACGGCGTCTTCGCCGACACCGCCGTCGCCGCCGACTGGCTCAAGCAGCACAAGGAGTACGCTGTCATCGGCACGCCGGTGACCGACGCCAAGTACTTCGGTACCGGCTTTGGCATCGCTGTGGCCAAGGGCAACCAGGAGCTGCTGACTCAGCTGAACAAGGGGCTGGCCGAGATCAAGGCCAACGGCACCTATCAGAAGATCTATGACAAGTACTTCGCGCAGTAAGCCATGCTGAGCCTGTTGTTGGATGCAGCCTGGATGACCCTGGGGCTGGCCTTGGCATCACTGGTCGGGGGCATGGCGCTTGCGCTGGCGTTCAGCGCCGCCGAGCTCAGCAAGCGCAGTTGGCTGGTGTGGCCTGTGGCCACCCTGACCACGCTCATTCGTGGTTTGCCCGAGCTGCTGGTGGTGCTGTTCATCTACTTCGGCTCGACCCAGGTGTTGTTCCTCATCACCGGCGAGTACGTGGAGTTCAGCCCCTTCGCCTGCGGCGTGCTGGCGCTCTCCCTGCTGTTCGCCAGTTACGCCACCCAGACTCTGCGGGCCGCCCTTAATGCGGTGCCCGCCGGGCAGCGGCTGGCGGCGCTGGCGCTGGGCCTTGGCAAGAGCCACATTTTCTTTCGCATCGTGCTGCCCCAGGCCTGGCGTCACGCCTTGCCGGGGCTCGGCAACCAGTGGCTGGTGTTGCTGAAAGACACGGCCCTGGTCTCCCTCATCGGGGTGAACGAGATGATGCGCCAGGCACAGATGGCTTCGGCCAGCACCTATGAACCCTTCACCTGGTATGCCGCTGCGGCCCTCATCTACCTGGCCATCAGCCTGGTGAGCGAGTTCGGCCTCAAGCAGGCTGCCAACTATACCCGCCGTTACGGAGGCTGATCATGCAGGATTACCTGATGACCCTGCTGGGGGGGCTGGCCATCACCCTGCAGCTCACCGCCTTCAGCCTGCTGCTCGGCGTGCTGCTGGCGGCTGGCATGACCTGGGTGCTGGAGCGCCGCATTCCTGTGGCGACCCAGCTGGTGCAGCTGTGGGTGCTGATCTTCACCGGCACGCCTCTGCTCATCCAGATCTTCCTCATCTACTACGGGCCGGGTCAGTTCGAGTGGCTCAAGGCCGGCCCGCTCTGGCCGCTGCTCAAGCAGCCCTGGTTCTGCGCCGTGCTGGCGCTCGGCTTCAACACCGCGGCCTACTCCACCCGGCTGTTCAAGGGGGCGCTCGATGCCATCCCCGCCGGCGAGGTGGAAGCCTGCCGAGCGCTCGGTTTCTCGGCCGGCCAGACCCTGTGGATGAAGGCGCGTCACGCCGCCCGTCGGCTGGTGCCCGCCTACTCCAACGAGGTGATCCTGGTGCTCAAGGGCAGTTCCCTCGCCAGCACCATCACCATCATGGACATCATGGGGCTGGCCCAGCGTCTCAACGCCCAGACCTATGACACCCTGGCGGTGTTCACCGTGGCCGGGGGCCTCTACCTGACCATGAATGGTTTGTTAACAATTGGTTTCCGCTGGTGCGAGAAGCGAGCACTGGCATTCCAGTCCTGAAGCAGTCGTATTTACCTCTTAATGGTGAGGGAGACACAGGAAATCTGTGTCTTTCCTCCCATTTATCGCATATTCCTCTCCGATTTCGTCGCCGCTTGTTCCCTGGCTCACAGAACCCGTGATTACAACTGTTATCAGATTGTTTTTTAGCAGGGGATCCTTTAAGGTGAGGCGCACAATAAGAAACAGCGTTAACCCAACTAGAAACAACCTTAAACCTACGCTTAGACATGGAGTTGATCATGAAAGTTGCCGTTCTGGGTGCCGCCGGTGGCATCGGCCAAGCCCTTGCTCTGCTGTTGAAAAATCGCCTGCCTGCCGGTTCCGAATTGAGCCTGTATGATATTGCCCCGGTCACTCCGGGCGTGGCGGCGGACCTGAGCCATATCCCGACTGACGTGAAAGTAAAAGGTTTCTGCGGTGAAGATCCGAGCCCTGCTCTGGTCGGCGCCGATGTCGTGCTGATCTCTGCCGGCGTGGCGCGCAAGCCCGGCATGGATCGTTCCGATCTGTTCAACATCAACGCCGGTATCGTCAAGAACCTGGTGGAGAAGTGTGCCGTTTCCTGCCCCAAGGCACTGATCGGCATCATCACCAACCCGGTCAACACCACGGTCGCCATCGCCGCCGAAGTGTTGAAGAAGGCCGGTGTTTATGACAAGCGTCGCCTGTTCGGCGTGACCACCCTGGACGTCATCCGTGGCGAGACCTTCGTTGCCGAGGCCAAGGGCCTGAACATCGACAAGATCCGCGTCAACGTGATCGGTGGCCACAGTGGCGTGACCATTCTGCCGCTGCTGTCCCAGATCGAAGGGGCCAGCTTCACCGCAGAAGAAGCGGCAGCCATGACCAAGCGCATCCAGAATGCCGGTACCGAAGTGGTGGAAGCCAAGGCCGGTGGCGGTTCTGCCACTCTCTCCATGGGTCAGGCAGCCTGCCGTTTCGGCCTGTCGCTCATCAAGGGTCTGCAGGGCGAAGCCAACGTCATCGAGTGCGCCTATGTGGAAGGCAATGGCGAGCACGCCACCTTCTTCGCGCAGCCGGTACTGCTGGGCAAGAACGGTGTCGAGAGCGTGCTGGACTACGGCAAGCTGAGCGCCTTCGAGCAAGAGTCCATGGACAGCATGCTGGCTACCCTGAAGGCCGATATCCAGCTGGGTGTCGACTTCGTCAAATAAGCCGCAGCGTCGATCATGAGGGGAGCCCAGGCTCCCCTTTGTCATTTCCGGGGTTTGCCATGGCGGACTAAGGAGATGGACCCGGCTGCCGATAAAGAGGGCAGCAGGAGATCCCTATGATGAAACCCAGTACCCTCATCGGCCTCGTCGGTCTGTGCAGCCTCCCCTTGCAGGGGGCCGAGCCGGTATCCGCGGCCACGCCAACCCAGTCGGTGGCGGCCACCTCCTTCCCGGTGCCCTCGGCGGCCTTGCCATCGAGCGCACCAGTGCCGGTTGCGCCAGCGACCCCACCGGCCACCGCAGCTGTACCGTCAGCCGCGGTGCCTGCTGGTGATCCGGCCCCTGTGCTGTCGACCGTTGCCGCACCTGCCCCCGTGACATCAGCCCCGGCGGCTGCACCGCTGCCCAAGGCGGTGAACCCTGGATCTCTGGTCACCGGAGAGCTGCAGGCGGTACCGCTCTATCGCCAGGACGAGCTGCTCAACTGGATAGAGCAGGGACGTCATCTGACCCGGGTGAAGCAGGACAGGTGCCAGCTGACCCAGGACATAGAGGCGCGCGCCTCTGTGATGAAGATCCCGGCCTATCAGTTCCTGTGGGGGGACATGCTGGCCTGGGGCGTCTGCACCAAGCCGGACGCCCAGGTCGGCGTGCAATACATGTGGGAGGCGGCCAATCAGGGCCTGGCCCCGGCACTGGAGCAGCTGGGGCGCTATTACTGGAAAGGCATCCTGGTCCAGAAGGATCTGGTGCGGGCCGAGACCCTGATGCGGGAGGCCGCCAGCCTGGGTTTCCAGCGGGCCCAGATAGAGTGGGTCGAGATGCTGCTGCAGGGCATGGGCAGTCCGCTGGATTACGAAGAGGCTTACCACTGGCTGCACGGTGCCGTCATCGGGGACAAGGTGACCCACCAGAAGGCCGCGAGTTTGCTGAGCCGGCTCGGTAATCGCATGCCCGCCAATGCCATCGCCCGCGCCAAGGCGATGCACTAGGCTCGGCAAGCCAGGTCACTGGATACAACAAGGCCCACGAACCTGCGTTCGTGGGCCTTGTGCATTTCCCCGGGCAGGAGGCGGGATCAGAGATCCTGATGGGGGCCGAATACCTCGTAGTGCATTCTGTCTGCGGGGACGCCCAGGGCCAGCAACTGGGTCTTGATCGCTTTCATGAAGCCCAGAGGACCGCAGAAGTAGTAGTGGGCGTTGGCCGGGATGAGGTCCGTGACCTGTTCCAGCGCAATGGTGCCGCTGAAGTCGTAGTCCTTCCCCTGCACGTCCTGCTCGGCAGGCACCCTGTACCAGATCCGGCTCTGCAAACTGGCGTGCTGGCGGCTCTTGGCCTGGATCTCTTCCTTGAAGGCGTGCTGGGTGCCATGCTCGCAGGCATGGAGCCAGCGGATTTCAGTTCCCGCTTGTTCGGCCAGCAACTGGTTGAGCATGCTCAGCATGGGGGTCAGGCCCACACCGGCGGAGAGCAGCACCACCGGGGTGGCCGTCTCGGTCTGCAGGAAGAAGTCCCCCGCCGGCGGCATCAGCGCCACCTCGTCACCGACATGAAGCTTGTCATGCAGCAGGTTGGAGGCCTGGCCCTGGGGCTCGCGCTTGACGCTGATGCGGTAGTCGTGGCCATTGGGGGCATCGGAGAGGGAGTATTGACGGATCTCCTGATGCTCCAGCGACGGGTGATTGAGCCTGATGCTGATATATTGCCCCGGCTTGAAGCGCAGCACGGGCTTGCCGTCGACGGGCGCCAGCACGAAGGAGGTGACAAGCTCGCTCTCCTGGCGCTTCTCCTTGATGAGGAAGGGGCGGGCCCCTTGCCAGCCACCGAGCTCGCTCGCCTTCTCCCGGTAGAGCTCCCCCTCCCGACCTATGAAGATGTCGGCCAGCACGCCATAGGCCTTGCCCCAGGCCTCCAGCACCTCGTCCGTCACCGCACTGCCACCCATTTCTTTGAGCGTGGCCAAGAGATGACTACCCACAATGTGATATTGTTCCGGCTGGATCAGGAAACCCGTGTGCTTGTGGGCGATGCGTTCCACGGCTCCGGCCAGGGCCCCCAGGTTGTCGATATTCCTGGCGTAGGCCGCCACGGCACTGAACAGAGCCAGGGGCTGACCGCCACTGCGCTGATGGGCCAGGTTGAACACATCCTTCAACTCGGGGTTGTGGTTGAACATGCGCTGGTAGAAGTGCTGGGTGAGGGCAGGCCCCGCCGATTCGAGCAAAGGAATGGTGCTCTTGATGACGGCGATGGTGGCTTGGTCTAACATAGGAGGTCCTTTCTAATTGAACATCTGGAATGTCACTTAATAAGTTGCATCCTAAATGTTTAATTGATCTGGATCAATCATCAATTCTTTGCGCTATGCGCCACAGGCACTATGAGACTAACAAGCTATACCGATTTTGGATTGAGAGCCCTGCTCTATCTGGCCACCTTGCCGGAGGGGGAATTGTCGAGCGTGGCCAAGGTGTCTGCCTTGTATGACGTCTCTCGCAATCACATGGTGAAGGTGGTTAACCAGCTGGTGAAGCTGGGTTATCTGCAGTCCCAGCGTGGCAAGAATGGCGGGATCCGCATGGCCTGTTCCCCTGAGAGCGTGAACATAGGCCAGGTGATCCGGGCGCTGGAAGGCAACTTGGACGGCATCGACTGCAACTCGCCGGTGTGCCACATCGTCTCTGTCTGTCTGCTCAAGAGTGCCTTGAAGGAGGCGATGAACGCCTTCCTGGCGGTGATGGACGGCTATACGCTGCAAGACTTGCTGGCCAACCGTGACGAGCTGCAGCAGGTGTTCGGCGAGTTGATCCCGACCCTGGTGCTGGAGCCGGATGACGAGAACGAGTGAGACGAAAAAGGCTGCCATCGGCAGCCTTTTTTCAATCCTCGTAACCTGACTCGTTACGGTAGAGATGTGGCATGATCTTCGCCATCTTCACCATGTTGTTCTCGACTTCGATGATCTCGATGGGATAACCCGCCAGCCTGACGCTGATGTTGGGCTGGGGGATCTCCTCCAGGTACTCCAGGATCACCCCGTTGAGGGTACGCGGGCCGTCAATGGGCAGGTGCCAGTGCATCTCCTTGTTCAGCTCGCGGATGCTGGCGGAGCCTTCCACCAGGAAGGAGCCGTCCGGCTGGGGGTGGATCTCGTCGCTTGGCGCCGGGGCCATGGAGGTGGTGAAGTCGCCCACTATCTCTTCCAGGATGTCATCCAGGGTGATCAGCCCCTGAATATCGCCATACTCGTCGACAATCAGCCCGATCCTCTCCTTGTTGCGCTGGAACTTGGCCAACTGCACGTTGAGCGGCGTGCCCTGTGGAATGAAGTAGATGGGATCGACTTCCCGCAGCAGGCTGGACTTGCTGAACTGGTCTCTGGCGACCAGCCTGAGGGCGTCACGAGAGTGTAAAAATCCGACAACGTCGTCGATATTGTCGCGATAGAGCAGGATCTTGGTATGGGCGCAGTGAGCCAGCTGGCGCAATATGATCTTCCAGTCGTCATTGATGTCGATGGCAGAGATCTCGCTGCGTGGCACCATGATGTTCTCTACCGTCATCTTGTCCAGATCCAGAATACTGATCAGCATCTCCTGATGGCGCTGGGGGATGAGGCTGCCCGCCTCGTTGACTATGGTGCGCAGCTCTTCGGTGTTGAGGGAGTCATCCTTGCGATGTTCCAGCCGCAGCAGCTTGAGCAAGAGGTTGGTGATGCTGTTGATGAGCCAGACCAGGGGGGCGAAGGGTACCATCAGCCCCTTGAGGACCCAGGAGGCGGGGTAGGCGATGCGTTCGGGAAACATGGCAGCCAGTGTCTTGGGGGTGACTTCCCCGAATACCAGCACCACCAGGGTGAGGCCGAAGGTGGCAACGGCGACGCCGATGTCCCCGAACAGCCGGATGCAGACTATGGTGGCGATGGCGGAGGCCAGGATGTTGACCAGGTTGTTGCCGATCAGGATGAGGCCAAGCAGGCGGTCCGGTCGGGCCAGCAGCTTTTCGACCCGACGGGCCGCCTTGTGCTTGGTTTGGGCCAGATGCCGCAACTTGTAGCGGTTGAGAGACATCAGACCGGTTTCGGAACTGGAGAAGAAGGCTGACAAAACAATCAAGATAACGAGAACAATCAGTAATGTGCTCGTTGAGATACTGTCCAAGAAGGGCTCCTGTTGGGGTGGTTTTGGGGTGGCTGAACCGTCAGCTCAGCAAGACTTCCTTGACGAAGCGGCTGCCAAAGTAGGCCAGGGTCAGGATGACGCTGCCGATGAGGCTCAACATGATGACCTTGCGACCACGCCAGCCTCGGGTGTGGTGACCCCACAGCAGCAAGGCATAGACGCACCAGGCCAGGATCGAGAGGATGGCCTTGTGGGATTTGCCCTGGGCGAACATGTCTTCCAGGAAGAACAGGCCCGAGGCGATGGAGAGCGTCAGCAGCAAGAGGCCCGCGGAGATGAGCTGGAAAAGCCGCTTCTCTACCGTCATCAGGGGCGGCATGGCTGGCAGATGGCTGATCTTTCTGGACTTTAGCTGCCGATCTAAGCAGGCAAGCTGGAGCGCAAAGAGGCAGGCGATCATCAGCACCGAATAGGCCATCAAGGCGAGCCCTATGTGCAGCAGCAGTTGGGGATGCGCTTCCAGATGGGTGATGTAGCGACCCGGTATGAGGGCGCTGGCGGCGAGCAGCAAGGCCGAGAAGCTGTAGACCACGGGCAGCAGGATCCAGCCGTTGAAGCGGCGGGTGACGCAGGTCATGAAGCAGCTGATGATGAGACTGACCAGGGACGCGACGTTCAACATGCTGAGATTCTGGCCGGAATGGGTGGCCAGCACCTCGCTTCCCACCGCCACGCCATGGGCGGCCAGGGCCAGGCCGACACAGGCAAACAGCGACACCTGCCCGACGGGCTTGGCGCTGAGCAGCAGGTGCAGAGAGGCGATGATGGCCAGCAGGTAAAACGCCAGGGCCAGAACAGAGATCACGATCATAACCAGGTCGTTGTCGAACAAGCTTTTATGGATAAGAGGGGCAGTATACCTTGCACAAGATATGCTCGCCAGTTGTGCCAGGGGCTAACTGCCCATATATAAGTAGCAGCTGACGGCCCCGTGCGGCGAATAATCGTCCTCCGGCGTTGACTGGGGTATAATGCCCTCCATTTGTTACACCCGCTCATTCGATGGCGGGTCACCGCCGCAAGCGGTGAGTAATCGTCCTCACAGTGCTGACTGGGGTATAATGCCCCACTAGTTACGCCAAGAATCGGAATGCGTCATGTTTGAGAATTTGACTGAACGACTCTCGCGCACCCTGCGCAATGTCAGTGGCCGTGGCCGGCTGACCGAAGAGAACATCAAGGATACCTTGCGTGAAGTGCGCATGGCGCTGCTCGAGGCGGACGTGGCCCTGCCGGTGGTGCGTGACTTCGTTGCCCGCGTGAAAGAGCGTGCCGTCGGCCAGGAAGTGGCCAAGTCCCTGAGCCCGGGCCAGGCCTTCATCAAGATAGTGCATGGCGAGCTGGTCTCCGTCATGGGGGAGGCGAACGAGCAGCTCAATCTGGCCGTCCAGCCGCCGGCCATCATACTGATGGCGGGTCTGCAGGGCGCCGGTAAGACCACGACTGTGGGCAAACTCGCCAAGCTGCTCAAAGAGCGCCACAAGAAGAAGGTGCTGGTGGTCAGTGCCGACGTCTATCGCCCCGCGGCGATCAAGCAGCTCGAGACCCTGGCCAATGACATCGCGGTCGATTTCTTCCCGAGCGATGTGACCCAGAAGCCGGTGGCGATCGCTACCGCAGCCATCGATCAGGCGCGCAAGAAATTCTATGACGTGGTGATCGTCGATACCGCCGGTCGTCTGCACGTGGACACCGAGATGATGGCGGAGATCCAGGATCTTCACGCCACCATCAAGCCGGTCGAGACCCTGTTCGTGGTGGATGCCATGACAGGTCAGGATGCCGCCAATACCGCCAAGGCGTTCAACGAAGCGCTGCCGCTCACCGGCGTCATCCTCACCAAGGCGGATGGCGACGCCCGCGGCGGTGCCGCCTTGTCGGTGCGCCACATCACCGGCAAGCCGGTCAAGTTCATCGGTATGGGCGAGAAGACCGACGCCCTTGAGCCCTTCCACCCGGACCGACTCGCGTCCCGTATCCTCGGCATGGGCGATGTGCTGTCGCTCATCGAGGAAGTGGAACGCACAGTCGACAAGGAGAAAGCCGCCAAGCTGGCCAGCAAGGTCAAGAGCGGCAAGGGTTTCGATCTGGAAGATTTCCGCGAGCAGCTGGCCCAGATGCGCAACATGGGCGGCATGATGGGCATGCTCGACAAGCTGCCCGGCATGTCCGGTCTGCCGGATAATGTGAAAGATCAGATGGATGACAAGATCACAGTGCGGATGGAGGCCATCATCAGCTCCATGACGCCTAAGGAGCGTGCCCATCCCGATCTCATCAAGGGCTCCCGCAAGCGTCGCATCGCCGCGGGTTCCGGTATGCAGGTGCAAGACGTGAACAAGCTGCTCAAGCAGTTCACCGAGATGCAGCGCATGATGAAGAAGATGTCCGGCAAGGGCGGCATGCGCAAGATGATGGGCCAGATGAAGAACATGCTGCCGCCCGGATTCGGTGGTGGCGGACGCGGTCCGTTCTGATGTTCCTGCTTGTCAGGCAAAAAGGCTCACCTCGGTGAGCCTTTTTCATGCCAGCTCCTGCGCAAAAAATAGCAGGCTTGGTTGCAATTATTACGAATCCAAGTAGAATTACGCGGCTTATTTTAAGCTAGGGTCTGCGTATTTGCAGGCCTTGTTCATTAGATGTTCATGAGGACGATATGGTAACCATTCGTTTACAACGTGGTGGCGCGAAAAAGCGTCCGTTCTACCAGGTAGTAGTTTCTGACAGCCGTTGCGCCCGTGACGGTCGCTTCATCGAGCGCGTTGGTTTCTTCAACCCGGTTGCTGCTGGTAACGCTGAAAAGCTGAACCTGGACCTGGCTCGTATCGAGCATTGGGTTGCTACTGGTGCCGCTGTTTCTGACCGCGTTGCCAAGCTGATCAAAGACGCTAAAAAAGCTGCTTAATCAGCCAAACGGTAAGGAGTTAAGGTGGAAAAACCTATAGTTCTGGGCACCCTGGGTACCGTCTACGGCATCAAGGGCTGGCTTAAAGTGAACTCCTTCACCGATGTTGCCGAAGCGATTTTCGATTACAACCCCTGGCTGATCAATCAGAACGGGGTGTGGCGTGAGATTCAGGTTTCGGCCTGGAAGCGTCACAACAAGGGTCTGATCTGCAAACTCGATGGTATCGATGTTCGCGAGGATGCCCTGGCATTGACCAATGTCGAGATTGGCGTAGCCGCCGATCTGTTGCCTGCGTTGCCTGAAGGTGAGTTCTACTGGCGTGACCTGATTGGTTGCTCCGTGATGACCACCAAGGGATACGACCTGGGCAAGGTGACCGAATTGATGGAAACCGGCTCCAACGATGTGTTGGTGGTTGAGGCCAATGTAAAAGATGCCTTTGGTGCAAAGGAGCGGCTGATCCCGTTCCTGGAAGAGCAGGTGATCAAGAACATTGATCTGACTGCTCGAACAATCGAAGTTGATTGGGATCCTGGTTTCTAGTTTCCCGCGCTAACACGGGTGCCGGAGGTTTCTTATGTGGATTGGGGTGATTAGCCTCTTCCCGGAAATGTTCCGAGCCATTACCGAGCACGGGGTAACGGGTCGGGCCGTCAAGAGTGGCCTGCTGCAGATTGAGTGCTGGAACCCTCGGGATTTCACCCACGACAAGCACCGTACGGTCGATGATCGTCCTTATGGTGGTGGGCCTGGGATGCTGATGATGGTTCAGCCGCTGCGTGATGCGATTCATGCAGCCAAGCAAGCGGCGGGAGACGGGGCGAAAGTCATCTATCTCTCTCCTCAGGGGCGCAAGCTGACTCAAGCGGGCGTAACCGAGTTGGCGACGAATCAGAAACTGATTCTGGTCGCCGGTCGATACGAAGGTATCGATGAACGCGTGATACAAACCGAAGTCGACGAAGAGTGGTCTATCGGGGATTACGTGTTAAGTGGTGGCGAGTTGCCTGCCATGACCCTGATCGATGCGGTTTCGCGTCTGGTCCCCGGGGTCCTGGGCGATCAGGCCAGTGCCGAGCAGGACTCCTTCACGGATGGCCTGCTGGATCATCCCCACTACACTCGGCCGGAGTTGTTGGATGGATTGGCGGTGCCCGAGGCGCTGACAAGCGGCAATCACGAAGTGATTCGGCGCTGGCGTCTCAAGCAGTCGCTCGGACGAACCTGGCAGAGAAGGCCGGAACTTATTAACAACCTAGCTCTGACTGACGAGCAAGAATCACTTCTTGCCGAGTATGTCCGCGAAGTGCGTGACAGCGTTAAGTAGAGTTTTCAGTTTATCCTAGGTAAGGAAAGACAATGAGCAAGATTATTCAGCAGCTTGAACAAGAGCAACTGCGTACCGACATCCCGGCTTTTGCCCAGGGCGACACCGTACGTGTTCAAGTTCGTGTTAAAGAAGGTGGTAAAGAGCGTCTGCAGGCTTTCGAAGGCATCGTCATTGCCAAGCGTAACCGCGGTCTGCACTCTGCTTTCACCGTTCGCAAGATCTCCAACGGCGAAGGTGTTGAGCGTGTATTCCAGACTCACTCTCCGCTGATCCACAGTGTAGAACTGAAGCGTCGTGGTGATGTTCGCCGCGCCAAGCTGTACTACCTGCGCAACCTGTCCGGCAAAGCTGCTCGTATCAAAGAGAAGCTCAACTAATTCGATTCGAATTGGTGTCGGTATGTCGGCGAAAAGCTCGACAGGTAGTGAAAAGGCTCGCCAATGGCGAGCCTTTTTTGTGTCTGTAATTCGGGTATCGGTCAGAGGTGTTAGTGTTCTGGTCGTCGTCTACTGACTGACCCGCACCACAGAGTTGTCGCGCCCGAAGGGGCCAGGCACGTAGTCGTCCGCTTCCCAGTCGTTGTCATAACGGGTCTCCCCGTCCGGCTGCACCAGCTGGTAGCAATACTCGAAATGGCTGGGGCCATCGGTGGGAAGGTTGAGGGTCGCCTTGAACTCCCCGCTCTTCATTCTTTTCAATTCAATGGGTTGCCACTGGCTGAACTCCCCCAGCAGCAAGACCTGTTCGGCCTCGCCTGCGGCCTCTTTTTCCACTGCGAAGGTCACCTTGACCTCGGGGCGGGACTTGAGAAATTGTTTGTTGATCGGCATATCGACTCCTTGTCACTGACTGCGAAGAAAGTAGCGCTGTTCATTTTTATATCACTTTATGACAAGGATGTTGATAGCAATCGTCAGGCAGGCAGGGCGAAATGACGCCGAAGCAACTGGTGAGTGAAGTCAATCTTGAGGTAAAAGCCCCTTGGCAGTGTCTGGATTGGCTGACCATTGCGGCCGATGGCGCGGGTCAGTGCCTTGCTGTTGGCCGCCTTGGGGCGCAGTTGCATGACCTGGCCGTGGCGGGCACTGATCTGCTCCACCTCCCCCAGCACTATCATGTCCATCAGCTCCTCCCAATCCTGACGCAGCAACCTGTCTTCTTCTTCGTTCGGGCTCCATAGCAACGGCATGCCGACCCGGCGCTCACCGACGGGGATGGTGCGGCTGCCCTCCACCGGGATCCAGAGTACCCGCGACAGCTTGTTGCGCACATTGGACTCCTCCCAGCGCTGGCCACTGATCCCGATGAGGGGGGCGACGCAGACGAAAGTGGTTTCCAGCGGTTTGCCCTGAGGATCGATCGGGATCGTCTTGAGCTCTATGCCGAGATCGGGGAAGTCCTGCTCCGGTCGGCTACCCGCGCTGGCGCCCAGCTGCCACTCGATCAACTGGCCGATCCAGCCCTTGTCCCGCCGGAGATCCCGTGGCACCGGGATGCCGGCCGTCGCTGCGAGCTGAGCCAGGGTGAAGCCCGCCATGGCGTAGGCGCGCGCCAGCAATTCCTGCTCTGACTGTGGGTTGTCGGGCATGAGGGGCTCCTGTTGGCGAGAAGGGGTGGACAAGTGTGATCCTGACAGAGGATCGCTGTTTTTGTAACCGATCCTTGCCCGGCTATACACAGGGGGGGCAGGATTGTGAATTTTCATCTATGGCAATGATTTTAAAGGAATTTGACTTTGTTCTCCAGCCTGGATAATGAGAGGATCCCGGTTGCTGCGAGTTGTCCAAGGGTTTGGCCTGGCTGTTGCACATAGTTATCCACAGAAATCTTGGATAACTGACATAAAGTGGTGATACAGGGCCCGGCATCAGAAATAAATGTGAGAGCACGCCGATTTTTCTCGCCATATCGGTGCAGATAATGCGCCATCCTTGTGGATAAACTAGCCTTGGTGGATCTTTGAACAGTCGAACTTGTTCACAATTGACAGCCAGGATCCTCGGGCGCAAAAGACATGGATCTTGATCCAGTCTTTAAATATTAACTGTATGTATTTAAATGAATATTTTGTTTTTATATGAATCGGGTATGATACGGCATGATTTGAAGTCGTAGTATAAAACTACTGTATATACCCGCTTGATCACAGGCTTATGCACAGTCTGGGTGGGCAACTTGCGGAGCTTGTCCTTCCGGTTTGTTTATAACTTTGCTTGAAATGCCAAGTTATTCATGAGTGGAAGATGACAGTCCCTGTTTGCCGCCACGGGGTGAATGTGGAACAATCTCTTTATAGATTCAGCCTTTATAAGGTGATCACGTGATAGATGGCGACGGATTTCGTCCCAATGTCGGCATCGTGATCTGTAACCGTGACGGGCAAGTATTGTGGGCTAAGCGCTATGGGCAGCACTCCTGGCAGTTTCCGCAGGGGGGAGTTGATGATGGTGAATCGCCGGAACAGGCCATGTATCGTGAGCTGTATGAGGAGATAGGCCTCAAGCCCGAGGATGTGACCATACTGGCGACCAGTCGCAACTGGCTGAAGTATCGCTTACCCAAACGACTCGTTCGCTGGGACAGTTCACCGGTCTGTATTGGCCAGAAGCAGAAATGGTTTTTGTTGCAGCTCGATCCTGGCAGAGAGTCCAGGATCCAGTTCGGCTGTCATGGTCACCCGGAATTTGATGATTGGCGTTGGGTCAGCTTCTGGTACCCGGTTCGTCAGGTCGTCTCCTTCAAGCGGGAAGTTTACCGCCGGGTGATGAAGGAGTTTGCCCCGCTGGCCATGCCGGTGCCGGTGGTGCAGGTTAATCGAAAGGATGGGCGGCGCAACCGCTCGCGCTAAGGAGCACAATTAGTTGCTGACGGAACTCAGACGCATCGTCGAGAGCATGGCCGAGGCCAACACCCTCGAACAGGCCTTGCAAGCATTGGTGAGCCAGACCCGGCTCGCCATGACGGTGGACTGCTGCTCCGTTTATGTCGCCGAGCCCGACATGCGCCGCTATCGACTGGCGGCCACCGATGGCCTGGCCGAGTCGGCGGTGGGCAAGGCCACCTTGCCGTTCGAGCAGGGCATAGTCGGTCTGGTGGGTCAGCGGGAAGAGCTGATCAACCTGGCCGATGCGCCTTCTCACCCCAGTTTCAAGTTCCTGCCCGATGTCGCGGAAGAGGCATTTCGCTCCTTCCTCGGCGCCCCCATCATGCACCAGCGTCAGGTGGTGGGCATTCTGGTGGTGCAGCAGAAAGAGAGCCGGCTGTTCGATGAGGGGGAAGAGTCCTTCATGGTCACCCTGGCGGCGCAGCTGGCGGCGCGCATCGCCCAAGCCCAGGCCAAGGGCTGGTTGCAGAAGACCGACTGGAGCAAGCCGCTGCGCGGCATCGCCGGCGCCAGTGGCATCGCCATCGCCAAGGCCTGGGTGTGGCGCCCGCGCAAGGCGCTCAACAGCATCACCCCGCGCAAGGACGAGGACCACGGCAAGCAGCTGGCCCGACTGGAGCTTGCGGTGGAAGAAGTGCGCCACGATCTGGAGAGCCTGGCGCTACGCTTTCGCGAGAGCTACAGCCAGGATTCGGTCGCCATCTTCGACATCTATCTGCACCTGCTGAACGATCCCGGCTACATCAAGCCCATCCGCAACAAGGTCGGCAAGGAGCACTGGACCGCCATCTCTGCGGTCAAGATCATCAGTGATCGGCTGATCGAGCAGTTCAAGGGGATGAAGGATCCCTACCTGCGGGAGCGCTCCACCGATGTGAAAGACATAGCCCAGCGGCTCATCAGCCGTCTGGTGCAAGACGAACCCGAGCAGCTCACCATAGGGGAGCCGGTGGTGCTGGTCGCCGACGAGGTGACCGCCACCATACTCGCCGAGATCCCGCGGGAATTTCTGAGCGGCGTGGTGTCGCTCAAGGGGGGGACCAACTCCCATGCCGCCATCCTGGCCCGTGCCATGGGGGTGGCGGCCATCATGGGGGTGGATCTGCCCCTGGGTGACATAGGTGGTCGCACCCTGGTCGTCGATGGTTACAGCGGCGATCTCTTCATCGAACCCAATCAGGTGATCCTGACCGAGTACCGGCAGCTGCTGAGCGAGGAGCGGGCGCTCGATACTCTGGTGCGCAGCGTCGACAACCAACCCTCGGAGACGGCTGACGGCACTCCTGTCTCCTTGCTGCTCAACGCCGGCCTCAGTGCCGACACCGAGATCTCCCTCAATCATCTGGCGGACGGGGTCGGGCTCTATCGCACCGAGATCCCCTTCATGCTGCAGGACAGCTTCCCCTCCGAATGGGAGCAGACGGCGCGCTATCGCGGGATCCTGGAGACCTATCGGGATCGCCCGGTCTGCATGCGCACCCTGGACGTGGGGGGGGACAAGCAATTGCCCTATTTCCCCATAGTGGAGGAAAATCCCTTCCTTGGCTGGCGGGGGATCCGGCTCACCCTGGATCACCCCGAGTTGTTCCTGGTGCAGCTCAAGGCCATGCTGCGCGCCAGCGAAGGGCTGGACAATCTGGCCATCATGCTGCCGATGATCAGCAGCGTCAGTGAAATCAAGGCTTCCCGCCGGCTGCTGGATCAGGCCTGGCGTGAAGTGTCGGAAGAGGCGGCGAGCCGCGATGCGGTGATCCGCTACCCCAGCCTCGGGGTGATGATAGAGGTGCCCTCCGCCCTCTACATCCTGCCGGAGATGGCCCCCCTCATCGACTTCTGGTCGGTGGGCAGCAATGACCTGACCCAGTATCTGCTGGCGGTGGATCGCAACAACGCCCGGGTTGCCAGCATCTATGACGCCTTCCATCCCGCGGTGATCCGCGCCCTGCAACTGCTGGTCGATGCCTCCCATCGCTACCAGAAGCCGGTCTCGGTCTGTGGCGAGCTGGCCGGTGATCCGGTCGGCGTGCTGCTGCTGCTGGCCATGGGCTATCGCCGTTTCAGCATGAACACCCACAACATATCCCGCATCAAGTACGTGCTGCGTCAATCCGATCTCGGCGAGCTGAAGGCGCTGATGGCAGATGGCCTCAAGCACGACAATCCCCACGTGCTCCGTGGCCTGTTTGCCCGCTACCTGGAAGAGCACGGTCTGGGCGGTTTGCTGCGCGCGGGCCACAAGGCCAAGTTGCCCGATTGATATTCAGTCTTGTTCCTGCTGACGAATGATCGGAGAATGCGGCTTTTCTTATGACTGGGGCCGCGCCATGCAGCACGACGGATATTGGGTTTTCTCGCAGATTGATCCCGTAGCATTCAGTTTGGGACCACTATCGGTACGCTGGTATGGTCTCATGTATTTGTTTGGTTTCGCCTTTGCCATGTGGCTTGCGGGCCGCCGCGCCGACGCGCCCAACAGTGGCTGGACTCGCAATGAGGTCTCCGATCTGCTGTTCTACGGCTTCCTCGGGGTGATCCTGGGCGGTCGTATCGGCTATGTGCTGTTCTACAACTTCGATCTCTTCCTGGCCGATCCCACCTACCTGTTCAAGATCTGGACCGGCGGCATGTCGTTCCACGGAGGCCTGATCGGTGTCATCACCGCCATGATCTGGTTTGCCCACAAGACCAAGCGTCACTTCTTCACCGTGGCGGACTTCGTGGCGCCGCTCATTCCGTTCGGCCTCGGTGTCGGCCGCATCGGCAACTTCATGAACGGCGAGCTGTGGGGCCGGGTCACAGACGTGCCCTGGGCCATCATCTTCCCGGAGGCCGGCCCCGAGCCGCGTCACCCCTCCCAGCTCTACCAGTTCGCTCTGGAAGGTGTGGTGCTCTTCATCATACTGAACCTGTTCTGGCGCAAGAACCCGCCACGGGGCGCCATCTCCGGCATGTTCCTGCTGTTCTACGGCCTGTTCCGCTTCCTGGTGGAGTTCGTACGCCAGCCTGACAGCCAGCTCGGTCTCTACTTCCAGGAGATCAGCATGGGCCAGATCCTCTCCACTCCGATGATCATCATCGGCGCCCTGATGATCTGGGTCGCCTACAAGCGTCCGCAGTTGTTCGGCAACGCGGCGAAGGAGGCGAAGCAATGAGGGCCTATCTCGACCTTATGCAGAAGATCCTGGATGAAGGCACCGTCAAATCCGATCGCACCGGCACGGGGACAGTCTCCCTGTTCGGTCATCAGATGCGGTTCAATCTGGCGGAAGGTTTCCCGCTGGTGACCACCAAGAAGTGCCACCTGCGCTCCATCATTCACGAGCTGCTCTGGTTCCTCAATGGCGACACCAACACCGCCTATCTGAAGGAGCACGGCGTCAGCATCTGGGACGAGTGGGCCGACGAGCACGGCGATCTGGGCCCTGTCTACGGTGCCCAGTGGCGCTCCTGGCCGGCGGCCGATGGCGCCGTCATCGACCAGATCCAGAAGGCGGTGGATGACATCAAGCACAACCCGGATTCCCGCCGCATCATAGTCTCCGCCTGGAACGTGGGTGAGCTGGACAAGATGGCGCTCGCCCCTTGTCACGCCTTCTTCCAGTTCTACGTGGCGGACGGCAAGCTCTCCTGCCAGCTCTATCAGCGCAGTTGCGACGTCTTCCTCGGCCTGCCGTTCAACATCGCGAGCTACGCCCTGCTGACCCACATGATGGCCCAGCAGTGCGATCTGGCCGTGGGCGACTTCGTCTGGACCGGTGGCGACGTGCACCTCTACTCCAACCACATGGAGCAGACGGCGCTGCAGCTCTCCCGCGAGCCGCGTCCCTTGCCGCAGCTGGTGATCAAGCGCAAGCCGGACTCCATCTTCGACTACAGGTTCGAGGACTTCGAGATCCAGGGTTATGATCCCCATCCGGGTATCAAGGCCCCTGTCGCCATCTGATCCCGCATCCGCCGTGATGGCGTGCGGCACTCGGCGGGATCCCCCGCGTGGCGGTATTACGTTATTCCATCTGTTCGAAAGGCGCCTGCGGGCGCCTTTTTCATGGCTGAAAAGAATAAATATGCAAAAAAAAGAATGCTCAGTGGGCTCATGAAGGCGGGGTAAAACGTGCTTATAGCAGGCATGATTCATTTTGCCTTCGGTTTTTCCGTTGTTATTGGCAGTTAGAAACGATTTTTCATTAACTCACTCGGCCCCTAGACTGAAAAAGTACAATTTTATGGATAGTTAGACCATGAGCGATGTGTTCAAGCGATTTCTCAAACTGGAGTCAGCCTCCGGAATAATTCTGATCCTGGCCGCCCTGGTGGCCATCGGTCTGGCCAACTCTGCCCTGGCGGAGCACTATCAGAGTTTCCTCAATACCCAGGTACAGGTGCGCATTGCCGCCCTCGACATCAACAAGCCGCTGCTGCTCTGGATCAACGACGGCTTCATGGCGATCTTCTTCCTGCTGGTCGGGCTGGAAGTAAAGCGTGAGATGCTGGAGGGGGCGCTCTCATCACGGGTGCAGGCCACCTTCCCGGCCATCGCCGCCGTGGGCGGCATGCTGGCCCCTGCGCTCATCTATGCCTTCTTCAACTATGAAGACGAAGTGACCCGGGCCGGCTGGGCCATTCCGGCCGCAACCGACATCGCCTTCGCCCTCGGGGTGATGGCGCTGCTCGGCAAGCGGGTGCCGACCAGCCTCAAGGTATTCCTGCTGGCCCTGGCCATCATGGATGACCTTGGGGTCATCATCATCATCGCCCTCTTCTATACCCAGCAGCTGTCGCTGACCGCACTGGCGGTCGGCATAGTGGCGACCCTCACTCTGCTCTGGATGAATCGCCGCGGTGAGGACAGGATCGGCCTCTACATGCTGGTGGGTCTGGTGCTCTGGGTTGCAGTGCTCAAGTCCGGCGTCCATGCGACCCTGGCCGGCGTCATCGTTGGCTTCATGATCCCTATCTCCGGGAAGCGCTATGCCTCGCCGCTCAAACACCTGGAGCATGTGCTGCACCCCTGGAGTGCGTACCTGATACTGCCGTTGTTTGCCTTTGCCAACGCCGGGGTCTCCCTCGACGGGATCCAGCTGTCGGATCTGCTCAGCCCGGTGCCCATGGGCATCATACTGGGGCTCTTCATCGGCAAACCCCTCGGCATCTTCACCATCAGCTGGCTGTCGGTGAAACTCGGCATCGCTCAGCTGCCGAGCGGCGTCAACTTCAAGCAGATCTTTGCGGTCAGCATCCTGTGTGGCATCGGCTTTACCATGTCGATGTTCATCGCATCGCTGGCATTCGAGCATGGCGGACTGGACTACGGCAGCTACTCACGCCTCGGGATCCTGGTGGGATCCACCCTGGCGGCCGTGATCGGTTTTATCGCCCTGCGGATATCGCTGCCCAATCGGGAGGCGAATCAAAGCACGGAGGGGTTATGAGAAGACTCGGATGGTTAGTCATGCTGGCGAGCCCGGCAGTCTGGGCGAATAGCCTGGCGGAGTGCCAGCAGGATGCGATGTCGGCCAGTTGCTCGGCCTATCTCAACGGGGTGGTGGACAGCGCCCTCATGCTGGGGGACAAGCAGGCCAAGGCCCAGTTCGGTGAGACCTTCACCGAGCGGGCCCTGAGCAGCCGGGCCGGCGAGCGCGTGAAGAAGTCCCACAAGCGCTACTGCGGGGAGCGGATGCCGGATCCGGCCCGCCTCAAGCTGACCCTGCAAGAGCAGTTCGGCGCAAACAAGGTTGACTCGATCAGCGACATGTATGACATTCTGGCGGTTGAACTCAGCTGCTACCGGAGCCCGCGCAGCGCGGGAACCCCATCGGATGTCACACCTTAATTACAACCATCTCTACTATTTTTGGATGACTCAGAAGAAGGGTTCCGTCACCCAGGCGGCGGAAGCCCTCTTCCTCACTCCCCAGACAGTCACCGGTCAGATCAAGCTGCTGGAGCAGCGTCTCGGCGGCAAGCTATTGATCCGCAAGGGGCGCTCCCTCGAGGCCACCGAACTGGGCCAGTTGGTGTTTCGCTATGCCGACAAGATGTTCAGCCTCTCCTACGAGATGCTGGATATCGTCAACTACCGCAAGGAGAGCCAGATCCTGTTCGACGTCGGCATCGCCGATGCACTCTCCAAGCGCCTCGCCAGCCGGGTGCTGCTCTCCGTCATCCCCAACGACGGCTCCATCCACCTGCGCTGTTTCGAATCGACCCACGAGCTGCTGCTGGAACAACTGAGCGAGCACAAGCTCGACATGATCCTCTCCGATTGCCCGGTGGACTCCAGCCAGCATGCCGGCCTGCTCTCCAAGCGGTTGGGGGGCTGCGGCGTCAGCTTCTTCTGCAAGGCACCGCTGCCCGAAAAGCCTTTTCCTGCCTGTCTCGAGGAGCGCAAACTGCTCATCCCTGGTCGTCGTACCGCCATGGGGCGCCAGCTGACCCAATGGTTCGAGCAGCAGGGCATCTCTCCCAGCATCCTGGGGGAATTCGACGATGCGGCCCTGATGAAGGCATTTGGCTTCTTCAATCAGGGGATCTTCATGGCGCCGACCATCTATCGGGAGGAGATCCTGGAGGGAGAGGAAGTGATGCTGATCGGAGAGACCCAGGATCTGATGGAGGAGTACTACGTCATCTTCGCCGAGCGGATGATCCAGCATCCGGCGGTGAAACGGGTGTGCGAGAGTGATTTCTCCTTCCTCTTTGCCGGTCAGGAGGATTTCACCGCCATTCAGCCGGCGACCCTGTCATTTTAAATCGACGGGGCAGAGGGTATGATTCCTGTCTTGCAGGGGAGGGAATGCGATGCAGTTGGAAGAGATGGAGGCGAATGCCGGACGTGCGGTCACCCTGCTCAAGGCGCTGGCCAATGAACGGCGCTTGTTCATTCTGTGCCAGTTATTGGAGAGAGAGCTGTCGGTGGGGGAACTCAACGAGGTGCTTGGACTGAGTCAATCGGCCCTGTCACAACATCTGGCTGTGTTGCGGCGCGATGAGCTGGTGGCGACGCGAAAAGAGGCCCAGACGGTCTACTATTCGCTGCGCAGCCATGAGGTACGCGAGATGATTGGATTGTTGCACAGGCTGTATTGTAGCGAACCCAAATAAAAAACCGGCACTAAGGCCGGTTTTTTTAGCTTTGTTCAGCCGAAGCTGATTAAGCCATAGCTTTGATCTGGGCAGACAGGCGGCTCTTGTGACGAGCAGCTTTGTTCTTGTGGATCAGGCCTTTGGTCGCCATACGATCCATGATCGGCTGAGCAACAGCGAAAGCGGCAGTGGCAGCAGCTTTGTCGCCAGAAGCGATGGCAGCAATTACTTTCTTCAGATAGGTACGGGTCATTGAACGACGGCTGGCGTTGTGTTGACGACGTTTCTCTGACTGAATCGCGCGCTTCTTAGCAGATTTGATATTAGCCAAGGTAAAACTCCTAAAACTGTCTTAGCGAGTGTATTGAAAAGGCCCGGAAATATGCCTTCTCAACCACATATTGTCAAATGATTTGTGCAAATAAACACCGCCCCCCGGTGGTGTGTCAGTTGGGAGGCGGTTAAACTGTCGGCCGATTCTAGCAGCATTCTTTCCATTCTGACAGTTCCAGAGGCCTCGTCTTGAGTAAGAAATTGATCAAATCCGGCATGATAGTGTCCGCAATGACGCTGGTGTCCCGTGTGATGGGCTTGGTGCGCGATGTGGTCATCGCCAATCTGCTCGGTGCCGGGGTGGCCGCAGACGTCTTCTTCTTCGCCAACCGCATTCCCAACTTCTTGCGCCGGCTGTTCGCCGAAGGGGCTTTCAACCAGGCCTTCGTGCCGGTGATGACGGAGTACAAGAAAAACGGTGACGAGCAGGCCGTACGCGAGCTGCTGGCCGCGGTGGCGGGCACCCTTGGGGGCATAGTCACCATAGTCACCCTGCTCGGTGTGCTGGGCTCGGGGGTGCTGACGGCCCTGTTTGGCTGGGGCTGGTTCTGGGACTGGCTGCACGGCGGCCCGGCGGCCGAGAAGTTCGAGCTGGCCAGCCTGATGCTCAAGATTACCTTCCCCTATCTCTGGTTCATCACCTTCACCGCCATGGCCGGGGCTATTCTCAACACCTTTGGTCGCTTCGCCGTCTCCTCCTTCACGCCGGTGTTCCTCAACCTCACCATGATAGCGGCGGCCTGGTGGATAGCCCCGTTGCTGGAGCGGCCCGAGATCGCGCTGGCGATCGGCGTCTTCCTCGGTGGCCTGGTCCAGTTTCTGTTCCAGTACCCCTTCCTGCGCCAGATCAACATGCTGGTGTGGCCCAAGTGGGGTTGGCACCATCCCGGTGTGGTGAAGATCCGCACCCTGATGATACCGGCGCTGTTCGGCGTCTCGGTCAGCCAGATCAATCTGCTGATCAATACCATGTTGGCCTCCTTCCTGGCGACCGGTGCCATCAGCTATCTCTACTACTCGGATCGCCTGCTGGAGTTTCCCCTCGGCCTGTTCGCGGTCGCCATCAGCACAGTGATCCTGCCGGCGCTGGCCAAGAAGCATGTGGATGCGGATCCGGCCGACTTCTCCCGTACCATGGACTGGGGGGTGCGCATGGTGATGCTGCTCGGCCTGCCCGCCATGGTGGGGATTGCCGTATTGCGCGAGCCCATACTGAGAGTGCTCTTTATGCGCGGGGAGTTCGGCATGCACGAGGTGGCCATGTCCAGCGCCAGCCTGCTGGCGTCCACCACAGGGCTGCTCTCCCTGATGCTGATCAAGGTGCTGGCCCCCGGCTACTATGCCCGCCAGGACACCAGGACCCCGGTACGGATCGGCATCATGGCCATGGTGGCCAACATGGTGTGCAACCTCATCTTCATCTATCCGCTTGGCTATGTGGGGCTGGCGCTCGCCACCGCCTGCTCCGGCACCCTGAATGCGGCCCTGCTGTTCAAGGGGCTGTATCAGCAGGCGGTCTATCGTCCTTCCCGCAACACGGGCGTGTTCTGCCTCAAGCTGCTGGTGGCGACTGTGCTGATGGGGGGCGTGCTTGGCTATCTGTCACCGGATCTCGCCCAGTGGGGAGCCTGGAGCATGGGCAAAGCCAGTCTGGAGCTGACTTTGCTGCTCTGCCTGGGGGGCGCCTTGTATGGAATAGTCCTGTTGGTGCTGGGGGTCAGGCCAAGACACCTGAAATCGGGTCAGCAATGAGGCTGATGATGCCCGTGTTCCGGGTCAGATACCTGAAATCGGCTCAACAGCAGGGCTGACCCTGCCTGCTGCCTGATATATAATCCGCCGATTTCCATGGCAGCAACGCACAAGGCACTGATGGAACTCATTCGCGGCATTCACAATATCAAGCCCCATCATCGGGGCTGTGTATTGACCATAGGCAACTTCGATGGGGTTCATCAGGGCCACCATGCGGTGCTGACCCGACTGCAGGAGAAAGCCGCCCAGCTTGGTCTGCCCGCCTGCGTCATGCTGTTCGAACCGCAGCCCCTTGAGCTGTTTGCGGGGGATGCCGCCCCTGCCCGTCTCAGCCGTTGGCGGGAGAAGTACGAAGCCCTCAAGGGGATGCATATAGATCGCATGCTCTGTGTGCGGTTCACGCACCGCTTCGCCGAGCAGGCCGCCAGCAGCTTCATCGAGCAGTTGCTGGTGGAGAAACTCGGCGTGCACTACCTGGTGGTGGGGGATGATTTTCGCTTCGGCAAGGGGCGGGAGGGGGACTTCCACCTGCTGGAGGAGGCGGGTCATCGCTTCGGCTTCGAGGTGATCAGCACCCAGAGCTTCCAGGTAGAGCGCCAGCGGGTCAGCAGCACGCTAGTGCGCGAGGCCTTGAAGGCGGGGCGTATGGCTGAGGTGGAGCTGATGCTCGGCCGCCCCTATGCCATCAGTGGTCGGGTGGCCCACGGCGACAAGCTGGGGCGCACCATAGGTTTTCCTACCGCCAATCTCGCGCTCAAACGGCAGGTGATCCCGGTCGGTGGCGTGTTCGCGGTGGAAGTGTTATGTTCCGGCAAGACCTTCCCCGGTGTCGCCAATGTGGGTGTACGGCCGACCTTGAGCGGTACACAAGCCAGATTGGAAGTACATCTATTTGATTTTTCTGGTGATCTATATGGTCAGCAGGTCAAGGTGCTGCTTCGCCACAAGCTGCGCGAAGAGCAGAAGTTTGCCTCTTTCACCGCCTTGAAAGAGCAGATCGAACGAGATGCCCTGGCGGCCCGAGCCTGGTTCGGGCTGCCACCATTCAATTTACCCAGCACTCTTTTAGAAAAGAAGGGAACCCAGGACTGATGAGCGACTATAAACACACCCTGAATCTGCCGGAAACCGAGTTTCCGATGCGTGGCGATCTGGCCAAGCGCGAACCCAACATGCTCAAGCGTTGGTACGATCAGGATCTTTACGGCGCCATTCGCCGCGCCAAAGCGGGCAAGCCTTCTTTCATTTTGCATGATGGCCCTCCCTACGCGAACGGCAGCATTCACATCGGTCACTCGGTCAACAAGATCCTCAAAGACATCATCATCAAGTCCAAGGGCCTCTCCGGCTTCGATTCCCCCTATGTGCCGGGCTGGGATTGCCACGGTCTGCCCATCGAGCTGAAGGTGGAAGGCATGGTCGGCAAGCCGGGGGAGAAGGTCTCCGCCGCCGAGTTCCGCGCCGAGTGCCGCAAATACGCCAAGACCCAGATCGAAGCGCAGAAGACCGACTTCATCCGTCTGGGTGTGCTGGGTGACTGGGAACACCCCTACCTGACCATGGACTTTGGCACCGAAGCCAACATCATCCGCTCCATGGCCAAGATCGTCGAGAACGGCCACCTGCACAAGGGTTCCAAGCCGGTGCACTGGTGTACCGACTGCGGCTCCGCCCTGGCTGAAGCCGAAGTGGAGTACTACGACAAGAATTCCCCCTCCATCGATGTGCGCTTCAAGGCCGTCGACGAGGCGACAGTGGCTGCCAAGTTTGACTGCCCCGAAGGTCACATCGGCAAGGGCCCGCTCTCTGCCGTGATCTGGACCACCACCCCCTGGACCCTGCCGGCCAACCGCGCCATCGCCATGCACGCCGATCTGGACTACGCCCTGGTACAGGTGGAGGGTGACAACCCCGAGCGCCTGATCCTGGCCGCCGAGCTGGTCAAGGACGTGATGGACAGAGCCGGTATCGAGAAGTTCCACAACCTGGGCTATGCCAAGGGTGCGGCGCTCGAGCTGCTGCGCTTCAACCACCCCTTCTACAGCTTCGATGTGCCTGTGGTGCTGGGTGACCACGTCACCCTGGATGCCGGTACCGGCGCCGTGCACACAGCCCCTGGACACGGTCAGGAAGACTTCGTGGTCGGTCAGAAGTACGGTCTGGAAGTGGCCAACCCGGTTGGCAGCAACGGCGTCTACCTGCCGGATACCGAGCTGTTTGCCGGCCAGCACGTGTTCAAGGCCAATGCGGCCGTGGTCGAGGTGCTGACCGAGCGTGGTGCCCTGCTGCACCACAAGGTGTTCAACCACTCCTACCCCCATTGCTGGCGTCACAAGACCCCGATCATCTTCCGTGCCACCCCCCAGTGGTTCATCAGCATGGAGCAGAAGGGGTTGCGCAAGCGTGCGCTGGAAGAGATCGAGCGCATCGAGAAAGATGGCATCGCCCAGCACGGCCAGAGCGGCTGGGTACCGGCATGGGGCAAGAACCGCATCCAGGCCATGGTCGAGAACCGTCCTGACTGGTGCATCTCCCGTCAGCGTACCTGGGGCGTGCCCATCTCCCTGTTCGTTCACAAGGAGACTCAGGCGCTGCACCCTGAATCCGTGCGCCTGATGGAAGAGGTGGCCAAGCGGGTCGAGCAGTCCGGCATCCAGGCTTGGTGGGATCTGGACAAGGCTGAGCTGCTGGGCAGCGACGCCGACCTGTACGACAAGGTACCCGACACCCTGGACGTCTGGTTCGACTCAGGATCGACCCACTCCTCAGTGGTCGATGCCCGCCCCGAGTTCAATGGCAACCCGGCCGACATGTATCTGGAAGGCTCTGACCAGCACCGCGGCTGGTTCATGTCCTCCCTGATGATCGGCGTGGCCATGAAAGACAAGGCTCCCTACAACCAGGTGCTGACTCACGGCTTCACCGTGGACGGTCAGGGCCGCAAGATGTCCAAGTCCATCGGCAACGTGGTCAGTCCGCAGGACGTGATGAACAAGCTGGGCGCCGACATCCTGCGTCTGTGGGTAGCGAGCACTGACTACACCGGCGAGATGACAGTCTCCGACGAGATCCTCAAGCGCTCCGCCGATGCCTATCGCCGTATTCGCAACACAGCTCGCTTCTTGCTGGCCAACCTGAACGGCTTCAATCCGGCGACCGACATGGTGGCGCCTGCCGACATGGTGGTGGTGGATCGTTGGGCCGTGGGCCGTGCCAAGGCGGTACAGGCCGAGATCATGGCGGCGTTCGATGAGTACAACTTCCACGGCGTGACCCAGAAGCTGATGCAGTTCTGCTCCATCGAGATGGGCTCCTTCTACCTGGATGTGATCAAGGACAGGCAGTACACCGCCAAGGCGGACAGCCTGGCCCGTCGCTCCTGCCAGACCGCCCTCTATCACATCGCCGAGGCCATGGTGCGCTGGATGGCGCCCATCATGAGCTTCACCGCCGACGAGATCTGGGCTCTGCTGCCGGGTGAGCGCGGTGAGTTCGTCTTCACCGAAGAGTGGTACGACGGCCTGTTCGGGCTGGAAGCGGGTGAAGTGCTGAACGACGATTTCTGGGCCGAGATCCTCACAGTGCGTGGTGAAGTGAACAAGGCACTGGAAGCCGCCCGTGGCGAGAAGCGCATCGGTGGCTCCCTGCAGGCCGAACTGACTCTGTTCGCCAAGCCCGAGCTGGCTAAGCGCCTGAATGCCCTGGCCGATGAGCTGCGCTTCGTGCTGCTCACCTCCAAGGCCAAGGTGGTGGTGGCTGACACAGCACCTGAAGGTGCCGTTGTGACCGAGCGCGATGATCTGTGGCTGAACGTGGCCCAGTCTGCTGCCGCCAAGTGCGACCGCTGCTGGCACCATGTGGAAGACGTGGGCACCATAGCCGGTCACGAAGAGATCTGTGGCCGCTGCGTCACCAACGTCGAGGGTGACGGCGAAACGCGTCAATTTGCCTGATGAACATGACCAATAACGCTCTTCATAACAAAACGGGCCTGCGTTGGCTGTGGCTGGCGGTGCTGGCCTTCGTACTGGACCAGGCGAGCAAGCTCGCCGTGGTCAAGTTGCTGCCGTTTGGCTATCCGGGGGTGGAGATCACCCCCTTCTTCAACCTAGTGCACGTCTACAACAAGGGCGCAGCGTTCAGCTTCCTGGCCGATCAGGGGGGCTGGCAGCGCTGGTTCTTCGCGGTCTTGGCGTTTGCCATCTGTGGGCTGCTGACGCACTGGTTGCGCAAGCAGTCGGTCACCCAGCGCTGGAGCGGTATCGCCTATTCGCTCATCATCGGCGGAGCCCTTGGCAACGTCTTTGATCGTCTGGTGCTTGGCCATGTGGTCGACTTCCTCGACTTCTACTGGCAGCGCTCCCATTGGCCCGCATTCAACCTGGCGGACAGCTTCATCTTCATCGGCGCAGCCATGATAGTGCTGGAAGGTTTTCGCTCCGAAAAACAGAAGGAGGCGGCATGAGCCAGGCCATAGGCGCTGACAGCAGCGTACTGTTCCACTTCTCCATCAAGCTGGAAGATGGCTCGGTTGCCGACAGCACGGCGCTGCACGGCAAACCGGCCCGCCTGCGAATGGGGGACGGCAGCCTGACATCGAGCTTCGAGCAGTGTCTGCTGGGGTTGCAACAGGGTGAGGCCAAGAGCTTCACGCTGGCGCCTGAACAGGCGTTCGGTCACTCCAATCCCGACAACATCTACCATCTGGACAGAGCCAAGTTCGGTGCCGATGTGGAGCCCAAGATTGGCACCATCATCCTCTTCGACCAGCCCAATGGCAGCGAGCTGCCCGGCATCATACGGGCGGTGGAAGGGATGTCGGTGACGGTCGACTTCAACCACCCGCTGGCGGGTCACACCGTCACCTTCGAGGTGGAGATCCTGGGCGTGGATGACGAGGAAAAGGTGCACTGATGGATATCCTACTCGCCAACCCACGTGGTTTTTGTGCCGGTGTCGATCGGGCCATCAGCATAGTCGAGAGCGCGCTTGAGAAGTTCGGGGCACCCATCTATGTCCGTCACGAGGTGGTACACAACCGCTATGTGGTGAACAAGCTGAAAGAGGCGGGAGCCGTGTTCGTCGAGGAGCTCGACGAGGTACCGGATGACAGCATCGTCATCTTCTCCGCCCACGGCGTTGCCAAGACTGTGCGCGAGATGGCCAAGTCCCGTGCCCTCAAGGTGTTCGATGCCACCTGTCCGCTGGTGACCAAGGTGCACATGGAGGTCCATCGTGCCAGCCGCAAGGGATCCGAGGCTGTGCTCATCGGTCACGCCGGTCACCCCGAGGTGATCGGCACCATGGGGCAGTACGAGAATCCGGAAGGGGGCATGTATCTGGTGGAAACGCCGGAGGACGTGGCCAAGCTCAAGGTGAAGGACCCGGACGATCTCTGCTTCGTCACTCAGACTACGCTCAGCGTGGATGAGACCTCGGACGTTATCGATGCCTTGCGCCAACACTTCCCGAAAATTCAGGGACCGCGCAAGGATGACATCTGTTATGCCACCCAGAACCGTCAGGATGCGGTGCGGGAGATGGCGGGGCTGGTGGACGCCATGCTGGTAGTGGGGTCACGGAACTCCTCCAACTCCAACCGCCTGCGCGAGCTGGCCGAGAAGGTGGGGGCGCGAGCCTACCTCATCGACGATGCCACCATGATCGAACCGGGCTGGCTGGATGGTGTTGAACGTATCGGGGTGACGGCGGGAGCCTCTGCTCCCGATGTGCTGGTTCAGAATGTCATCGCCCGTCTGCGCGAGCTGGGTGGCAAGATAGTGACCGAACACCCGGGTCGCGAAGAGAACGTGGTCTTCGAGGTGCCGCCAGAGCTTAGAATCATTTGAATGTGGCCAGGATGGCCTAAGAATAAAGAGTGATGTTCCTGATGCCGGATTTGTTGTTGCGACCTATCCGGCATTAGACTAACAAGACCGCCAGTCACCAAGGATGGGATATGATTGGGTTCTATCGAGGCTTTTCCCTCATTGAATTGATGATTGTCGTCGCCATAGTGGCGATTCTTGGCACCATTGCTTATCCCTCATATCAGCGCTATCTGCTGGCCAGCCACCGTATTGATGCCAAAAAGATGCTGTTGGATGCCGCCAACAGACAAGAAACCTATTTTATGGACTTCAATAGGTACGCCTCCTCCGCTGCCGACCTGAATATCACTGACAACTCCGAGTCCGGCTTCTACCATCTGGTCATCTCTGCCGGCACCAATACGTTCATTCTCTTTGCCACGGCTTCCGGCGCACAAGGCTCCGATAGTGACTGCATCATCTTCTCCATCGATCAGGATGGCACCCGAAGCGCTACCCGACTCGGCGATACCGCCAACGACGCCTGCTGGGACTAGCCGATGAAACTTCAATGCCGTCGCCAGATGATCGGATTCAGCCTGCTGGAGGTGATGATAGCCGCAGTGGTGCTCTCCTTTGGTCTGCTGGGGCTGGTTGGCATGCAGGCCACGGCCAAATTCTCCGGCTATGAGGCCCGACAGCGCACCATTGCCAACTGGCTGGCAAATGACCTCGTTGAGCGCGCCAGGATCAACCAGGACAGCTGGACTGCCCAGGGCACGACCGTCGTATCAGGCAACACTATCCTGAACATGCCGAGTTGTGCCAACAGCAATGGCACCATGTCGGATTGCAGTCGCAGTGAACGCCAGGCACTGGATCTCTTCTATTGGCAACGGTCCCTGCTGGGTTCTGCCGTGTCCGGTGCCGCTTCATCTCTACAGGCTCCGGTCGGCTGCGTGATCCGCGGGGCCAACAACAGCCTGACGGTGGGGATCTTCTGGCGCGGCCGGGAGTCTCTGTCTGATGGCGCCGATGCGGTTACCGCCGTGCGCAACAGCTGTGGACTTGGGAATGCCGCAGATCGGCAGAGGCGTCAGTTCGTGCTGACGACCACCCTATGAACGCCCGTGGCTTTACCCTGGTCGAGTGGCTGATCGCCATGCTGATCGGAGTATTTCTGATCGGTGGTGGCCTGAGCATCTTCATAGCCTCTCGGGCCACCACTGAGGATGCCTTCGATCAGAGCGAGCTGCAGGAAAATGGCCGTATCGCCATGCGCCTGCTCACTCAGGACCTGAAATGGGCTGGCTTTTGGGGGGACTATACGGGTTCTCCCATGGCCGTGGGGCAGGGGGTTACGCTGAGTGCTGGGTCTAGTGTGCTTGCCGCAAATGATTGTCTGGACAATCTTGGGCGAGGCAGCCTGCCACCCAGTGTGGGAACAAATCGGGGGATCTGGGTCGCAGGGGTGGACAACAGCAGGGCGATTACGGGAGGGGCTCTTGCCTGTATCCCTGTGGCTTCGCGTATCGCCAATACGGATGTCATCAGCATCAAACGGCTGATTGGTCTTCCGCTGGCGGATACCGCCGCTACTGGCAATCGCTTTTATCTCGCCACAACGACCCAGGCTGCCCAGATGTTCAAGGGGGGAGAAACGGTCCCCACCACGGCAGCCATGCCGGCACGTCAGCTCTGGGAGTATCAGCACTTTATCTATTACCTTTCTCCCAATGCAGCAGGCAACCCTGAATTGAGAAAGCGTTACCTGACCGCAAATGGCGGATCGGTATTGATCTCCGGCCCCATGGCCGAAGGAATTGAACGGATGACGGTGCTGTTTGGTGTCGACGACAGCCCGGTGCCGGATGGTGAAATTGACCGTTATGTCGCGACCGCGAATGTAACTGAACAGGAATGGAGTGAAGGTCGGGTCGTGGCGGCACGCATCTTTATTCTGGTGCGCTCACTGCAAGCATCCAGCAGTTATGTGAATAACAATGTTTATCAGGTTGGCAGCACCAGCGTATCAGGCAATGGAGATGGCTTCCGTCGTCTGTTGCTGGAATCCAGCGTATCGCTGCGTAATCCAGCGGTAATAGTGGGAGGTGGAGCATGAGATCCCAGCGCGGTGTGGCTCTGATCGTCGCCCTGATCATTTTGCTGCCCCTTACCCTGATTGCCGTGGTAGTGATGCAATCTTCGGGGCAAGACCTCAAGATGGCAGGCTCGTCCGCCAGCTTCCGACAGGCGGAGCATCGGCTCGAAGGCATCATCGAAGCGGCGATGCAGAGCAACAACATATCGACTGTGATTGCCGGCATGGGCGCCACTCTGGGGGCCAGTGCGGCGATCAGCGTCAATAGCAGCAATGCTTCGGCGGCTGTCGCTCTTACTAATCGTATCGAAACCGTGTGCAAGCGAAAGATTGACGCCAGCAGCAGCAATGTGATTCCTGCGTGCAAGTATGTCGAGCTGCAGGCCAATGTGAATTATGGCAAATATGTTCGCCCGTTGACTTGGATTGCGGGTGTAGAACAACCACTGCTCACCGAATAGGAGCGAAGGATATGTGGTTACGACGACTTGGAGTGATTTTATGCTGGTGTAGCCTTGTGTTTGGCATTACATCGACGAGAGCCGATGACACCGAGCTGTTTATTTATGACTTCAACAAGGCGGGGGACTTTCGCCCCAAGGTGCTGCTGATATTCGATAACTCAGGCAGTATGGCTGATACCATGGAGCAAATCAAAGAGGTCTATAATCCTGCGGCCGTGTATCCTGCATTGAGCAATGATCCTGATTCTAACAATAGTAAAAAGTACATTTACTATTCAACCGATGGCAGTATTCCTGCTATTAACACCAGCAGGCGATTCTCCGACAAGCTGAATGCCTGTGCGACTTCAAAAACGCCATTGTCGAATATTGGTTATTTTCAGTCGCAAATGTGGAGTTATGAGGTTACGAATGGCAACCCACCAGGAAGAGGGCGGGGTGAATGGAATTCGCTCAGCGGTGATCAAGAGAACAATATCAATCTGGTAGATTGCAAGCAGGATATTACGGCAAGCAACCCGGCCAACCCCTACAGCGGAAGCTGGACGGTCGGGGCTGGTTATCCAGTAGATAAAGACAGTACTAGAAGCGGCGAGTGGTTTTATACGGCCAATAAAAATAATGCCGTCAATGCCAGTAATACTGCTGTGACCATTTATTCTGCCAATTATATTCGCTGGTATCATGGCCCAACCGGATACTCAGAGGAATCTCGACTCCGCATTGCCAAGGATGCAGTGAAAGGCTTGATATCATCCACACCTGGGGTGGACTTTGGTCTGGCGGTATTTAATAGAAACAATGACACTGATAATAATGGCGGGCGTATTGTCAGAGACATATTAGGCAGTGAGGTCACACTGGCGAATGGCAAGACGGGGGAGCAGGATCTGTTGGATCGGGTCGAAGCCCTGACTGCCAGTACCAATACCCCATTGTGTGAAACATTGAGAGAGGCATATCAATTCTTTGGGGGTAAGGCTGTTGTATATGGACTGCAAGGCAGCCCGCGTGATACTGCAGCTGAGAGCCCAGCTGGTACATATGAGGCTCCCTATGATAATTGTTCAAACAACGGTTACGTTATTTATATCACCGATGGTGAGCCGACTCAGGATACCTCTTCAGATACCTTTGTGCAGGGGTTGATTAATACCCTGAGCACGGATGAAAAAGCGGCCTATGGGACTGTGGTTTCTTATGGTTCTGGAAGAAACAGAGAAAACAGCTATCTGGCTGCCTTGGCTGGTTATATGAAGCACAAGGATGTCAATGCTGTTTCACCAGGGACCCAGACTGTGACCACCTTTACTGTCGGATTTGGTGATGAGGCTATCTCGGGGGCGGGTAATCTGCTGGCGGAGACGGCCAGGCGGGGAGGTGGTGAGTACTACCCAGCGACCGATGCCTCAGCCTTGACCGATGCGCTAAAGGCCTCTTTGCTAGCGATCCTGCGCATCAATACCTCCTTGGTGTCACCTGCGATTGCCAGTAACAACTTTGACCGGACTCGCAGCCTTAACAATATCTATTACGCCATGTTTGAGCCGGATGACGGACCCAGATGGCGGGGCAATCTGAAGAAACTGGTATTTTCCCCGGACGGTTATGTTGCGGATAGTCGAGGGCTGCCCGCTATCAAGTTTGATGGCACCATCATCGACAGCGCCCAGACCTTCTGGTCATCAGGTCGTGATGGCAACAAGGTGGCTGAAGGTGGGGCACAAGAGATGCTGGCGGAAAAAAGCACCCGCAGTCTCTATGTCATCAATAATGCCCAGAGTCGGCTCGATGCGCTGACCAAGGCCAATCTGGTGACACAGGCGGGCAGTGAGGCGGCGCTCATGACTTTCATGCAGGCAGGCAGTACGACAGAACTCGATTCCCTGATCGACTGGACCAAGGGGTTGGATGTCGACGACGAAGATTTTGATACATCAACCCTGATCCGCGCGCATATCATGGGCGATCCCCTGCACTCCCGGCCCCTGGTGCTGAACTATGGCCCGCAATCCGGTAATCCTGCCGATGCGCCTGATTTGCGGATCTTGTTTGGGACCAATGCGGGCTTCCTTCATATGTTCAAGGATATGGGCAGCACCATAGACGAGAGTTGGGCCGCCATCCCCTATGAGTTCTTGCCCAATCAGAGGGCATTGCGTATCAACGCCGAATCTGCGGATCATATTTATGGTGTTGACTCCTCTCCTGTCGCCCTCATCAAAGATGCCAATCGCAATGGGGTGTTGAAATCGTCCGAGAATGACTTCGTTTGGGTATTCACTGGATTGAGAAGCGGTGGAAAGGCCTATTACGCCTTTGATATCTCCAGCCCCAATACGCCGACGCTGAAATGGCGCCTGAACTCCCAAACGACGGGCTTCAGCGAGCTGGGTTTGACTTGGTCGGTGCCTGAGGTTGCCTTTGTGCCGGGGGTCACCACACCAGTCCTGATCTTTGCTGGCGGCTATGACGTGAACAAGAGTGCCCAGGGGCTGGGGGCGAATGACAGCACGGGTAGGGGGATCTATATCGTCAACGCCGAGACAGGGGCCTTGGTGTTCAGTGCGACCCCGGCAGCCACCTCAACCACCAATCTCCAGGTAACGGGGATGGCTGACAGCATGCCTGGCTCGGTGGCGACTCTGGATAGCGATGGTGATGGTAAGACTGACCGCATCTATGCAGGGGATACCGGAGGTAATATCTGGCGGATGGATCTCCCGAATGCCACCAAATCAGATTGGCGGGTATTCAAATTTGCCAGTCTGGGATCTGACAGCACTCAGGCCGCCGATCGCCGCTTCTTTACGCAACCTATAGTTGTGCGCACCATCAACAAGGAAGTGACACGTACAGTGGTGGGGGGAAATACTGTCTATTCCTATCAGGATCGCCCATTTGATGCTGTGCTGATCGGCAGTGGTGATCGCAATCGGCCCTCCTCGGAAGCGACTGTCCGCAATGGTTATTTCATGTTGCGTGACTATGACGTCATGCCCCGTGCAACTACTGCACAGGCCAGAAATCCCATCCTGATTACCGATCTCTACGACGTGACCTCAGACCCCCTGTCGGCACAGACTACCAGTGATGATGTTCTGGCGACCAAGGCGGGGATCACCACCGCCAAAGGTTGGGTCAACTGGTTGAACGAACCTGGCGAGAAGTCCATGGGGGCGGGTGTGGTGTTGCAGGGCAAACTTTACTTCACCTCGTTCCTGCCGCAGGTGCAGTCCTTCCAGCAATGCACCATTCAGTCTATAGGTGCGGCGCGTCAGTACATGGTGGACATGCACTATGGCAGCTCCTTCCGCTATGTGGTCGATCTCGATGGCAATGAAACGCCGGAACGCTACGTGGAAGTGCAAAACAAGGTGGCGGATGATCTTGTGGTGCATGCAGGGGATGATGCCAAGGTCCGTATCATTGGAGGAGGTGTTGGGGAGGAGGTGATTCTCAAGGACGAGGGTGACGGTGAGCCGGAGCGCTGTACTGGTGCCGGGGAGTGCAACCAGGGCGCGGAAGAGGCGGAAATGGACATGTCACCCAAGAAAATTTACCTGTATGAAGGAGAGGCGCAATGAAACCACTGAGCACGGTGTTGGGCCTGAGCCTGTTGTTATCGGGAGCGGCGCTGGCGGAGGACATGAAGTGTTACGCCGAGCTGGCGAATGGACAGCGAGTCGTGTTGCATGGTCCTGTGACGGATACTTCTCCCCAGGCCGTGCACGAGAAATTCAAGAAGAGAGGGTATGAGGTCGACGGGGCAGTACAGCCGGTGAAGACACTGTTGGAGTGCCGCCCGTTGGGGGAGAAGTTTCAGTCAAAAGAGGGACAGCAGCAGGACGCAAGCCAGTTACGCTAGTGAGCCGACGTTTTCAGGGGCAGACGTTGGCCTGGGTTGACTGGCTGGAGCGCCCCGATTGGGCAATGACCAAGTTGACTTGGGCATTGCCTGAGCGGCAGAGGCTGATAGTGGCATTGCTGCCGAGGCTGGTGCCATCCGGGCTGAAGGTGGTGGAAATCCGGTTGTTGGAGATTGTCAATGTTCCGGCAAATGCAGCGGTTCTGGCCAGAAATTGATCGCTGTTATTCAAGATGTTGTCTGCCGGAGCATCATTATCGACGAATACAAGCAACTGAGTCGGGTTGGCAGTGACGCAGTTGTCGCTGGCATTGGCCAGGCAGGCGGTGACTGATTGCTGGTTGTCGATGGCTTGGCTGCGGGCAAAGCGCAGGTATTTCAGGAGAGTGCGTGATTCAAATCGCAAGCTGTTCTCACTGAGCAAGCTCGACATGGCCGGCGCCCCAATCCCGAGCAAGATGACCCCGAGACTGACCGCTATCATCAGTTCCAGCAGAGTGAATCCTTTCACATCCTTGATCATGGCAAATATCTCCCTCGATTAGTTACATCTTATCTCCAGACAGCCAGAACACCAGCGCAAAGGCCAAGTGTTGAGCTGGCACAGCCAGCCCCTTTTCTTTATCATTCCCCATCATTTTCGAATTCAAGATGCATCGCCATGGCAAAAGCCCTCTCTCTGATGCTTGCCCAGTTAAATCTGACGGTAGGCGCTATCGAAGATAACTGTGACAAGGTGCTGGCTGCCGCCGCAGAGGCCGACCAGCAAGGAGCCGATCTGCTGGTCTGCTCCGAGCTGGCGCTGACCGGCTACCCGCCTGAAGATCTGCTGCTGCGAAGCGATCTGATGATCCGTGTGGAGGCGGCCCTGGCTCGTGTCGCGGCCTGGCAGGGTCGTTGCGCCATTCTGGTGGGGCACCCCTGGCGTGAAGGAGAAGCGCTCTACAACGCAGCTTCCCTCTATGAGCAGGGCAAGCTCATCGCCCGCTACTTCAAGCAGGATCTGCCCAACTACGGGGTGTTCGACGAGAAGCGTTACTTCACCGCGGCCAGCGATACCTGCGTGGTGCCGTTCCGTGGCCACCAGCTGGGGCTGCTTATCTGCGAAGATCTGTGGCAACCGGGCCCGGCACTCGCGGCAAAGGCGGCCGGTGCCGAGCTGCTGCTCACCATCAATGCCTCCCCTTATGATCAGGAGAAACCCTGGATCCGCCGCGAGCTGATGGCCGAGCGCTGCGAGCAGACCGGTTTGCCGCTGGTTTACCTCAATCAGGTCTGTGGTCAGGATGAGCTGATCTTCGACGGTTGCTCCAAGGTGTTCAACGGTCAGAGCGAGCTGACCCACAAGCTGGCTCCCTTTGCCGAAGAGCTGGCGCTGGTGCGCTTTGTCGACGGTCAGCCGCTGAAAGAGCGGGAACCCGCAGCGCCACTGGAGCCCCTGACCGAGACCTATCAGGCGCTGGTGCTTGCGGTGCATGACTACGTCACCAAGAACGGCTTCCAGGGGGCAGTGCTGGGCCTCTCCGGTGGCATAGACTCCGCTCTGACGCTCGCCATCGCGGCCGATGCCATAGGTGCGGACAAGGTGCAGGCTGTGATGATGCCGTTCCGCTACACAGCCCAGATGAGCGTGGAAGATGCCAAGGAACAGGCAGAGCGGATGGGGGTCGAGTTCAACATCATCTCCATCGAACCCATGTTCGAAGGTTTCATGACCCAGCTGGCGCCGCTGTTCGAGGGAACCGCCCGGGATACCACCGAAGAGAACCTGCAGGCCCGCTGCCGTGGCGTGCTCTTGATGGCACTCTCCAACAAGCGTCGCCGCATCGTATTGACCACCGGCAACAAGAGCGAGATGGCGGTCGGCTATGCCACCCTGTATGGTGACATGGCGGGCGGCTTTGACGTGCTCAAGGACGTACCCAAGACCCTGGTCTTCAAGCTGTGCGAATATCGCAACTCGGTCGACTACGTGATCCCGCAGCGGGTCATCGATCGTCCCCCTTCGGCAGAGCTGGCACCGGATCAGGTGGATCAGGACAGCCTGCCTCCCTACGACATTCTGGACGCCATCCTCAAACGCTATGTGGAAGAAGACGCCTCGGTCGCCGACATGGTGGCGGAGGGCTTCGAAGAAGCCGTGGTGCGCAAGGTGATCCGTCTGGTGGATCTCAACGAGTACAAGCGCCGTCAGGCTGCCGTCGGGCCCCGCATCACGGCTCGCAACTTTGGTAAGGATCGCCGCTACCCCATTACGTCCGGGTTCGGTAAACAGAACTGGTAAGGAGTCACCATGAAGAAGATTGAAGCCATTATCAAACCGTTCAAGCTGGACGATGTGCGCGAAGCCCTGGCCGAGATCGGCATCAACGGCATGACGGTCTCCGAAGTCAAAGGCTTTGGGCGCCAGAAGGGCCACACCGAGCTCTACCGTGGTGCCGAGTACATGGTCGACTTCCTGCCCAAGGTGAAAGTAGAGCTGGTGGTGCAGGACGAAGAGCTAGACGCCTGTCTGGAAGCGATCCAGAACACCGCCCGCACTGGCAAGATCGGTGATGGCAAGATCTTCGTCTGCGAGGTGGAGAGGGTGATCCGCATCCGTACCGGCGAAGAGAACGAAGACGCGATTTGATGTGATGGATGTGCCTCGAAACGACCAAGAACACGAAGATGCAACCCCCTTGATGTCAGGGATGCGTCTCGTGGTGGCGGCAGGCCTGCTGATGGCGCTGACTGCTTGCAGCTCCCGGCCACCGGCTCAGCCGGAAAACCTGTGCCAGATCTTTCGGGAGAAGCCGGAGTGGCACAAGGCGGCACTCAAGATGAACGAGAAGTGGGGGACCCCGGTGCACGTGGTGATGGCCATGATGTATCAGGAGTCTTCCTTCGTGCACGATGCCCAGCCGCCGATGCAATACTTCCTCTTCATCCCGACCGGGCGTGCCAGCACTGCCTACGGCTACGCCCAGGTCAAGGATGAGACTTGGGACGACTACCAGCGTGAGACAGGCAACGGCTGGAGCGATCGCGACGACTTCGCCGACGCCATCGATTTCATGGGCTGGTACACTAACAAGGCGCAGCGGCTCAACGGCACCTCCAAGTGGGATGCCTATGGCCAGTATCTCAACTATCACGAAGGCTGGGGTGGCTACCGGCGTGGCAGCTACCGCAGCAAGGGGTGGCTGATGAAGGTCTCCCGCAAGGTGGAGGCCCGTGCCCAACGCTACGGCGCCCAGTATCGACAATGCAAGGATCGGCTCCCCAGCGGGGGCTGGTTCTCGTAACCAATCAGGAGTCAGAAATGCCGTTATTGGACAGTTTTACCGTCGACCATACCCGCATGGCAGCCCCGGCAGTCCGGGTGGCCAAGACCATGCAAACCCCGAGCAAGGACACCATTACCGTGTTCGATCTGCGCTTCTGCGTGCCGAACCAGGAGATCCTCTCCGAGCGCGGCATCCACACCCTCGAGCATCTGTTTGCCGGTTTCATGCGTGACCATCTCAATGGCAACGGGGTCGAAATTATCGACATCTCCCCCATGGGCTGCCGTACCGGCTTCTACATGAGCCTGATCGGCGCGCCGGACGAGGCTCGCGTGGGTGCGGCCTGGCAGGCTGCCATGAGCGATGTGCTGACAGTGCAGGAGCAGGGGAAGATCCCCGAGCTGAACGAATACCAGTGCGGTACCTACAGCATGCACTCCCTGGAAGAGGCCCATGCCATCGCCCGCCACGTGCTGGAGCGCGGCATCGGCGTCAACCACAACGATGAGCTGGCGCTGCCGGAAGAGAAGCTGAAAAGCCTCTGAGCCGACGCGGTAAAGTTGAAAAGGCCGGTCATTGACCGGCCTTTTTTGTGTCTGATGTGCTCAGGAGGGAAGCGGCATCACCCGGTTGCGACCGAGCTCCTTGGCCTTGTAGAGCAGCTTGTCTGTGCGCTCTATCAGGGCGTCTGCCGTCTCCTGGCCATTGTATTCCCCCACACCGAAGGAGGCGGTGATGTGATCGATGCGCCGGCCCGATTTGCGATCCAGCAGCGACATCCGCTCTATGACCCGGCGCAGGCTCTCCGCCATCTGGCGGGTCAGTGCCAGAGCCCGGCCCGGCACCAGCAGGGCAAACTCTTCCCCTCCGAGCCGATAGGCAGTGATGCCCTCCTTGCTGACTTCCCGCAGCCGCTTGCCGACGATGCGCAGCACCTGATCCCCCAGCAGGTGGCCATATTCGTCGTTGAAGTTCTTGAAACGATCGATGTCGGTCATGATCAACGAGAAGGGCTGCTTGTTGCGGATCAGGCTGTCCATCTCCAGATCGAAGGCGCGGCGGTTGAGCAGGGAAGTGAGCGCGTCCTCGGTGGCCATCTTGCGCGTCTCGTTCAGCGCCGCCTTTAGCTCCTTGATCTCCTTCTCGGCACTGCTGAGCTGGTTGCGAAAGTGCAGGGTGGACATGCGCACGTCCCGTGACTCGCGCACCAGCTCCCGCAAGATGGTCATGGTGTCGTCCAGGCTCAGCCCCTCGTCATCGATGAGGCTCAACTTGTCGAAGCTCTTGTCGAGCATCGCCTGGAACTGGCCGGTGTCGACCAGCGCATCTTGCATGGAGTGGCCGAGCTCGTTGGCCATGGCGACCAGATTGAGCTTCATCGTCTCCATCTGCTGTTCGTCCTGGCTGGCCAGATGCTGGTGATAGAGACGCTCACAGGTGGTGAGGGAGAAGGTACCCTGCAGTTTTATGGCGTGATCGACGGCGTTGTTCAGCTCGGGCATGGCGCCGGAGACGTAGTTGTACCAGAGGTGGTAATTGTTCGGGGTGGTGGGGATTTGATACTTGATCATCAGGGGGACCGCCTGTTTCAAATAGGCGGCCGATTGGGCGAACGAGTCCTTGCTCATGAGTTCCGAGTCTCACATACCTGCAAACTTTGCCCAGTATGACAGAGAGATTGGGCAAAAGGCAGTCGATGGATGCCATTAGCTCCCCCCTTCGATATAATGTCTGCGTTACTACCTACCCTAAGGCCTGCTTATGTCTCAAAAAGATCCTTTCCTCCAACGCGAGGCCGAAAAATACGATAACCCCATCGCCAGCCGCGAGATGCTGCTGGAGCTTATCCGTGGTCATGAGAAACCCATGTCCCGGGAGGAGTTGGCCAAGGTCCTCAAGCTGACCGACGAAGAGCCGTTGGAAGCCTTGCGCCGTCGTCTGCGCGCCATGGAGCGCGATGGGCAACTCGTGTTCACTCGCAACCAATGTTACGCCCTGCCGGATCGTCTGAATCTGGTGAAAGGCTATGTGCTCGGCCACAAAGATGGATTCGGTTTTCTGCGCCCCGAGGGTGGTGGATCGGATCTTTTCCTGAACAACCGCGAGATGCAGCGGCTGATGCACGGCGACTACGTGCTGGTGCAGCCGACCGAGATCGACCGCAAGGGTCGTCAGGAAGCGCGTCTGGTGCGCCTGCTCAAGGCCCGCGAGGCTGACATCGTCGGTCGTTACTTCGTCGAGAACGGCGTTGGCTTCGTGGTGCCGGATGACAGCCGCATCGGCCAGGACATCATCATCCCGGAAGGGGAGAACAAGGGTGCCCGCCAGAGCCAGGTGGTGGTCGTTCGCATCACCCAGCGCGCCACCTCCCGCATCAATGCGGTCGGCACTGTGCTGGACGTGCTGGGCGAGAACATGGCACCGGGCATGGAAATTGAAATTGCCCTGCGCACCCACGGCATCCCGCACACATGGCCGGAAGAGGTGACCAAGGAGGTTGCCGGTCTGGGCGAGCAGGTGCCGGAGAAGGCCAAAGAGGGTCGCATCGATCTGCGCGCCCTGCCGCTGGTCACCATAGACGGGGAAGATGCCCGCGACTTCGATGACGCCGTCTTCTGTGAAGCCAAGCGTGGTGGCGGCTGGCGCCTGTGGGTCGCCATCGCGGACGTATCCGCTTATGTGAAGCCCGGTACTGCGCTGGATGCCGAAGCCTATCAGCGTGGCAACTCCGTCTACTTCCCCGAGTTCGTGGTGCCCATGCTGCCGGAGGTGCTCTCCAACGGCCTCTGCTCCCTGAACCCGCAGGTTGACCGCCTGTGCATGGTGTGCGAGATGACCATCTCAGCCGCCGGCCGCATGTCCGGTTACAAGTTCTACGAAGCGGTAATGAACTCCCATGCCCGCATGACCTACAGCAAGGTGGCGGGGATCCTGGATGGCGAGCCCAAGTTGCGTCAGCAGTACGAGCCGCTGGTGGGTCACATCGAGGAGCTGAACAACCTCTACAAGGCGCTCAAGCACGCCCGTCACCAGCGTGGCGCCGTGGAGTTCGAGAGCGAAGAGACCCGCTTCATCTTCAACGCCCAGCGCAAGATCGACCAGATAGTGCCGCTGGTGCGCAACGACGCCCACAAGATCATCGAAGAGTGCATGATCCAGGCGAACGTGGCGGCCGCCCGTTACATCGAGAAGAACGAAGCCTCAGCCCTGTTCCGGGTGCACGACCGTCCGGGCGAAGAGCGTCTGACCGGTTTCCGTGACTTCCTAGCCGAACTGGGTCTGGAGCTCAAGGGGGGCCTCGAGCCCGAGCCGAAAGACTTTGCCGAGCTGGCCGCCAAGTTTGAAGGGCGCCCCGATGCGGAGCTGCTCTCCACCATGCTGCTGCGCTCCATGCGCCAGGCGGTCTATCAGGCCGACAACATAGGTCACTTCGGTCTGGCCCTGAAGTCCTATGCGCACTTCACCTCGCCGATCCGTCGTTACCCCGACCTCATTTTGCACCGCGCCATCAAGTACCAGACGGCCAAGGAACAGCAGGGCAACCTGCGCCACAAGTGGACTCCGAGCGGTGGTTACCACTACCAGCTGGAAGAAGTGGATCCCATGGGCGAGCACTGCTCCATGACAGAGCGCCGTGCCGACGATGCAACCCGCGACGTGGCCGACTGGCTCAAGTGCGAGTACATGCTGGATCACGTGGGTGACGACTTCGACGGCGTCATCGCCAGCGTCACCGGCTTTGGCTTCTTCGTGCGCCTGGCGGATATCCACATCGACGGTCTGGTGCACGTCAGCACCCTCACCAACGACTACTACCAGTTTGATCCCCTGCACATGCAGCTGATCGGCGAGAACTTCCGCCGTCGCTACCGTCTGGGTGACAAGGTCCGGGTCAAGGTGATGGGCGTGAACCTGGACGATCGCAAGATCGACTTCGTGATGGTGGAAGCGCCGCTGACCGGCAAGGATGGCAAAGAGGTGGTGCGCAAGCCAGCCAAGGGTGGTCAGCGTCACGATAAACGCAAAGAGAGCAAGGATAGCGGCAAATCCGACAAGGGTGGCCGTGCCAAGCCCAGCAACAGACGACCGAGCAAGAAGGCTCGCGACAAGACCAAGAGCACTAAATGAGTACAGAACTGATCTACGGCATTCACGCTGTATCCGCGCTGCTTGAGCGCACCCCGGAGCGTTTCATCGAGGTGTGGGCCCTCAAGGGCCGTGATGACGACCGGCTGCAACCCTTGCTGACCGAGCTGGAATCCCTCGGCATCAAGGTGCAGAGCGTGAACCGCAAGACGCTCGATGACAAAGCCGAGGGCAACAATCACCAGGGCATCATGGCCAAGGTGATAGAAGCGCCCAAGCTGGCCGAGCACGATCTGGCCAGCCTGCTGGACAGCCTGGCCGATCAAAAGGCCCAGCCCTTCCTGCTGGTGCTCGATGGGGTGACTGACCCGCACAACCTCGGCGCCTGCCTGCGCAGCGCCGATGCGGCCGGGGTCCATGCGGTGATAGTGCCGCGGGACAAGGCCACCGGCCTGACCTCCATAGTGCGCAAGGTCGCCTGTGGCGCCGCCGAAGTGGTGCCGCTCATTCAGGTCACCAACCTGGCCCGCACCCTGCGCGAGTTGCAGGAGCGCGGCGTCTGGATCGTCGGCACCGCCGGCGAGGCGGACCACGACCTCTATCAGGCCAAGCTGACCGGCCCCATGGCGCTGGTGATGGGCGCCGAGGGCAAGGGGATGCGTCGCCTGACCCGCGAACATTGCGACGAGCTGGTGAGCATCCCGATGGCGGGGGCCGTATCCAGCCTCAACGTCTCGGTGGCGAGCGGTGTCTGCCTGTTCGAAGCCGTGCGTCAGCGCCGCAGCTAACGCCGTGATGACGGACAGACCTCCCTTTTGTTGGGATAGGGTCACAGACGAGCAGGAGGCCACGCGCCTCCTCTCTTTTGCCCGGCCCTTGCGGCTGGCCCCAAAAACCTGTCTCTGGCACGCCGGTGACAGCCCGGATCTGCTGGTCAGGGTGGAGCAGGGGTTGCTGCGGGCCAAGGTGGTGCTGGCGGATGGGCGTGAGTACATCAAGGAGTTCTACTGGGAGGGGGACGAGTTTCTCGACTTCCATCACCTGCTCAGTGGTGAACCCGCCCGCTACAGCGTGGAGGCGCTGGAGCCCTGCCGGTTGCAGCTGTTCCAGCTGGCCGACCTGCGCCAGCTCTCCTGCTGGTCCGCCTGGTATCACCATCTGCTGGCGGTGCAACTGCGTATCAAGGAGGAGAAGGAGTTGCTGCTGTTGACCGAGAGCCCCCAAGCCCGCTACCAGCACTTCCTGCAGTGCTTCCCGGCCCTGGATGCCAGGGTGCCGGATCACCAGATCGCCGCCTATCTGGGGATCACCCCTATCAGCCTGAGCCGCATTCGCAAACGGCTTAAAAGTCTTAACCAAGGTTAATGCCGCCCTGGCGGTGCTCACCTATGCTGGCGGGCCTAACCGATAAGGAGTCGCCGATGAACTGGATCCTGAAACCCTGGTCTGAACTGACCACGGACGAGTTGTACGAGTTGCTGGCCCTGCGGGCCGAGGTGTTCGTGGTGGAGCAGAGCTGCCCCTTCCAGGATCTGGACGGGCTGGATCGCCGCGAAGGAGTCTGGCATCTGCAGGGCTATGAGGGAGAGCATCTGGCGGCCTATGCCAGGATCATGGCCCCCGGCATCGGCGACGACAATGGCGCCGCCATAGGCCGGGTGGTCACCTCCCCCCAGTCGAGAGGGGACGGTCTGGGTCACAGCTTGATCGGCGAGGCGGTGACCGCCTGCACGGCCCGCTGGCCGGCGCACAGCATCTGGCTCGGTGCCCAGGCTCACCTGCAGGGCTTCTATGGCCAGCACGGCTTCGTGCCGGAAGGGGAGGGCTATCTCGAAGACGACATCCCTCATATGGGGATGCGCAAAGCCCCCTGAGTTGATGGCAAGTCCAGGGAGCCTTCATGAGCTGGCTCCCATATTGCTGCGACGCAAACGGGTATGATCTCACACCCTTGTTGATTGGAACCCCGTCGTGACCCTCTCCATCTTCGCGGCCATCTTGCTGGCCGCCTTGTTGCACGCCCTGTGGAATGCGCTGGCTAAGCGCCAGGCCGAGGGGCGTGTCAGCGTGCTGCTGGTCTCCCTCTGCTCCGGCCTCTTCTCCCTGCCTTTCCTGCCGCTGGTAGGGTGGCCGGCCCAAGTCGAATATCCCTGGTTGGCGCTTTCCATCCTGTTGCACTGCGGTTATTGCCTCTTTCTCGGCCGAGCCTACCGCTTGGGGGAGTTTGGCCAGATCTATCCGCTGGCCCGTGGCAGCGCCCCTCTGGTGACACTGCTGCTCGGTGCCTTGCTGCTGGGGGAGGTGCCCGGTGTCGTGGCTGTGGTGGGGGCCATGGTGCTGGTGGGCGGAGTCTTGTTGATGGCCTGGCGTGGCGGCATCAGGCTGGCGCCTGCGGCCCTGTGCGCCGTGCTGATCACGGCGCTGTTTACCGCCGCCTATACCCTGTCTGACGGGGTCGGGGCCCGCTCGGCGGGGGAGCCGATACGCTACACCCTCTGGCTCTTTACCCTGACGGCCCTGGTGATGCCGCTGCTGATGAGATGGCAGAGCCGCACCGCCTTGCGCAGCCTGACCCGGGCCGAGTGGTACTCGGGCGCCCTGGGTGGCGCCCTCTCGCTGCTCGCCTATGGGATCGTCATCTGGGCCATGACCCGGGCCCCCATCGGGCTGGTGGCGGCGCTGCGCGAGAGCAGCGTGCTGTTTGCCGTGCTGCTCTCCTGGCTCTGGCTGGGGGAGCGGCTGGGGCGGGTCAGGCTGATGGCGGCCTTGGTGATCCTCTGCGGCATACTGTTGATCCGGCTTGGCTGATGAGGCGAAGCCGGGTCGGTCGTCGACTCAGGGGGTGACTTCGGAGAGCAGGCTGAATCCCTCCTCTGCGGGGACGAGCCGCACCCTGACCTGACCCAGCTCCGCCAGGCTGCCGGCATGGGTGCCGCCGCAGGGGATGGTCAGCTCTTGCCCTTCCAGGGTGCAGTGCCAGTAACGAGAGTCGATGATGGCCTCCCCTGCTCGCGAGCGGCGGATCTCGCCCCCCGCAACCAGCCAGTCGGCGAGTTGCCGGTTGACCTTTTCTTCTATCAGCGCCAGATCCGCCAGCAGGGCCTCGCCGTTGACCCCCTTCTTGCGCAGGCTCTTGCCGATGCGGTATTGCTCCCGGGAGCCCATGGGCTCTACGCGCGAGCTCTGGATGGCGAGGCGGTCGAAGTCGGGCTGATCCAGCGCGTCGCGCTCGCTCACTTCCTTGCGCCAGTAAGGGGCGAGCGCCCGGTTAAGGGCCAGCGCCACCAGATGGCAGCCGCTGTGGCCCAGACTCAGGGCATGGCGGGCATCCTTGTTCACCCGCAGCTCCACCCGGCTGCCAAGGTGCGGAGGATGGCCGCCTGCCAGGGGATGCACCACCACGAAGGCCCAGCCCTCGGCGCCCCGCTTGACCGGAATATCCTGATCCACGAACAACCTGCCTTCCGGGCTGATGGCCCCCATCCGGCAGGGACCCACGGCCGCCTCGCCACCATCCCAGCGCACAGTGCCCACATCGCCAGGCTGATCGGGCCAGAGGTGGCTCTGGGGGTGGAAGGGGGTGAGGTCGGTGACCAGCAGGCTGGGTTGCCCCTGCTCGTAATAGACGACGTTGGCCTGTTCCTGATGATGGCCCAGCACGAAGCTGACTCGGGTATGTTCCATGGCAAGGCTCCCGCAACGAGAAAAAGAGAAGAGAAAGCGGCAGCATACGCCAAAGCGGGGACCGGCTCATTAACCTCTGTTAACGAGCCGGCCCCAAGATGGCGGGATGAGCACTAGATCATGGTGACCAGCAGATAGGCGTTGAGGCCGATCACCAGGGCGACTATGAGGCGACCGACTGCCTGGGTCAGTGGATGGTTGCGATGCTCTCCCATCAGGGCGCGATCACCGGTCAGGATCAGCAGCGGAATCAGTGCCAGCGCTATGCCAAAGCTCAGAATGACCTGGCTCAGCACCAGGATCTCGGTGGTGTTGAGCCCCATGGCGATCACCACGAAGGCGGGGGCCATGGTGATGGCCCGGCGCAGCCAGAGCGGTATGGTGAAGCGCACTAAGCCCTGCATCACCACCTGGCCTGCCAGGGTCCCGACCACTGTGGAGGAGATGCCGGATGCGACCAGGGAGAGGCCGAACAGGGTGGCGGCAGCCTGACCCAGCAAGGGAGTGAGTGTCTGGTAGGCCGTTTCCAGCTCAGCCACCTGCTGGTGGCCCGAGTCGTGGAAGGCCGCGGCGGCCATGGCCATCATGGCCAGGTTGACGAAGCCGGCTATGGTCATGGCGATGGCCACATCGACTCGGGTGCTGTGCAGCCGCTGGGAAAGGGTTCCCTGATCCTGGGTGTGCTGGGTCAGCGCTGAGTGGAGGTAGATGACGTGGGGCATCACTGTCGCCCCCAGCACGCCGGCGGCGAGATAGACGGCATCGCCGTTGGGCAGGCCGGGGAAGAGGGCGCCTTCCAGCAGGCTGGGCAGATGGGGGCGGGAGAAGACCAGCTCGACTATGTAGGCGGCGGCCACGAACAGCAGCAGACCGCCCACCACGAATTCCAGCGGCTTCTGGCCGCGGGATTGCAGCATGAGAATGCCCCAGGTGACCACGGCCGTGATGCAGGCCCCTTCCAGCAGGGTCACCCCGAACAGCAGTTTGAAGCCCACCGCAGCGCCGATGAACTCGGCGAGATCCGTGGCCATGGCAATGATCTCCGCCTGCACCCAGTATGCCCAGACCGCAGGTTTGGGCAGGCGGTCGCGGATGTGTTCCGCCAGGTTCTTGCCGGTGACTATACCGAGCTTGGCGGAGAGGGTCTGCACCACCATGGCCATCAGGTTGGCCCAGACCACCACCCACAGCAGTTGATAACCGAAGGTGGATCCGGCCTGGATGTTGGTGGCGAAGTTGCCCGGATCTATGTAGCCGATGGCGGCGATGAAGGCGGGGCCAAGCAGGGTCAGCTTGAATTTGCGGGCCGGGATGGCCGTGGTCAATGCGGGTTGCATGGTGTCACCCTCCATAAGAGCATGGAGATAGCATAGATCTAAATGATAATTGTTATCAATTGAAGTTTTGCATCAGGGTCATCGACAAAAACATCTGTCGACGCCAGTTGCAGTGGGAGATGTGATTTCGTACAATACGCCGCCCTAGAAAGCAGCGTCTAAACACCACTATGTTCCTTGCCTCCGAGGTCTGGCTGCACCTGGGCGGAGGCTGAATTAATCCGTAAGGAGCTAAAATGCGTCATTACGAAATCGTCTTCATGGTTCATCCGGACCAGAGCGAGCAAGTACCTGGCATGATCGAGCGTTACACCGGCGCTATCACCACCGCTGGTGGCACCATTCATCGCCTGGAAGATTGGGGCCGTCGTCAACTGGCTTACCCGATCGACAAGCTGCACAAGGCTCACTATGTTCTGATGAACGTAGAAGCTGAGCAGGCCGTTATCGACGAACTGGAAACCAACTTCCGCTTCAACGATGCCGTTATCCGCAACATGATCATGCGCACCAAGCACGCCGTGACTGAAGTTTCTCCGATGGCCAAGGCCAAGGAAGAGCGCTTCACCCGTCGTGACGACGAGCGCCGCGAAGATGCTGTTGAAGCGTCTTCCGAAGAGTAATTCTTAGATCACCGCATTAGAGGATAAAGGCCATGGCACGTTATTTCCGTCGTCGTAAGTTCTGCCGCTTCACCGCCGAGAACGTTACCGAGATCGACTACAAAGATATCGTTACTCTGAAAAACTACGTCACTGAATCTGGCAAGATCGTACCGAGCCGTATCACCGGTACCCGCGCCAAGTATCAGCGTCAGCTGGCACGCGCCATCAAGCGTGCTCGTTACCTGGCTCTGCTGCCGTACACCGATCTGCACAACAAGTAAGAATCGGTCCGGCACTTAAGCCTAACTCAACTTTTATAGAGGAAAGGTAATGCAAGTTATCCTGCTCGACAAAATCGCCAAACTGGGCGGTCTGGGTGATCAAGTCGCTGTTAAAGCTGGCTACGCCCGTAACTATCTGATCCCGCAAGGCAAAGCCGTTATGGCTACCAAGGCCAACATCGAGACCTTCGATGCTCGCCGTGCTGAACTGGAAGCCAAACTGGCTGCCGGTAAAGCTGCCGCTGAAGAGCGCGCTGCCAAGCTGGGTGAACTGGCTGCCGTTGTCATCGCCTCCAAGTCTGGCGACGAAGGCAAGCTGTTCGGTTCCATCGGTACCCGTGACGTGGCTGAAGCCATCACTGCTGCCGGCGTCGCCGTTGCCAAGAGCGAAGTCCGTATGGGCAACGTTCTGCGTAACACCGGCGAGTACGAAGTTGTTGTTCAGCTGCACGCTGACGTCAAGGCAACCGTACAGATCCAGGTTGTTGCTCTGTAATAGCGATTCGCTTTGCAGAAAAAACCCGCGCACATGCGCGGGTTTTTTTCTTTTTGAATCAAGAGGGGATCAAGGGGTAGAGTGAGGTTCTGTTCCTTTGGAGGAGAACCTGTATGGCAGCCTGGGTCGAAGGTCGGGTACTCGAGCGCATCGAGTGGACGCCCACCCTGTTTTCCTTGCGCATAGCGGCGGATCTCGCCCCCTACAAGGCGGGGCAATTTACCAAGCTGGCCCTGCAACGGGGCGAGCAGCGGATCCAGCGCGCCTATTCCTTCGTCAATCCCCCCTCAGCCCCCTATCACGAATTCTATCTGGTGGAGATCCCGGACGGCGAACTGACTCCCGCCCTCGGAGCCTTGCAATTGGGGGATACCTTGCTGGTTCAGTCCCAGGCCACGGGTTTCCTGACCCTGGACGAGCTCCCGCCGGGACGGGATCTCTGGCTGCTCTCCACCGGCACGGCCATAGGCCCCTTCCTCGCCATGCTGGCGGAGGGGGAGGCATTCGAGCGTTTCGAGAATCTGGTGCTGGTACAGGGGGTGCGCAAGGGGGAGGAGCTCACCTATCAGGGCCTGATTACCAGCCTGGTCGAGCAGTATGGACCCCGTTTTCACTATGTACCCTTCGTCAGCCGCGAACCCTGGCCCGGTGCGCTGCCCGGTCGGATCCCGGCGGCTATCGCCAGCGGCGAGCTGCAGGCCAGGGTCGGGCTCGCCTTCTCGGCCGAGCACAGTCAGGTGATGATCTGCGGCAATCCCGCCATGGTGAAGGAGACGCAGCTAACCCTGCTGGATCTGGGTCTTGCCAAGAACCTGCGCCGGGCCCCCGGCAACATCAGCGTGGAAAATTACTGGTAGACGCCAGCAGGGGCGGTCAGCGGCCGACCTTGTCACCGTCGCGCTTGCCAGAGCTCTCGGCGCAGGCGTTATTGCCCTGTGGCGGCCGTCTCGCTCCCTGTGCTTCCTGGCGGGCGCCGGGATCCTGGGCGGCGCTGCGCCGGGCAAGAGGGGCTTCAAATGCGGCGCCGCTGTTCAGTAACCGGGCGAGCAGATGGGAGATGGTGTTGCGCATGATGGCCTCGATGACGGCTGGAGGAGAGGCAGTCTATCGCCGCCAGCCTTAACCGGGGCGGAACAGGATCCTGGCATCATCGTTGTGAATATTGTCAGAAATGGGCGGTGAACGTGCGTGAAATGGCCTGGTTCATACTTTTTTGCCAAGGGTATCAAGGTGTTCCATTGATCCTGGGTTGGCAGAATGGCAGTTGCCTGTTCCCGGGGCTCGTGAGCCGAGCGTAGGATATGGCGGCCACCGCCTGCACAGGTGGCCGCATTCAGGGGCTGGGGCCCCTGAACCATCACTTGTTTTTGCCTTTCCCGTTTCCCTTATCCTTGTTCTTCCCGTTGCCGTGATTGTCCCAGTCGTCCTTGTCGTGGCCCTTGCCCGGGTTGTTGCCGCTGTGGATGCTGCGGTTGTAGTGGTCGCGATACTTGCCATCCATGTTGTCACAGTTGAGCTTGATGCGGCTGCTGCGGGTGCTGACATCCAAGCAGTTATCCTGCCACCAGCCATACTCCTTGTCGTCCCAATCCAGGCTGATCTGGCCTCGATCGGTGGAGATCCTGACGTCGTCGTTGTTCTTGGAGGGAGGGGCCGCAAAGGCGACGCCCTGGGCCATCAGCAGAGCGCACAGCAGGGTGCTCCTGTGCATGATGGTATTGCGCTTGAAGTGGGTCATATCAGAGATGCTCCTGGGGGGAAGGGTTACTCTTCCTGGCTGGTCGGGATCTGGTTGCTGCTGGGGGGCTGGTTGCGGAGCGCCTCATCATCCAGGTTGAGCTTCACGCCCTTGCAATCGGGTGAGGTCTCCTCACCGACCCCAAGATCCAGACAGCCGGTCTGCGACCAGTCAAATTGTGTGTCATTCCAGTCCAGTTTGAAGGTGAGCTCGTCAACGGAGAAAGTTTGATTCCCCTGCTCCTGAGCCTGGACCGATGAGGTGGAGGTGCCGGCAACCAGAAGAAGGGAGAGCAGCAGCTTAGTCGTTCTGTTCATGATGGCCTCGGATAATGGCAATAGGGAGTCAGTGTAGCGCGCCGGGCTGAACCCGGGCACAACGAAACATGCCCTTCAAGTCTGAGGTCGATTGTAGCGGTTTTCTGCTGCCGATTTGTCCGTTTTGGTCGCACTATGGACAGCTGGTTATCCATATGAAGGAATTCAGGTATTTGCCCTTCTCTCCGACCGCCCGCTGACTATAATCGGCAGCCAACTTTTCCTGCACGGCACTCCCTCTTCATCATGACCACACAGGCTCCTGCCGCATTGCGCTATCCCAAGGGCTGGTTCGCACTGACCACGGTGTACAGTTTTACCGGGTTGGCCATTCTGGCCTCCATCGTCTTCTCCCTGCTGCTGTTTCTCTCCATCGACGACAACCCGCTGATGAAGTGGCTGTTTGGCGGCCTGGCCATCATCTTCGAGCTGGGCAAGTTCTATGTCTGGTATGAATACGGCGAGTGCAAGGCGCGTCGCGATCTCGGCGGTGCCTTCTGGTCGCTGCTGTTTTACAGCGTGCTGGCCGCCATCTCCATAGGTGGCAGCATAGGCGGCATCAACAGCGCCACCAACACCATACTGAGCCAGCAGGCACGCCACGAGCGGGAGATAGCCCGTTTCGACGAGCAGATCGCCAGCATAGAGCGGCAGATCCAGCTCAACGAGGAGGCGGCGCGCAAGTACATAGAGATGGCGCGTATCTCCAGCGGCGTGAGCGGATTGCAGCAGGCCAACACCCGGCTCAGGCTGAAGCAGGATGAGCTGCGCCAGGAGCGCGACGCCAAGCCTGTCAATGAGCAGTCCTCCATGCTGGGGTTGATGAGCAGCCTGGCGGACGGGGTGGGCATGAGCATCAGCCAGGTGCAGTTCCTGCTGGTCTGCTTCCTCTCGGTGTTGCTGGATGCGTTCGGTGCCTTTTTCGTCAGCCTGATCGGCGAGGAGAACCGCTTCCGCCGTCAATGGCAGTGGCTGCGGGCGCGAGAGCAGGCCGAGGCGCGCCAGATCGAATCAGCCGCCGCCGCGCCCATGGTGGTGAGCAGACCCGAGCCCGCACCGGCCGTGGTGGCCCAGGTGCGCAGCGCGCTGGAGAGTGGCGAGCTCAAGTGCAGCAAGCGCAAGGTGGCAGAGGCCCTCTCCCTGTCGCTGGAAGAGGTGGACCGTGTGTTCCACCATCTGCTGGCAGAGGGGGTGCTGGGGCAGGGCAGCAATCGCCACTACCACCTCAGTTCACAGGCAGGTTGAGATCCGGGCCACCTCAGGGTGGCCTTTTTGTTGCCGCAGGCGGCGTCAGTGGGTGAGCACCATCATCAGGCTGAAGAAGGCGGCGAGCCCCCCACCTATGCCAATGATCCAGTAAAACCCCTTGGCCCCCTGCTTGAGCGGGATGCGGAAGTAGAGCAGAAACGCCCACCACCCCAGGGCCAGCAACAGAGGAATAAGAAACATTCGAGCCATGGTGTCCTCGCTGTTATTCTGTTGATCCTTGATCAATCAACAGGATGGATTGTGCAATGACGCAGCTACAGATTACCGCATTCGGCGACCCCTCGGTACTTCGGCTCAACCCCTCCCTCGACAAGGTGCCTGCGGAAGGGGAAGTGCGGGTGCGCATCTGCTTTGCGGGGGTCAACCCCATAGATGCCAAGACCCGCGCCGGCCTCGGCTGGGCGGCGGCCCAGAACAAGGACAAGCTGCCCTGGACCCCGGGTTATGACGTCTCCGGCGTGGTGGAGAAGGTCGGCCCCAATGTCACCACCCTGGTGGAAGGGGATAAGGTGTGCGGCATGGTGGGCTTTCCCCTGACGGCCGGTGGCTATGGGGAGTCTGTGGTGGCGCGCGAAGACGAGCTGGTCAAGCTCGACGGGGTCAGCCTCAAGCAAGGGGCGGCACTGCCGCTGGCAGGCCTCACCGCCTGGCAGGGACTGTTCGAACACGGTGCCCTCAAGAGCGGGCAGCGGGTGCTGATCCTGGCCGGTGCCGGTGGCGTGGGCCATCTGGCGGTGCAGTTTGCCGCCGCCTACGGGGCCCAGGTCGTGGTCACGGCAGGGCCTGACAACCACAGCTTCCTGCACGGGCTCGGGGCCAGCCAGATGGTGGATTACCACGACGCCGACTGGCCTTCACAGGTGGTGGCGGCCGGCGGCCCGGTGGATCTGGTGCTGGATCTGGTGGGCGGCGAGAGCGGCAAGGCGGCGCTGGCCTGCGTCAAACCGGGTGGCCGCCTGGTGACTGTGCCCACCATCACGGCCCAGCAGATCAAGGAGGCGGGGGCCGAGGCGGGCATTGAGGTGCTCGGCATGCTGGTCCACCCCGACAGCAAGCAGCTGACCCAGGTGCTGATGCTGCTGCGTCAGGGGGATGTGCATATCACCATCTCCGGCGAGTACCCGCTGGGGGAAGGGGCGCTGGCCCATCAGGCCATCGAGGGCGGCCATGTGCGGGGCAAGCTGCTGCTGCGCATGCCTGCCGCCGACGGCCAGCCCGGATGAACGACATTGCCGAGATGGGGCTGGGCTGGCTGTTTCTGAGCGCCTTCACCTCGGCCACCCTGCTGCCCGGCAGCTCGGAAGTGCTGCTGGGGGCCATGGCCACCCGGGGAGAGTGGAGCATGGCCAGCCTGCTGCTGTGGGCGACGCTGGGCAACACCCTGGGCTCCATGACCACCTGGTGGCTCGGCCGACTCGCCACATCGAAGAAAAAACCGGAAGATTTTCAAGGCTGTGGGGAACAAAAGGCGCTCACCTGGCTCAAACAACATGGTCACTGGTGCCTGCTGCTCGCCTGGACGCCGGTGATCGGCGATGGTCTCTGCCTGCTGGCCGGTTGGCTTCGCCTCTCCTTCTGGCGCTCTCTCATCCTGATCGGGCTCGGCAAATTGTTTCGTTATGCCCTGGTGTTTCTGCTGGCCAGCCAGATCTTCTAGCCCATTCTTGTCACTCACGAGGTAACCGTGAACAAACTCATTCCATTAAGCATTCTCCTGGGGTTTTCCCTGCCCGCACTGGCAGCGCCCACCCTGGTGTCCGAGCAGGTCAAGCAGGAAGGCAAGCTCGGCATTCCCTATCAGATGTACAAGCTGGACAACGGCCTGACCGTGATCCTGGCGCCGGACAAGTCTGACCCTCTGGTGCACCTGGATGTCACCTATCACGTGGGATCGTCCCGCGAAACGGTCGGCAAGTCGGGGTTTGCCCACTTCTTCGAGCACATGATGTTCCAGGGCTCCAAGCACGTTGGCGATCAGGAGCACATGCGGATCATCAACGAGGCCGGTGGCGAGATGAACGGCACCACCAACAAGGACAGGACCAACTATTTCGAGACGGTACCGGCCAACCAGCTGGAGAAGGTGCTCTGGCTGGAGGCGGATCGCATGGGCTTCCTGCTCGATGCGGTGAGCCAGAAGAAGTTCGAGATCCAGCGCGCCACCGTCAAGAACGAGCGAGCCCAGCGCATCGACAACCAGCCCTACGGCCTGCTGAGTGAGAAGGTGGGGGAGGCGCTCTATCCGCGCACCCATCCCTACTCCTGGCAGCCCATCGGCTATGTGGAGGATCTGGACAGGGTCGATGTGAACGACCTCAAGCAGTTCTTCCTGCGCTGGTATGGTCCGAACAACGCCACCCTCACCCTGGGCGGCGATTTCGACACCAAGCAGGCGCTGGCCTGGATTGAGCAATACTTCGGCCCCATCCCCCGTGGCCCCGAGGTGGCCGAGCCGACGCCGGAGCCTGCGACCCTGCCCGAGACCCGCTATGTGACGCTGGAAGACAAGGTGCACCTGCCGCTGCTCTACATCAGCTATCCGACCGTCTCCCTCGGCGACCCCCAGGAGCCGGCGCTGGACATCTTTGCCGACGTGCTCGGCGGCTCCGCCAGCTCCATGCTCTATCAGTCCCTGGTCAAGACAGGCAAGGCCATCGAGGTAGGGGCCTCCCACTCCTGCGAGGAGCTGGCCTGTACCCTGGCGGTCTACGCCTACCCTAACCCGGCGGTGGATGGCAGCCTCAAGACCCTCAAGGGGGAAGTGGACAAGGTGATCGGCGAGTTTGCCGGTCGCGGCATCAAGCCAGAGGATCTGGAGAAAGCCATCAGCAGCTATCGCGCCTCGGCCATCTGGGGGCTGGACAGCGTGTCCGGCAAGGTGAGCCAGCTCGCCATGGGTCAGGTGCTGGCTCAGGATCCCAACTATGTGTTCAAGAACCTGGATGCCATAGGTCAGGTGAACGCCCAGCAGGTCAAGGCGGCCTACGACAAGTTCATCGCGAACAAGCCCTCTGTGGTGTTGAGCGTGGTGCCCAAGGGCAAGACCCAGTGGCAGGCGGGCACGCCTAACTTCACCCCGGCCAAGCGCGAGCTGCCGGATTACAGCCAGCATGGGGAGCCGTTGGCCCAGCAAACGGTCAAGGACAGCTTCGACCGCAGCGTGGAGCCCAAGACGGCGGAGGCGGTCAGCGTCAAGGTGCCGGCCATCTGGCATGGCAAGCTGGACAAGGGCATCGAGATCATCGGCACCCAGAGTGACGAGATCCCGGCCGTCTCCATCATGATTGCCCTGCCAGGCGGCATCCGGGCCGAGGGCAAGGGCGAGCTGGGGCTGGCCAGCCTCACCGCCGCTATGCTGGGGCAGGGGACGGCGCGCCTCTCCGAGGCCGAGCTCAGCGACGAGCTGCAAAAGCTCGGCGCCAGCATCAGCGTCTCGACCGCCCAGTACAACAACCTCATCACCATCAGCAGCCTGACCGACAAGCTGCCCCAGACGCTGGCACTGGTGCGCGAGGTGCTGCTGCAACCCGGCCTGCGGGAGGCGGACTTCGAGCGGCTCAAGGCGCAGATGCTGCAAGGCATGAAGCAGAGCGAGCAGCAGCCCGAGTGGCTGGCGGGGCAGGCGTTCCGTGAGCTGGTCTACGGCGAGCAGAACCGCCTCGGTCAGCCGACCGACGGGGTGCTGACCGATGTCGAGAAGCTGACCCTGGCGGACGTGAAGCGCTTCTATCACGCCTACTACAACCCGACCAATGCCAAGGTGGTGGTGACCGGGGATGTGACCCAGCAACAGGTCGAACAGCAGCTCGGCTTCCTCACCCAGTGGCAGGGGCCTGCCCCTACCCTGGGGGATCTCAAGCTCAAGGGCGAGCAGGCCAAGCCGGGCATCTATCTGGTGGACAAGCCGGGGGCGCCCCAGTCGGTGATCCGCATTGGCCGCCGTGCCATGCCGTTTGACACCACCGGGGACTACTTCGTCGCCAACCTGATGAACTTCAACCTGGGGGGCAACTTCAACAGCCGCATCAACCTCAACCTGCGGGAAGACAAGGGCTACACCTATGGTGCCAGCTCGGGCTTCCAGGCGAACCGCGAGGCCGGCATCTTCGCCACCGGCGCCAACGTGCGCACCGATGCCACCGCAGATGCCATCCGCCAGTTCCTCAAGGAGATGGATGGCTACCGGGCGAGCGGCCCCACCCCGGTGGAGCTGGCCTATATGCGCAGCGCCGTCTCCCAGCAGGATGCGCTCTCCTACGAGACCCTCGGTCAGAAGGCGGGCTTCCTGCTGCAGATGATCATGTATGGGCTGAAGCCGGACTATGTGCAGGCCCAGAACCAGCTGATCAAAACGGTGTCGCCTGAGACGCTAAAAGCCAGTGCGGCACGCTGGCTCGACCCGGCCGACATGGTGATTGTGGTGGTGGGGGACAAGCAAAAGCTTGAAAAACCCTTGAGCGAGCTTCATCTTCCCATCTATCCGCTGCAACTGCCCTGAGGGGCGTTGCAAAAAAATGAGCGCCGCCCCAGGTGGGGCGGCCATACATGAGCCGTGAATATGACTACTACTAGCTTGTCGCTCACCGAGTTGCTGACCGCGCTGGGCACCCCGGATCGGGTGGCCGCCCTCAAGGGGATCCGGCGCGGGATCGAACGTGAATGTCTGCGCATCACCCCGGAAGGGACCCTGGCCCAGACCGATCACCCCAGAGGCCTGGGGTCGGCCCTGACCCATGCCAACATCACCACCGACTACTCCGAGAGCCTGCTGGAGTTCATCACCCCGGCGACCGACTCCATCGAGAGCCTGATCGAGCAGCTTGGCGACATCCATCGCCACGCCATTCACCACCTGGGGGATGAGCGGATCTGGCCCCTCTCCATGCCTTGCTTCGTCGGCGACGAGGAGAGCATCCGCCTGGCCCAGTACGGCAGCTCCAACATAGGCCGGATGAAGACCCTCTATCGCCAGGGCTTGAAGAACCGTTACGGCAGCCTGATGCAGGTGATCGCCGGGGTGCACTTCAACTTCTCCATGCCGGACAGCTTCTGGTGCGAGTGGCAGGATCTGGTGGGCGAGGGGTGCTGCAGCCAGCGCTTCATCTCCGACAAGTACATGGGACTGATCCGCAACGTCTATCGCTTCGGCTGGCTGGTGCCCTATCTGTTCGGTGCCTCCCCGGCCATCTGCGACTCCTTCCTCAAGGGGCGCAAGAGCAGCCTGCCGTTCCAGAAGATTGGCAAGGGGACCCTCTATCTGCCCTATGCCACCGCCCTGCGTCTGTCCGATCTCGGTTACACCAACAGCGCCCAGGCGGGGCTCAAGATCAGCCATGACAACCTGCCCGCTTACGTGAGCAGCCTGCGCCGTGCCATCAACACCCATGATCCCGAGTTCGCCAAGATAGGGGTCAAGGTGAACGGCGAGTACCGCCAGCTCAACGACAACGTGCTGCAGCTGGAGAACGAGCTGTACGCCCCGATCCGGCCCAAGCGCACCCCGCGCAGCGGCGAGAAGCCCTCGGATGCGCTGGAGCAGCGCGGCATCGAATACATAGAGCTGCGCACAGTGGACGTCAATCCCTTCACGCCGTTCGGCATAGAGGTGGATCAGATCCGCTTCTTCGATCTGTTCCTGGTCTGGTGCCTGCTGCGCCCGTCTCCCGTGCTGGATGACGAGGAGATAGCCCGCAACCGTCGCAACCAGAACAAGGTGGTGTTGGAAGGGCGCCGTCCCGGTCTTGAACTGGAAGACGAGCAGGGTCATGCCATCGGTCTCAAGGAGTACGGGCTCAAGCTGTTCGACGAGCTGGCCCAGGTCGCCGAGCTGCTGGATCGCTGCTGTGGTCGCAACCGTTACCGGGAAACCCTGGCCATGCACCGCGAGAAGCTGCTCAACCCCGAGCTGACCTACTCCGCCCGCCTGCTCAAGCAGTTGCTGGAAAGCGGCCAGGACAACGGCTGCTTCGGCGATGCCCTGGCGAGCCGTTACCGGGAAGAGATGCTGAGTGGTGAGCTGCAGTACTGGGATGAGGCCTACTTCGCCGGCGAGGCGCGGGACTCCCTGGCCAAGCAGCGGGAGCGGGAGCGCGGTGACAGCCTGTCGTTCGACGACTTCCTCGCCGACTATTTCGGTACCCGGCAGAGCACCTGAGTGCCTGCCCCTGATGACGAGAGCCGCTCCCTTGAGCGGCTTTTTTCATGGGCGTTCGGGGGCCATTCGCGGCGGCCGGACATAAAAAAACGGCCCCGAAGGGCCGTTTGGCAAGGAGTTGCTCGCTATCAGAGGATGAGACCGCCGAAGAAGAAGCCCAGCGCCACTGCCATGGCGATGGTGGCCACGCCCGGGATGAAGAAGGGGTGGTTGAACACCGCCTTGCCAATCCGGGTGGAGCCGGTGTCGTCCATCTCGACCGCCGCCAGCAGGGTCGGATAGGTCGGCAGCACGAACAGGGCGCTCACGGCGGCGAAGGAGGCGATGGCCGCCAGCGGGCTGACGCCCAGTGCCAGTGCGGCCGGCATCAGTGCCTTGGTGGTGGCACCCTGGGAGTAGAGCAGCATGGAGGAGAAGAACAGCACCACGGCCAGCAGCCAGCTGTACTGGCTCAGCAGATCGCCGGCGAACGCCTGGATCTCGACCATGTTGCCCTTCACGAAGACGTTGCCGAGCCAGGCCACACCCAGTACGCAGATACAGGCGGACATACCGGACTTGAAGGTCGGCATGTTGGTGATCTGGGCGGCGTCCAGCTTGCAGAACAGCACCATCAGGGTGGCGGCGGAGAGCATGATGCCCATGATGGCGCCATCGCGGGGGATGGGCGGGCTGGCGATCAGGCCCACGTTGCCGGAGATGGCGGTGGCATAGGCCATAACGGCGACGATGGCGACGACGAAGATGCCGACGGAGAGCTTGGCGTAAGGCTTGAGCTCAACCTTGCTGGTGCCGCGCAGCTTGATCAGGCCCTTGGCCTTGCGCTCCAGGTAGACTTCATCCTGCTCCAGCGGCTTGCCCAGCATGTTGGCCACGAAGGCCCCCAGCAGACAGGCGATGAAGCTGGACGGGATGCAGATGGCCAGCAGGGTCAGGTAGTCGACACCGAGCGGCTCCAGCATGCCGGAGAAGGCGACCACGGCTGCCGAGATGGGCGAGGCTGTGATGGCGATCTGGGAGGCAACGACCGCGATGGAGAGCGGACGGGAGGGGCGAATGCCCTGCTCCTTGGCCACTTCTGCTATCACCGGCAGGGTGGAGAAGGCGGTGTGACCGGTACCGGCCAGCATGGTCATCAGGTAGGTGACGACGGGGGCGGCGAAGGTGATGTGCTTGGGATTCTTGCGCAGTGCCTTCTCGGCCAGGTGCACCAGGTAGTCCATCCCGCCGGCGAGCTGCATGCAGGCGATGGCGCAGATGACGGACGCGATGATCATGATCACGTCCCAGGGGAGGTAGGCAACCAGCTGATCGCTCGGGATGGGCATGCCCAGACCCCAGGTCAGTACCAGCACCCCCAGACCACCGGCAAAGCCGATGCCGATGCTGCCTATCCGGGCCCCCAGATAGATAGCGGCGAGCACCACAAGTAACTCGATTCCAATCATAGCGAACACTCCATTTTCCAGTTTTTTTAGGTTTTATTAGGCAGAAAGCCAATTCCCGACGGGACTAGCAGGAGGCCGCTCGGGAACTGACTCTATGGGGCCGGGATATACCCGGCCCAGGATTCCGGTTATACGGTGGCTTCGCGGGTGTAACGCTTGGCCTTGTATTGCGGATTCATCAGGTTCTCGATGGAGAGGATCTCGTCCAGTTGTTCGGCGGTCAGCAGGCCGCGCTCAAGCACGACTTCGCGGACGTTCTTGCCGGTCTGGGCGCAGATCTTGCCGACGATGTCACCTTCGTGGTGACCGATGAAGGGGTTCAGGTAGGTCACGATGCCGATAGAGTTCAGCACGTGGTTCATGCAGATTTCCGGGTTGGCGGTGATGCCTTCCACGCACTTCTCGCGCAGGGAGATGCAGGCTTTTTCCATCAGGCTCAGGGATTCGAACATGGCCTGACCAATCACCGGCTCCATGACGTTCAGCTGCAGCTGACCGGCTTCGGCGGCGAAGGTGATGGTGACGTCGTTACCGAATACCTTGAAGCAGGACTGGTTGACCACTTCCGGGATGACGGGGTTGACCTTGGCCGGCATGATGGAAGAGCCCGCCTGCATTTCCGGCAGGTTGATCTCTTTGAGCGCGGTACGCGGGCCAGAGGAGAGCAGACGCAGGTCATTACAGATCTTGGACATTTTCATGGCCAGACGCTTGATGGCGCCGTGCAGCATGACGTAGGCGCCGCAGTCGGAGGTCGCTTCGATCAGATCCTCTGCCGGCACATAGGCACGACCGGTGATCTCGGCCAGGCGCTTGATGGCCAGGGCGGAGTACTCGGGCGGGGTGTTCAGGCCGGTACCTATGGCGGTGGCGCCCAGGTTCACTTCCAGCAGCAGCTCCTGGCAACGCTTGATGGACTTGATCTCTTCGCGCAGGGTGACGGCGAAGGCGTGGAACTCCTGACCCAGGGTCATGGGGACAGCATCCTGCAGCTGGGTACGACCCATCTTCAGAATGCTCTTGAATTCGGCAGCCTTGGCATCGAAGGCAGCGATCAGCGCTTCCAGGGCATGCAGGGTGGTGTCTGTGCTGTTGACCACGGCCACGCGGAAACCTGTGGGGTAGGCGTCGTTGGTGGACTGGCACTTGTTGACGTGATCGTTCGGGTTGATGACGTCGTAACGGCCCTTCTCCAGACCCATCAACTCGAGTGCTATGTTGGCCAGCACTTCGTTGGTGTTCATGTTGACGGAGGTACCGGCGCCGCCCTGATAGACATCGACCGGGAACTGGTCGAAGCATTTGCCGGTGTTCAGCATCAGGTCACAGGCTTCGATGATCTTGTCAGCGATTTCGGGACGTATGGTGCCCAGCTCACCGTTGGCCAGTGCGGCGGCCTTCTTGGTCAGCACCATGCCACGGACAAATTCGGGAACGTCAGAAATCTTCTGAGTGCTGATCTTGAAGTTCTCGACGGCGCGCAGGGTATGCACACCGTAATAGAGATCGTTGGAAACTTCTTTGGTGCCCAGCAGGTCTTCTTCAATGCGGACGTTCTTGATGTCGCTCATTGTAATGCCTCAGAAATCAGATAAATGGAAACGATCCTCACCGAGTGGTCGCGACTTCCTTACGCACATTTCATCCTGAAGCACCACACATCGGGTGGGGCAGTGGGGAACCTGTGGCTCCCCTGTGCAATGACTGGGATAGATCTTACCTCAATTGAGGTATCTGATATTAGACTTGGATCACTAAATTTGAGGCAACCCCAAATATCTTGTGGTCATTAAACAGATATTGCAATTGAGCGATTAACTTTGACAGAACAATCACTTCAATCACAGTTGGGCGACCAAATATTTCTCCCTAACCCGGGTTGTCTGACGCCGCGGACTTGAAAAACCGCCAGGGCTCCCCATTTTAATGACAAGAGACCTGCGCGATGACGAGTTGGCATGGGCCATACTCCGCTGACTGCGTGATGGCAGGTTCATTTATTCACCGCACTGAGGTTGCTATGGGCAAGTTGTTACTGTTGTTGGTTGGCCTGGTATTGCTGGAGCTCACCGTGATGATAGAGGTGGGCTCGGTGATTGGTGCCTTGCCGACCGTGGGCCTGCTGGTGCTGACCGCGGTGCTGGGCTCTTCCCTGGTGCGCAGCGAGGGGATCAAGACCCTGTTCAGCGCCCAGCAGAAGATGCAGCAGGGCGAGATGCCGGGCCGCGAGGTGATGGGGGGCATGATGCTGGCGCTGGCCGGTCTGCTACTGATCATTCCGGGTTTCGTGACCGACTTCTTCGGCATCCTGCTGCTGCAGCCCTGGCTGCGCAACCGGCTGGCCGACAAGCTGGTGGGCAGCAGCCAGTTCAGGATGCAGATGGGAGGCTTCCAGGGGCAGCAACCGCCGTTCGAGGCGCGCCCTGGCGAGGGGCAACCTGATCGGACCAAGGGTGGCGGAACCACAATTGAAGGCGAATTCGAACGCAAGGAGTGAGTGAACGGAGTCGGCCGCCATATCGGGGCCCTCGCCGTCAGGGGTGGACCTGATGGCAGAGCCCCTCAAACCTGCGGTGGGCATAGCCCCAGGCCAGCAGCCCCGCCGCCAGGTTTGCCAGCAATATCCCCAGATAGATCCCCTGCTCTCCCCCCAGCTTTGCCCCCAGCCAGGCCCCTGGCAGCAAGAAGACAAACAGCCGCATGCCGTTGAAGACGAATGACACTGTCGAGGCTCTGACCCCGTTGAGGGCCGAGGCCAGCAACATCACCATGCCCTGAAAACCGTAGCCGATGGGCACCAGATGCAGGTAGAGCACGATCAGCCGAACGACCTGAGGGTGATCGCTGAACAGGTTGGCGATGAGGGGCGCCAACAGCCAGACGAGGCCGTAGATGGCGAGCTGGAACAGCAGGGCGAACCGCATGCAGAGCAGCAGGGCGGCCCTGGCCCTCGCCGGATTGCCCGCCCCGCAGTTCTGCGAGACGAAGGGGGCCAGCACGGAAGAGAGCGCCATCATCACGATCAGCAGCAGCGCCTCCACCCTGGAGGCGGCCCCATAGGCGGCCACCACCTCGGTACCCAGGCCGGCGAAGATGACCATCAGCACGGCGTTGGCCAGCGGGTTGAGCATGTTGGTGAAGGAGGCGGGCACCGCCACCTGCAGCAGGGCGCGCCAGTGGGCCAGCAGCCGCGGGCGAGGGGAGAGGCGCCATGACAGCAGTTGCTCCCGCTTGCGCAGTATGTGCAGGCTGACCAGCATGGCCATCAGCCAGGAGATCGAGGTAGCGATGGCGGCGCCGCGGATGCCCCATTCGGGGAAAGGGCCGGGCCCGAAGATGAGCAGGGGATCCAGCACCCCGTTGACCAGACCGGCCACCCCCATCACCAGGCTGGGGGTCTTGGTATCCCCTGTGGTCCGGATGGCGGCATTGCCGACCATGGGGATGACCAGCATGGGCACGGTCAGATACCAGATCAGCATGTAGTCGTGGATGAGGGAAATGAGCTCGGCGCTGGCGCCCAGCAAGGTAAAGAGGGGCTTTATGGTCAAGGCCCCCAGCACGGCGAGCAGGGTCACCAGGATGACGGCGAGGAACAGGCAGTCGGTGGTGATGCGGGCGGCCTCGTCGTGACGGCCCTGGCCCAGGGCATGACCGAGCAGGGCGCACAGTCCCGCTCCCAGCCCCATGGTGAGGGAGGTGACCACGAAGGTGACCGGAAAGGTGAAGCTGATGGCGGCGAGCGCTTGGGTACCCAGCATGCCGATGAAGAAGGTATCGACCAGGTTGAAGGCGAGGATGGCAACGATACCGAGGATCATGGGGCCCGTCATGCGCAGCAGCACTGGCGTCATGGGCTCGGTCAGCATGGGATTGGGTCGGCTCAAGGCAGGGTCTCTATGTGCTCTGGGCCTAAATGCTGGCCGCGTCCATCCGCCTTCCTGATTGGGGGTGGGTGATCCATCGAAGATACTCATAGTACGTGAAAATATTTTTTTTGTATTTGCCCTTGAAGGGCTACCCAAATTGCCCCAGATCAGGGGCATAACAAATTTGGCCGACTGCGGCCATTCCTCAAGCAACACAGAGACTCATTTTGGGAGAGTTATCGATGAAAATTCGTCCACTGCACGACCGCGTCATCATCAAGCGCATCGAAGCTGAAGCCAAATCCGCTGGCGGCATCGTCTTGACTGGCACTGCGGCCCAGAAGTCCACCCGTGGTGAAGTTCTTGCCGTGGGGACTGGCCGAATTCTGGACAATGGCGATGTCAAAGCCCTCGCCGTCAAGGTGGGTGACAAGGTGATCTTCAACGAAGGCTACGGCGTGAAGACCGAGAAGCTGGATGGCCAGGACGTGCTGATCCTGTCCGAGACCGACATCCTGGCGATTGTCGAAGCGTAATCACCTTCCCCCTTTTTCCCGAATTGATTTAAGGACTGAAGAACATGGCAGCTAAAGAAGTTAAGTTTGGCAACGAAGCCCGCATCAAAATGCTGGAAGGCGTCAACATCCTGGCCGACGCCGTCAAGGTGACCCTGGGCCCGAAAGGCCGCAACGTGGTACTGGACAAGTCCTTCGGTGCCCCGACCATCACCAAGGATGGCGTCTCTGTTGCCCGCGAGATCGAGCTGGAAGACAAGTTCCAGAACATGGGCGCCCAGATGGTCAAGGAAGTCGCTTCCAAGGCCAACGACGCCGCCGGTGACGGTACCACCACTGCCACCGTACTGGCGCAAGCCATCGTCAACGAAGGCCTGAAGGCCGTTGCCGCCGGCATGAACCCCATGGATCTGAAGCGCGGTATCGACAAGGCCGTCGTGGCTGCCGTCGCCGAGCTGCAGGCCCTGTCCCAGCCCTGCGCCGACAACAACGCCATCGCTCAGGTCGGTACCATCTCTGCCAACTCCGACGAGAAAGTGGGTGCACTGATCGCCGAAGCCATGGACAAGGTCGGCCGTGACGGCGTGATCACCGTGGAAGACGGTCAGGGTCTGGAAGACGAGCTGGCTGTCGTCGAAGGCATGCAGTTCGACCGTGGCTACCTCTCCCCCTACTTCATCAACAAGCCGGAAACCGGCTCCGTCGAGCTGGATGACCCCTTCATCCTGCTGGTGGACAAGAAGATCTCCAACATCCGCGAAATGCTGCCGGTGCTGGAAGGCGTGGCCAAGGCGGGCAAACCGCTGATCATCGTGGCCGAAGACGTGGAAGGTGAAGCGCTGGCGACCCTGGTGGTCAACACCATGCGCGGCATCGTCAAAGTCGCCGCCGTCAAGGCGCCGGGCTTCGGCGACCGTCGCAAGGCCATGCTGCAGGATATCGCCATCCTGACCGGTGGTACCGTGATCTCAGAAGAAGTGGGCATGGAGCTGGAAAAAGCGACCCTGGAAGATCTGGGCCGTGCCAAGCGCATCGTCATCACCAAAGAGAACACCACCATCATCGATGGCGTGGGTGATGCCGCCCTGATCGAGAGCCGCGTGGCTCAGATCCGTCAGCAGATCGAAGATACCTCTTCCGACTATGACCGTGAGAAGCTGCAAGAGCGCGTGGCCAAGCTGGCCGGCGGTGTTGCAGTCATCAAGGTTGGCGCTGCCACCGAAGTCGAGATGAAAGAGAAGAAAGCCCGTGTTGACGATGCCCTGCACGCCACTCGCGCTGCCGTAGAAGAGGGCGTGGTTGCCGGTGGTGGTGTGGCGCTGGTGCGCGTAGCTGCCAAGCTGGCCTCCCTGCGTGGTGACAACGAAGACCAGAACGTGGGTATCAAGGTCGCCTTGCGCGCCATGGAAGCGCCGCTGCGTCAGATCGTCATCAACGCCGGTGAAGAAGCCTCCGTGATTGCCAACGCCGTGAAGAACGGTGAAGGTAACTTCGGCTACAACGCCTACACCGAACAGTACGGTGACATGCTGGCCATGGGCATCCTGGATCCGACCAAGGTGACCCGTTCTGCCCTGCAGTTCGCCTCTTCCATCGCCGGCCTGATGATCACCACAGAGTGCATGATCTCCGAGCTGCCGAAGAAAGATACCCCGGCCATGCCTGATATGGGTGGCATGGGCGGTATGGGTATGATGTAATTCCGTCATAGTCATCAAACGGCTCGCTTTTGCGGGCCGTTTTTTTTAGTGCTACTAAGCTGAAGTTGTTGATAGTGAAATGATCTGAGGTAAGCATGCGAACATTAGGCCTGATCCCATTACTGTTTTCCCTTGTCGTCCCCACCATGGCATTGGCCGCTCCCGAAGGGCCCGTGATCCTCAAGGTGACGGGGAATCTGGATCCCGCCGACCCGAGTGATGGTGAGGTTGCCTTCGACATGGCCATGATCCAGGCCCTGCCACAGCATGAGATAGTGACGAGCAATCCCTGGGTGGACAAGCCGCACAAATACGTGGGGCCCAAGCTGGCGGATGTGCTGACGGCGGTGAAGGCCAACGGCAAGAGCATCACGCTCACCGCCTTGAATAGTTTCCAGATCCGGATCAACTGGGATAAGGTCAGGCAATACGATCCCATCTTGGCCTGGCAGGATGATGGGGTGACCATGCGGGTTCGTGACAAAGGGCCGCTCTGGTTTATCCTGCCGCTGGATCAGCATCCCGAACTCAAGCGGTCCGAGTTCACCGACATGATGATCTGGCAACTGAGCGCAATCGATATTCAGCAGTAAAGACGGTGACTTGCGGGAGTACTGGGTGAAAGCGAAGACCAGGGCCTGGCCCTTACTCGGCGTTCTTTATCTATCCATTCTGTTATTCACGGGTAGCACGCTGTATTGCCTGGTGCAGATACAAAATGCGACCCGGGTGATGGAAAAGTACACCTATGACGTCTCCTGGGCATTGATGCAGTTGCAGCTCGAGCTGGGGCGCTTTATCAATGCCGTCGAGATTTACCACTACGGCGGCATCGACCATGAAACCCTGCTGCTGCGCTATGACATCCTGTGGAGCCGCACCCCCATACTGCTGAGCGGCCAATTGCGCAAGAGTCTGGCGGACAATCCGAAGACGCTGCGGCTGGTCCAGCTGACCGAAAGCAATATCCGCAAGCTGGAGCCGGAGCTGACCAGGCTGAAGCCGGGGATGCCGGACTACCAGCAGATCATGATGACCCTTGCGCCCTTGCAGGAGCCGCTCTCTTACTCTCTCGCCTCCATGATGCAGAAGAACATCAACGTCTATTCGGGCAATGACAAGCGCTTCGGCCAGCTGCGCGATGCCCTGTTGTTCATGGTGTTGGGCTTGGTGATCTCCGTCATTCTGCTCAGCGCTCTGTTGGTGCGTGAAGCCAGGCGTCATTTCAGAACGGCCCGGGTCGATCCGCTGACCGGTCTGGCCAACAGGCTGGCCCTGCTGGAGAAGATGGAGTCCTATGTCAGCCGTGATACTCCCTTTGGTCTGATACTGATCGACATCAACGATTTTCGGGACATCAACAGCAAGTTTGGCTACAGCACAGGGGACATACTGCTGCAGGAGCTGGCCAAGCGGCTGCGTGCCCTGTGTGAAAACGGCGAGTGGGTGGCGCGTCTCGGGGGCGATCAGCTCGCCATGCTGCAACGGGACAGCAGCGACCTGCGCCAGGTCAGGGAGCTGGTGGCAAGAGTGCTCCACGCCATCAAGCAAGACATCATCATCGACAGTTACCCCTTCCGGCTGGAGGTGGGCATAGGCATCGCCTTCTTCCCCACGGACAGCAACCAGACCCAGGAGCTGCTGAGCCGGGCGGAGCAGGCGCTGTTCCACAGCCGCAAGACCCATGTGCCTTATGTCATCTATGACAGCTCCCTGCTCAACGAAACCGCCAGGCGCAAGCACCTCGCCTCCGACATGGTGATGGCGCTGGAACACAATGCCTTGGAGCTCTATTACCAACCCATAGTCAACCTGGAGAGCGGTCGCTGCGAGGCGGTGGAGGCGCTGCTGAGGTGGCGTCATCCCGAGCTTGGCTTCATCCCGCCCAACGAGGTGATCCAGGTGGCGGAAGAGTTCCAGCTTGCCGAGAAGCTGGGGAGCTGGGTGCTGAACACGGCGTGCGAGCAGCTCCACCAGTGGCAGCACCTGGGCTTGGTCGATCTGCAGATGTGCGTCAACATCTCCCCTGGCATGTATCAGCGCAACCTGTTGAAGCTGGTGGCCAAGGCGCTGATGGAACACCATATTCCCGCATCCTGTCTGGTACTGGAGGTGACGGAGGACACCACAATGCGCGAGGTGAAGAACTCGCTGCAGCTGATGCAGGATCTCAGTCAGCAGGGGGTTCACCTGGCGTTGGATGACTTCGGGACCGGTTACTCATCTCTTAGCTATCTGCAGAAGCTGCCGGTGAGCAAGGTGAAGATAGACAGATCCTTCATCCAGTGCATAGACACCTCCATAGAGGCGGCCGAGCTGGTGGCCAACATCTGCCGCATGGGCTCCATGCTGGGCAAGAAGCTGGTGTGTGAAGGCATCGAGACCCAGGGGCAGCTTGACGTGCTGCGTTCATTGACCGACATCCATCTCTACGGACAAGGCTATCTGTTCAGCCGCCCGGAACAGGCGTCCAAGGCCTATCAAACCCTGCTGGAGATGGAGGAGCGCTGGCTGGCACGGCGTGCGCCGAACAAGGCATACCTGCTCTGAACGATATGGCTCATGTCTGCCACGTTCTGGCCGATAGTGTTTAGGCAGGAGGTACACAATGGATATTTCTAGCTCTGCAAATGCGTCGTTTGGTTCTGCACTGATGGTGGCCAGCCTGGCCAAGAAGCAGCAGACCCAGGAGGGCGAGTCGGCTTTGAAACTGCTGGCAACAGCAGCTCAGTCCGCTCCGGCAGCGCCGACATCGGCCAGCGCTTCCCTCGGAAGCAGGATCGATATTCGCGTCTGACCCTAATGAAAAAGCCCCCATCTCGCGATGGGGGCTTTTTTATCTCTGCGATTTGCTTCGCATCCCTTCGGATCAGAGCTGGAAGGGGGCCGGGGCTTCGAAGGTCATCCGCTCGCCGCTGCGAGGGTGGCTGATGGTCAGCATGGCCGCATGCAGGTAGAGATGGGGGGCCGCCGCCAGTGCATCCGGATGGGCATAGAGGTTGTCACCCAGAATCGGGTGCCCCAGCTCCAGCATATGGACGCGCAGCTGATGGGAGCGACCCGTGATAGGGGTCAGCTTGATCAGGCTGTTGCCGTTCTCCACCTTCAGCTTTTCCCACAGAGTCAGGGCGTGACGTCCCTCCTCAAAGTCAACCTTCTGTTTCGGGCGGTTGGGCCAGTCGACGCAGAGCGGCAGGTCGACCTGACCCGAGTCTGCCTCCGGCTCGCCCCACACCCAGGCGAGGTAGTGCTTCTCGGTTTCCCGCTCGCGAAATTGTCGGCTCAGCTCCCGATGGGAATTGGGATTGAGGGGAATGACAATGACGCCAGTGGTGGACATGTCGAGGCGATGAGCTGCCGCCGCCTTGGGGTGCTGCTGTTTCACCCGATGCAGGACGCTGTCTTCATTCTCGGGGCCGCGCCCGGGGACGCTCAGCAGGCCAGTGGGCTTGTTGACCACCATGATGTCCTTGTCCTTGAACAGGATATCGAGCCAGGGTTCCAGAGGCGGTGAGTATTCAAACATAAATGTCTCGCATCAGAAGGTGGGGGCAAGCCCCCATCAGTTATGGGTGACCACGATAAAGCGGATTGCGTCCAGCTTGAGTTGGGTCTGATCGATCAGGTGGTGCAATTCTGCCTGCAGATTGCGCAGATAATCCAGTTCGCTGTCGCGCACGTTCGGGTTGACCGCCTTGAGCGCTTCCAGACGATCCAGATCCTGCTGCAGGGTCTGCGCCATCTGGGCGCGGGCCTTGTCGACAATCCCGGCTTTCAGCTCTTCGGCAATGGCCTGGCCCTTGCCAATCAGACCGTGGATCACCGGCTGGGATGCAGTCACGAGCTTGCTGCCGAGGTGGCGATTGACCGGAGTCAGCTGACGGTTGAAGGCATCGAACGCCACTTTCTCACCCAGATTCTGGCCGTTCTTGTCCATCAGCAGACGGATTGGCGTCGGCGGCATGAAGCGGTAGAGCTGGGGATGGGCCGCAGATTCGGCAACGAAGATCAGCTCAAGCAGGATGGAGCCGATGGGCAGCGCCTTGTTCTTGAGCAGTGCTACCGAGGTGGCACCGATCTCGGAGCCCAGGATCAGGTCGATACCGCCGCGCATCATGGGGTGATCCCAGGAGAGCAGCGCCATGTCATCCCGCGACAGGGCGGTGTTGCGATCGAAGGTGATGGTCATGCCATCTTGCGGCAGGCCCGGGAAGCTGGAGACCAGCATGTGATCCCCGGGGGTCAGCACCAGCGCGTTCTCGCCCCTGTCATCCTGATTGACGCCGATCTCGTCGAACATCTTGAGGGCGAAGGAGACCATGCCAGTGTCATCATCTTCGGCGGCCAGCTTGTCGACCAGCAGCTGGGCGGCGGCGCCACCGCTGGAGTGGATCTCCAGCAGGCGATCGCGTCCCTGTTCCAGTCGGGCTTTGAGCGGCTCGTGCAGCTCGCGGGTCTTGATCAGCAGGGCGTCGAGGGTCACCTGATCGCCGGTGTTGGCGGCCAGCAGCTCGAACAGTTCGCCACGTACCGCTTCGAATACCGGGCGGGCAGTCGGGCAGGTCTGCTCGAACGCATCCAGACCATCGTGATACCAGAGCTGCAGGGCGCGCTGGGCAGTCCCTTCCAGATAAGGAACGTGGATCTCGACGGTATTCTGCTGACCGATACGGTCCAGACGACCGATGCGCTGTTCCAGCAGATCCGGATTGAGGGGTAGATCGAACAGCACCAGATGGCTGGCAAACTGGAAGTTGCGACCTTCTGAACCGATTTCTGAGCAGAGCAGCACCTGGGCGCCACCATCCTCTTGCGCGAAATAGGCGGACGCCTTGTCCCGCTCGAGGATAGACATCCCTTCATGGAACACTGTGCCGCGGATCCCTTCACGGGTACGCAGCGCCTCTTCCAGCGCGATGGCGGTGGCCGCTTCGGAGCAGATCACCAGCACCTTCTGCTGGCGAGCAGAGAGCAGCAGCTCCAGCAACCAGTCGACGCGGGGATCGAACTGGGTCCAGGTGGCGTTGTCGCCTTCGAACTGCTGGAAGATCTTCTCGGGGTAGAGGTAGCGCAGGGCGCGGGTCTGCAGATCGCCACCATTGCCACCCATCATGCCCATTACCTTGATGGCAGTTTTGTACTGCTCCGGCAGCGGCATGGGGTAGACGTTGAGGTGACGCTCGGGGAAGCCCTGAATATTGGCGCGGCTGTTGCGGAACAGCACCCGGCCGGTGCCATGCTGATCCAGCAACCTGGCGACTGCCTGCTGACGGGCGGCAGCATCGCTTAAGTCCAGCCCTTCCAGCTGGCTGGCGAGGATCTGCCTGGCTTCATCGCTCAGAGTCTCGCCATTCAGCAGCTCTTGCGCCGCGCTGGCGACCTGACCGTAGGCCTGTTCCTCGGCGAGGAAGGCCTCATAGTCGTAGAAACGCTCCGGGTCGAGCAGGCGCAAACGGGCAAAGTGGCTCTGGTGGCCCAGCTGATCCGGGGTGGCGGTCAGCAGCAGCACACCAGGCACCTGTTCGGCCAGCGCCTCCACCATTTCGTAGGCACGGCTCGGCGCCTCCTCGCTCCACTCCAGATGGTGCGCTTCGTCGACAACCAGCAGATCCCACTCGGCTTCCAGCACCTGCTCGAAGCGACGACGCTTCTTGCGCAGGAAGTCGAGGCTGCAGATCACCAGCTGTTCGGTCTCGAAGGGGTTCTCCGCATCGGCGAACGCCTCGATGCAGCGCTCCTCGTCAAACAGGGAGAAGTGCAGGTTGAAGCGGCGCAGCATCTCGACCAGCCACTGGTGCTGCAAGGTTTCGGGCAGCAGGATCAGCACTCTATGGGCGCGACCTGAGAGCAGTTGCTGATGGATGACCATGCCCGCTTCTATGGTCTTGCCCAGGCCCACCTCATCGGCCAGCAATACGCGCGGTGCATAGCGGTGACCCACTTCATGGGCGATATAGAGCTGATGCGGGATCAGGCTGACCCGGCCACCGGCCAGACCGCGAGTCGGGTTGCGACGGCGTTGGTGCTGGTTGATCAGCGCCTCGTAGCGCAGGGTAAAGCGGGACATCCGGTCAATCTGACCGGCGAACAGGCGATCCTGCGGCTTGTTGAACTTGATAAAGTTGCTGAGAAACACTTCCTTGAGGGCAACGGGCTCATCGTTGTCGGTGCGTACACCTACATATATAAGCAGCCCGTCTTTTTCCTGCACTTCTTCGACCGTCATGGTCCAGTCTTCGTGAGTGACAATCTGATCGCCCACATTGAAGCTGACCCGGGTCACCGGCGCCTCTTCTTTGGCATACATGCGGTTTTCACCGGTAGCCGGAAACAACAGGGTAACCATGCGTCCTTCAACAGCAACGACAGTCCCCAACCCCAGATCCGTCTCTGTATCACTAATCCAACGCTGGCCAAGTGCAAAAGGCATTAAACTCTCCAAAGCCCAAGAGTGTGAGAATCGCAAAGGGGCGCTATGTTACCCGAAGGCCGGATCCCGATCACCATGGTTATGGTGTTCGGGAAAGGCAATTCGATACAACCTTGATCTACCGACACCCTTGACCCGGCCAGGGGTAGAAAGTGCCTGCATACGGAACCCTTCTTGAACATTAAAACACCACCATGGTTGATTGGTGAGCGGTTGAGCTGAAAATGCGAATTTTATGCGAAATCACCCTTGCCAATCCGAGCCAGCTCCCTATAATGCGCCTCCATCGACAGGGTAAGCGGCAACGCAAACAACCAGGTCGATAACCTCGAAAAGCCTTTGAAAATAAGGCTTGACTCGAGAAGGCGGTTGAGTAGAATTCCACTCCCGCAGCAACGAACTGTTGCGTCGCTCTTTAACAATTTGAATCAAGCAATCTGTGTGGGCACTCACAGCATCG